>NZ_MZMO01000001.1:2595306-2919719 GCF_002240565.1 Clavibacter michiganensis subsp. insidiosus | reverse complement strand
CGGCGACGACGACACCGCAGGGCTCCCCGACGACGAGCTCACCGCGCTCGCGGTGCACGACGCGTCGGCGCTGCTCGGCGTCGACCTGGCCGGCCGCGTCACCGGATCCGCCCGCGTGCGCTGGACCAACGCCCTCCCGTTCGCCGCCTCCGGCCACCGCGAGCGCGTGCAGGCCGTGCGCGACGAGGCGGCCGAGCACCCGGGGCTCGAGATCACCGGGTCCGCCGTCGCGGGCACCGGGCTCGCCTCCGTGGTGGCCGACGCCCAGGCCGCTGCGGCACGCCTCCTGGCCCGCTGATGGGCGGTCGGGGACCGGCGTGGCCGGGCACCGTCGGCCCCGCCGCCCCCGACCACGCGGCCGCGCCGGAGGGATACGCTGGAGGGACGTGTGCTGCACGTGCCCCCTCAACGATCGGAGATCTCCCATGAAAGGCAAGCTTCTCTTCGTCGCCGGAGCTGGTGTCGGCTACGTCCTCGGCGCCCGCGCCGGACGCAAGCGCTACGAGCAGATCCGCACGAACGCCAAGAAGGTCTGGGACGACCCGAAGGTCCAGCGCCAGGTCGACAACGCGGCCGGCTTCGTGAAGGACCACACCCCCGACGTCGCGCACGCGGTCGTCGGCGGCGCCAAGAAGGTCGTCGGCACCGTCACCGGCGGCAAGAAGGACTCCTCGAGCGGCAGCGCCCCCTCGAGCGCGTCGACCTCCTCGTACCCGACCATGGACCCCGCCTCGCCCGAGCCGAACGGCTCCGGCACCTCCCGCTGACCCGCAAGCCCATCCCCAGGAGGGAACCCCGCATGACGGATCAGGATCTCAATCCGAAGAGCAAGCGCTCGCTCGTCCGGCTCGTCGCCGACCTGCCGACGCTCATCGTCCAGCTGATCAAGGACGAGATCGAGTCGTTCAAGAACGAGCTCGTCACCAAGCTCAAGCACGCGGGGATCGGTGCCGGCTTCCTCGTCGTGGCGCTGTTCTTCGCGTTCATCGCGTTCCTGGTGCTCGTCGCCGCCGCGATCCTCGGCCTGTCCGAGGCGTTCTCGCCGTGGCTGTCCGCGCTCATCGTCGCGGGCGTCTTCCTCCTCATCACGGCGGTGTTGGCGCTGCTCGGCATCCGCTGGCTCAAGAAGGGCGTCCCGCCCACGCCCGAGGAGACGGTGGACAGCCTCAAGGAGGACGTCGACGCGGTGAAGGGGACCGGCAAGTATGACCACTGACGGCCCCCGCCCCACGGGACCCCGGTCCCGCACCGAGCTGAAGCTCGACATCCAGCACACGCGCGAGGAGATCTCCGCGACGCTCGACGCGCTCGAGGCCAAGCTGAACGTCCGTCGCCGGGCGCAAGACGGCGTCGCCGACCTGCGCCGCCGCATCCGCCGCACGGCCGACGAGGACCCGCTGCTGCTCGTGGCCGTCGGGGTGGGCGCGGTCGTGGTGGTCGGCGGCGTGGTCGGGGCCGTGGCCCGCGCCGCGCGTCGCTGACCCACCGGTCGAGCGTCCGTGATGGCCGAGGGGGGATCCGCGCGTCCGCGCCGCCGCGAGGCGCGTGAGCCGGGATCCCCGGGTGCGCATCCGCTGATGCTGCCGGGGCTCGTCGGGCTCGCCGGTGCGCTGCTCCTCCTCGTGGCCTCGTTCGTCGTCGGCCACGCGCCGGCCGAGTCGGAGCTCTCGCGGACGCCCGTGATCGGCGCGCTCCGCGTCTCGCCCGTCGCCACGAGCGTCGCGTCGCTCGGGGTGGTCGTGGGCGGCCTGATGCTCACCTCCGCGTGGCTCCTCCTCGGCGCGCTCCTCCCGCGGCTCGGCCCGGTGGGCCTCCCCGCCACGCTGCGGCTCGCGGTCGTCTGGACCGTCCCGCTCCTCTTCAGCGCGCCGCTGTTCAGCCGCGACATCTACTCGTACATCGCCCAGGGCCGCGTGCTCGGCGCCGGCCTCTCGCCGTACGAGCACGGGCCTGCCGTGCTGCCCGTCTGGCGGAGCACGGGCGTCGACCCGCTGTGGGCGCACACCCCCGCGCCCTACGGCCCGCTGTTCCTCGCGATCGAGCGCGTCATCGGCGCGATCTCCGACGCGGTCGGGGTCGAGGTCGCGGTCCTCGCCGCACGCGGCGTGGCCGTCGTCGGCGTCGTCCTCATGGTCGCGTGCGGCCTCCGCATCGCGCGCCGCCGCCGCATCGACCCCGTGCGGACGGCGTGGTTCCTCGCCGCGAGCCCGCTCGTCGTCTTCAACTTCGTGGTGGCCGCGCACAACGACGCGCTGATGATGGGCCTGCTGGTCGCCGGCCTCCTCGCCGCCATCGACTCGCGGCCCGTTCTCGGCGTGCTGCTCGTGACGTGCGCGGTGGCGGTCAAGCCCATCGCGCTGCTGGCCCTGCCCATCGTCGCGATCGTGCACGCGGAGATGCGCGCCCGTCGCGTCGACGACCGGGCGCCGGAGGGCGTGGCCGTCGACGGATCCGCGGGCGGCGTCGCCGGCCTCGGCCCGCCCACCCGCGACCCGCGGGTCTGGGCCGCGTGGACCGCGTCCGGCATCGCCGCCATGGCCCTCCTGGCGCTCGGCGGCGAGCTGCTCGGCGTCGGCCTCGGCTGGATCTCCGCCCTCTCGAGCCCGGTCTCCGTCGTCTCGTGGTTCATGCCGTTCGGCGTGGCCGCGGGCGCGTTCGGCCCGCTGGTCGAGGCGCTCGGCGGGCCGGGCGGAGCGGTCGAGGGCGGGATCAAGACCGCCGGCATCCTGCTCGGTTTCGCGGGCGCCGCGTGGTGCATCCTCACGACGCGCACGCTCTCGGGCGAGGCGCGCCTGGCCCTCGCGTTCGTGTGCGTCGTCGCGATGTCGCCCGTCGTGTACCCCTGGTACGGCCTGTGGGTGCTCGTGATCCTCGCCGTCGTCGGCATCGCGGACGGCGCGGCCATGTCGCTCGCGGTCTCGGCGACCGTGTTCCTCGTCGGCGTCAACCTGCTGGAGCCCATGGCCGTCGTGCACTCCGTCGCGTCCGGTTTGCCGCGCCTGCTGGTCGTCGTCGTGGCGGTCGTGGGGATCCTCGGGGTGCTCGCGCCGGGGCTGCAGGGCCTCGCGGGCACGGATCCGTTCCGCGCGCTCCGGGCTCCCCGCCACCAGTTCTCCGCCGCGCGGCAGCCCCCGGCCTGACGCCCGTCGCGCCACCCGGATCCGGAGCGGGAATGCGCGGGCCCGCCGCGGACGTTCCCCGGTGACACCACCGACGGGAGCGCGACCATGGACACGGACCTCGACTGGCACGACCTGATCCGCCGGGCGCACACCGGATTCGCCGACCGACTCGGCGCGGTCACCGACTGGACGGCGCCCACGCCCGACGTCGAGTGGGACGTCCGCGAGCTCGTGGCGCATGTCATCGAGGAGCAGCAGTGGGTGCCGCTCCTCCTCGCCGGCCACACCGTGCAGACCGGGCAGCCGCTCATCCGCGACCTCGACGACGACCTCGTGGCCGAGTGGGGCCGCTACTCCCGCGAGGCGCTCGCGGCGTGGGAGGGCGTGGAACCGGAGCGGCCCGTCCTCCTGTCGACCGATCGCGTGCCCGCCCGGGAGTACCTGCGCGAGCAGCTGTCCGACGTCGTGATCCACGGCTGGGACCTCGCGCGCGCGGTCGGCGCCGACGAGCGCATCGACGACGAGCTCGTGCGCGCCACGTGGACGGTCTTCGCCCCGCAGAAGGACACGCTCGAGGCCAGCGGCCTGTTCGCGTCGCCCGTGCCGGTCGCCGAGGACGCGCCCCTGCAGGTGCGGCTGCTCGCGCTCACGGGCCGCGACGCCCGGTAGCCCGCGAATGATCTGACGGCCGTCCGTCCGATGCGGGGCGGGGTCGCCGCGCGACGTACCATGGAGATCATGAGCATCCCGGCTGCCGAGTCGGCGGCATCTCAGGTCCCCCCGATCGAGTCCCCCGGAGAGGCCCGTCCTGACGACGGGTCGACCCCCGAGGCATCCCCCAGCGGCTACGCCCTCTGGGCCGTCTTCCGCCGCGATCCCGCCCGCCCCGACGACCTCGACGGTCGCGAGGTCCCCGGCGCGGTCGACGAGCTCGACGGCATCGTCCACATCGTCGAGGCCGAGGGCGTCACCGTCCGCGGCTTCTACGACGTCTCGGGCATGCGCGCCGACGCCGACCTCATGGTCTGGATCCACGGCCCCCAGATGGAGACCCTGCAGTGGGCCTTCCGCGAGATCCGCCGCGCGCGCCTCATCCGCGCGCTCATCCCGTCGTGGAGCGCCGCGGGCGTCCACCGCGACGCCGAGTTCAACCGCAGCCACGTGCCCGGCTTCCTCCGGGGCGAGGAGCCGCGCGACTGGCTCTGCGTCTACCCCTTCGTCCGCTCCTACGAGTGGTACCTGCTGCCGCCCGAGGAGCGCGGGCGCATGCTCGCCCAGCACGGCCGCCAGGGCGCGGCCTTCCGCAGCGTCATCGCCAACACGGTCTCGTCGTTCGGCCTCGGCGACTACGAGTGGATCCTCCCGCTCGAGTCGAACGAGCTCGTCGACCTGGTCGACATGATGCGCGACCTGCGCAACACGGACGCGCGCCGTCATGTGCGCGAGGAGGTCCCGTTCTACACGGGCCGCCGCATCACCACCGCCGAGCTCGTGGAGGTCCTCCAGTAATGGCCGCTGTCAACCTGGGTCGCAAGCCCGCCCCCGCCACCGACGCCCCTCGGGCGCCCGGCGCCCTCGTCTCCGCCGCGAGCGAGGCCGCGAAGATGGGCCCCGCGCACGTCGAGGAGCCCGTCGCCTACGACGCGATCCTGCTCGCCTCCTTCGGCGGACCCGAGGGCCAGGACGACGTCATCCCGTTCCTCCGCAACGTCACCTCGGGTCGCGGAATCCCGGAGGAGCGCCTCGAGGAGGTCGCCCACCACTACCGCGCGTTCGGCGGCATCAGTCCCATCAACGAGCAGAACCGCGAGCTGAAGGCCGCCCTCGAGGCGCGCCTCGCCGAGCGCGGCATCGACCTGCCCGTGCTGTGGGGCAACCGCAACTGGGGTCCGTACCTCAACGACGCGCTGCGCGAGGCCGAGGAGAAGGGCTACCGCCAGCTCATCGCCGTCGCCACGAGCGCCTACAGCTCGTACTCCTCGTGCCGCCAGTACCGCGAGGACTTCGCGGACGCGCTCGAGGACACGCAGCTGCAGGGCGTCATCCGCATCGACAAGGTGCGCCAGTTCTTCGACCACCCGGGCTTCGTCACGCCGTTCATCGAGGGCACGCGCGACGGGATCCGCGACGTGATCGCGCACTTCGAGGCGGAGGGGAAGCCCGTCGACCTCGCGACCGACGTCGAGATCCTGTTCTCCACGCACTCCATCCCGTCGTCGGACGCCGCCAAGTCCGGCCCCGCCGAGCGCGGCTTCGACGAGGACGGCGCCTACGCGGCGCAGCACCTCGCCGTCGCCGAGGTCGTCATGCACGAGGTGAAGAAGGAGCTCGGCATCGACCAGGACGTGCCGTGGCAGCTCGTCTACCAGTCGCGCTCCGGCCCACCCTCGATGCCGTGGCTCGAGCCGGACGTGAACGACGCCATCGGCGAGCTGCCCGCGCAGGGCCGCCGCGCCGTCGTGATCGTGCCCCTCGGCTTCGTGAGCGACCACATGGAGGTCAAGTGGGACCTCGACAACGAGGCCACCGAGTCCGCCGCCGAGAACGGCCTGTACTCGGTGCGCGTGCCCACGCCGGGCGTGCACGCCGCGTACGTCGACGGCCTCATCGACCTCGTGCTGGAGCGCCGCGACGGCGTGAAGGCCGCCGACCGTCCCCACATGACCGACCTCGGACCCTGGTACGACGTGTGCCGCACCGGCTGCTGCGAGAACGTGCGGCTGGGCTTCAAGCCCGCCGTCTCCGGGCTCGCACCGTGACGGACGGTCCCACGACGTCGGCTCCGACGACGACCCTCCGCATCGGGACCCGGGGGAGCGCGCTCGCCCTGGCCCAGACGCGGGCGATCGCCGCGGAGATCACCGACGCGTCGGGACTCGAGGTCGAGCTCGTGCCCGTGACCACGCACGGCGACACGTCGCGCGCGTCCCTGTCGAGCCTCGGCGGCACGGGGGTGTTCGCGAGCGCGCTCCGCGAGTCGCTCCTCCGCGGCGAGTGCGACCTCGTGGTCCACTCGCTCAAGGACCTGCCGACCGCGCCCTACGCGGGCCTCACGGTCGCGTCGGTGCCGGTGCGCGAGGACCCGCGCGACGTGCTCTGCGCGCGCGACGGCCTCACGATGGCGACCCTGCCGCGCGGCGCCCGCGTCGGCACCGGATCCCCGCGCCGCCGCGCGCAGATCCTCGCCGAGCGCCCGGACCTCGACGTGGTCGACATCCGCGGCAACATCGACACCCGCCTCTCCCGCGTCACCGCGGGCGACCTCGACGCCGTGGTGCTCGCCGCCGCCGGCCTCGAGCGCATCGACCGGATCTCCGCCGCCTCCGAGCACCTCGAGCTCGACCGCTGGCCCACCGCGCCCGGGCAGGGCGCGCTCGCGCTCGAGATCCGCACGGAGGACGCCGAGACCCACTCGGTCGTCGGCCGCGCCGTCGAGGCCGTCGACGACCCGTTCACGCACGCCGCCGTCCTCGCGGAGCGCGGCGTGCTCGCCGCCCTCGAGGCCGGCTGCGCGGCGCCCATCGGCGCGTGGGCCACCGTCACGAGCGCCCGCCTCGCCCTGAGCGCCGTGGTCTACCGGCCCGACGGCACGCAGCGCATGGCCGCGAGCCACGAGCTCGACACGGCGGGGCTCGACCTCGCGCAGCTGGGCGCTTCCGCCTCCGCGCTCTCGGGGCCCGTGTCCCGCGAGCTCCTCGATGCCGGAGCGGCCGATCTCGCGCCGCTGGGAGGGACCCGATGACCTCGACAGACCAGAAGCCCCTGAAGGGCTGGCGCGTCCTCGTGCCCCGCGGCGGACCGTGGGGCGACGGCGTCGCGTACGACCTCCGCGCGCAGGGCGCCACGCCCGTCGTCGCGCCGATGATCAACTTCGCCGCCACGCAGGACGCTCAGGCGCTCGAGTCGGCCCTCGCCGACCTCGCCGCGGGATCCTTCGACTGGCTCACCGTGACGAGCGCCACCACGGTCGACGTGCTGTCGTCGCACCGCGCCGTGGTGCCCGAGGGCACGCGCATCGCGGCCGTCGGCGAGACCACGGCCGCCGCGCTCGTCGCCGCGGGCTACACGGTCGACTTCGTGCCGTCCATCGACTCGTCCGCCATGGCGCTCCTCGAGGAGTGGACCGAGATGGCCGCCGGATCCCCGCGCCGCCGCGTGCTCACGCTCCGATCCGAGATTGCGAAGCCGACGCTCACCGACGGGCTCATCGCGCGCGGCCACGACGTCCGCTCGGTCGTCGCGTACCGCACGGTCGGCGTGCCCGTCAGCGACCGGATCCGCGAGGACGTCTCCTCCGGCCGCGTCCGCGCCATCCTCGTCACCTCGGGCAGCGTCGCGGAGCAGGTGCACGAGCAGCTGGGCGACGTGCCCGACGGCGTCCTCATCGCCTGCATCGGCCCGCGCACCGCGAAGGACGCGCGCCGCTCCGGCGTGCGCGTCGACGTGGTCGCCTCCGAGCGCTCGGCCGCGTCGCTCATCCAGTCGCTGGTGGAGATCGCCCGCCACGAGGAGCCGCGTGCCGACACGGCGGGGCTCACCGGCCTCGCCGACCTCCTCGATCGGAGCACCACCGAATGACCTCCCCCTACTACCGTCCGCGCCGCCTCCGCACCTCGCCGGCGATGCGACGGCTCACCGCCGAGACGCGCCTGCACGCGGCCGACCTGGTGCTGCCCATGTTCGTGCGGGAGGGCCTCCCGGAGGCCTCGCCCATCACGTCGATGCCCGGCGTCTCCCAGCACTCGCTCGACAGCCTGCGGCGCGCGCTCGTCGAGGCCGCCGAGGCGGGCATCGGCGGCGTGATGCTGTTCGGCATCCCCACGATGCGCGACGCGGTGGGGTCGGGCGCCAGCGACCCCGACGGCATCCTCAACGTCGCCACGCGCGTCGCGGTCGAGGAGGTCGGCGACGCGCTCGTCGTCCAGACCGACCTCTGCCTCGACGAGTTCACCGACCACGGCCACTGCGGCGTGCTCGACGAGCACGGCGTGGTCGACAACGACCGCTCCCTGGAGCGCTACCGCGCGATGGGCCTCGCCCAGGCGGAGGCGGGATCCCACCTGCTCGGCCTCAGCGGCATGATGGACGGCCAGGTCGGCGCCGTGCGCGAGGCCCTCGACGACGCCGGGCACCACGACGTCGCGATCCTCGCCTACGCCGCCAAGTACGCCAGCGCCTTCTACGGCCCGTTCCGCGAGGCCGTCGACTCGCAGCTCCAGGGCGACCGCCGCACGTACCAGATGGACAACGGCAACCGCCGCGAGGCCCTCCGCGAGGTGGAGCTCGACGTCGAGGAGGGCGCCGACGTCGTCATGGTGAAGCCCGCCATGAGCTACCTCGACATCCTCGCCGACGTCGCCGCGACCAGCAGCGTGCCCGTCTGGGCCTACCAGATCTCCGGCGAGTACGCGATGATCGAGGCCGCCGCGCAGAACGGCTGGATCGACCGCGAGCGCGCCATCGACGAGAGCGTCCTCGGCATCAAGCGGGCCGGCGCCGACGCGATCCTCACCTACTGGGCCGTCGAGCTCGCCGAGCGCCTCGCCCGGCGCTGAGCCGCCCACCTCCCCGCCGGACCGCGTCCGGCCCAGCCCCCGAGCGGATCCCCGCCCGGCACCGAAGGACTCACCGTGACCCACTCCCAGGACCTCTTCGACCGCGCCCGCGACGTCATCCCCGGGGGAGTGAACTCGCCCGTCCGCGCGTTCGGCTCCGTCGGCGGCACGCCGCGCATGATGGTGAAGGCGGCAGGCCCGTACGTGACCGACGCCGACGGCGTGGAGTACGTCGACCTCGTCAACTCCTGGGGCCCCGCGATCCTCGGCCACGCCCGCCCCGAGGTCGTGCGGGCCGTGCAGGACGCCGCCGCGCTCGGCCTCGGCTTCGGCGCGACGACGCCCGCGGAGACGGAGCTCGCCGAGCTCGTCACCGAGCGCGTGCGCGTCGCGGGCGTCGACGGATCCCCGGACCGCCGCCCGATCGAGAAGCTCCGCCTCGTGTCGACCGGCACCGAGGCCACCATGACCGCGATCCGCCTCGCCCGCGGGTTCACGGGCCGCGACCTCCTCGTGAAGTTCGCCGGCCACTACCACGGCCACTCCGACAGCCTCCTCGCCGAGGCCGGCTCCGGCGTCGCGACGCTGGCGCTGCCGGGCTCCGCGGGGATCCCCGCGGCCATCGCCGCGCAGACCATCGTGGTGCCCTACAACGACCTCGGCGCCGTCCGCGCCGTCATCGCCGAGCACGGGCCCCGCATCGCCGCCGTGATCACGGAGGCCGCCGCCGCGAACATGGGCGTCGTGCCGCCGCTGCCCGGCTTCACCGCCGAGCTCGCGCGCATCGCCCACGACAACGGATCCCTGCTCATCTCGGACGAGGTGCTCACGGGCTTCCGCGTGCACCCGGCCGGCTACTGGGGCCTCGACAACGCCGGCCTCGCGGCCGACCACCCCGACGCCTGGACGCCCGACCTCGTCACGTACGGCAAGGTCATCGGCGGCGGCCTCCCCGTCGCCGCGCTCGGCGGCCGGGCCGACGTGATGGACCACCTCGCGCCCCTCGGCCCCGTCTACCAGGCGGGCACGCTGTCCGGGAACCCGGTCGCGGTCGCCGCGGGCCTCACGACCCTCCGCCTCGCGGACGCCGACGTGTACCGCGCGCTCGACATCGCCGCGGACATCCTCATCTACGCGGTCGAGCTCGCCTTCGACCGCGCCGGCCTCGCCTACTCGGTGCAGCGCGCGGGCAGCCTCTTCAGCTTCACGTTCGGCACGCCGCCCGAGCACGGGATCACCGACTACGCCACGGTGCAGGCGCAGGAGACCTGGCGCTATCCGGCCTTCTTCCACTCCATGCTCGACCAGGGCGTCAGCCTGCCGCCCTCGGTGTTCGAGGCGTGGTTCGTGTCGGCCGCGATGGACGAGGCGTCGCTCGACCGCGTGATCCGCGCCCTCCCGGCCGCCGCCCGCGCGGCCGCTGCGGCGACCCCGCCCGCGTAGCCGCCGCAGCACGACGACGGGCCCGGCCGGATGGCCGGGCCCGTCGTCGTGCCGCGGGGTGCTGCACCTCAGAGCGTGATCGCCGCGAACCGCTCCAGCTCGACCCAGCCGTCGCGGCCGTCCGCGGGCGTGCCCGGGCGGGCCGTCGCGGGGACGCCGAGCCGGTCGGCCGCCGCGAGCTGCGCCACGTCGAAGCCCGTGAGCGCGCCGATCTCCGACACCGCCACCTGGTAGGTGCGGTACGGCCCGAGCTCCGGTGCGTCCGCGGTCGCCGACCGCCGGTCCAGGTCGCCGAGCTCCGGCGCCTGGTCGAGGAGGTACGCGGTGGCCGCGAGCCGCTCGCCCGCGACCCAGGCCGCGATCTTCCAGAACATGAGCGGGATCCGGACGCCGCGGTACACGGGGTCGTCGTCCGAGAACACGGGCCCGGTGAGGACGGTCATGCGCCGGTCGCCGAGGTCGGCGTTGTCGAGGACGTAGTCCTCGAGGCCGAGCCACAGCTCCTTGGACTGGTTGAACTCCGCGGCCTGCGGCGCGGCGTTCGTGTAGACGAAGGTGTCCGCGCTCGCGCGGGCGGCCTCCGCGATGTCGCCCCACACGGGATCTCGCCGCCGCACCAGGTGCCCGCGGTCGATGTCGTTGCGCGCGTACAGCTCGGGGCCGCACTGCTGGTCGGCCGGCAGGCGCGGATCCAGGTGCCAGTCGTCGGAGCGCTCCACGTCGACGAGCCGCGCGCCATCGATGTTCACGGCGGTCAGCGCGGCGAGGCGCCGGTCGGTGTCCATGAGCACCGTGAAGTGCAGGTAGTCGAGCCGCACGGGCTGCGCGTCGGCCGGGGCCTCCGGCAGCGGGAGGGCGATGGGCAGGAAGTCGAGGTCGTAGCCGTCCATGCCCGGAGCCTATGCCCGGCCTCGGACGCTCGACCGGCCGGCCGGGTGGACGCCCGGAGGCGGGCGGGCGGCGGGATCCCCCGGGTCAGGCCCGGCGGAGGGGAGCGGTGGCGCGACCGCGCGCGAGCTCCGCGAACACGTCCGTGGTGAGCCGGTACGCGTGCTCGACCTCGGCCACGACCCGGGCCCGCTCGTCGTCGTCCCACGGCGCCTGGTCGAGCGCCTCCCGGTAGGTGCTGCAGAAGCGCCGCGGCTCGGCGATCTCCGCGAAGAGGTAGAGGCCGACGCCGTTCGTGTCGAAGCCGAACTGGCGCTGCAGGAGCGAGCGGAGGAGCCGGCCGCCGGACAGGTCGCCGAGGTAGCGCGTGTAGTGGTGCGCGACGAAACCGCCCACCCAGACCGACGCGACCCGCTCGATCCGCTCGACGTACGCGGCCGTGCTCGCGAGCGGCTCGACGACCTCGCGCCAGTCGGGCCCCACGAGGAACTCGAGGTCGGCCTCGATGGCGGGGAGGCGCGTGAGGCGGGTGCTGATGAAGCGCGCGGCCACGGGATCGGCCGCCATGCGCTCGGTCGCCTGCTCGATGGCGCGGTAGATGAAGTAGTGCTGCGCGACGAGGGCCACGTAGTCGTCGCGGCAGCCGCGGCCGGTCACGAGCGCGGACATGAACTCGTCGGCGTCGTGCGCCTCGGCGCGCGGTCGTGTTCGATCGCGGAGGGCCTCGGTGAGGGGGACGACGGTCATGATGTAGGTGAGCCTAACCTCATCTGCCGGTCCCGCGGAAGAGGGCGGCGGCCCTCATGGCGGTCCGTCGGCGACGGCTCAGGAGGCGGCGGCGAAGAAGACGAGGCCGAGCAGCGGCGGCACGCCCTGCACGAGCGCGGGGATGAGGTACTTCTTGCCCGTGCTCGCGATGATGATCGACGCCAGCACCATGCACGCGGTCGTGAACAGCACGAGCGTGAGGCCGGCGGGCACGTTGCCGACGAAGTAGAGGATCAGCCCGAGGCCGGCGCCGAGCGCGAGGAACAGGTTGTAGAAGCCCTGGTTGTACGCCCACGGCTTGATGATGAGGGCCTTCTCCTGGTCGGCCACGCCGAAGCGCTTCCAGGCGAACGGCTTCTCGAACCAGACGCTCTCGAGGAGGAAGAAGAACGCGTGCAGCAGGGCCGCGAGCCCGACGAAGATGGTGCCGGTGGCGGCTACCGCGGTCATGATCCCTCGCTCCGGCGGCACCGTGCCGCGTCGGGCCCAGGGTAGCGCGCGGCGCGGCACGGCGGCGCGCGGCAGCGGGTGCGGGCGGCGGGTCCTACGCGCGGACGTCGACCACGACGCGTCCGCTCGAGGCGCCCGCGAGGATCCGCTCGCCCGCGGCGATCGCGCCGTCCAGCGGCACGGTCGTGGTGATGGCGTCGAGGAGCGCGGGGTCGAGGTCGGTCGCGAGCCGGGCCCACGCCTCCCGCCGCAGCGCGCCCGGCGCCTCGACCGAGTTGATCCCGGCGAGCGTGACCGCGCGGAGGATGAAGGGGAGCACGGTGCCCGGGAGGTCGGGGCCCTGCGCGAGCCCGGCTGCCGTCACGACGCCGCCCCAGCGGGTCTGCGCGAGGACGTTGACGAGGGTCGCGCTGCCGACGCTGTCGACCGCGCCCGCCCAGCGGATGCGCTGCAGCGGCTTCCCGGGCTCGCCGAGCTCGGAGCGGTCGATCACCTCGGCGGCGCCGAGCGCGCGCAGCCGGTCGCCGAGCTCGTCGACGCGGCCGGTCGAGGCGACCACGCGGTGGCCGAGGCGGGCGAGGAGCGCGACGGCCACGGATCCGACCCCGCCGCCCGCGCCCGTGACGAGCACGTCGCCGGATCCGGGCTCCACGCCGCCGCGCTCCAGCGCGAGCACCGAGAGCATCGCGGTGAAGCCGGCGGTGCCGATGGCGGCGGCGCGCACCGCGGACATGCCGTCGGGCACGCGGACCAGCGCGGCGGCCGGGACGCGCACGCGCTCGGCCAACCCGCCGTCGCGGCTCTCGCCGAGGCCGGCGCCGTTCAGGACGACCAGGTCGCCGACGTCGAAAGCGGGGGATCCGCTCGCCGCGACCGTGCCGACGGCGTCGATGCCGGCGACGAGCGGGCTGGTGCGCGCGATCCCGGGCCGGCCGCCGAGCAGCATGCCGTCCTTGTAGTTGACGCTCGAGTGGAGGACGTCGAGCGCGACCTCGCCGTCGCCGGGGCCGTCCGCGCCGCCCGTCGCCCGCTCGTCGGGGAGGTCGCGCAGCGCGACCTCGATGCCCGGGGTGCCGTCGTCGGCGACGGTCTGCTCGGCCACGAGCGCGCGGTACGTCATGCCGTCACGCTACGCCCGGGCGCCGCGGCGACGCGAGCGACGGCGGATCACCGACCGGCCGGGATCAGCCGAAGAGGATCGCGGCCTCGTCGTAGCGGTGCTGCGGCACGGTCTTGAGGCGGCCGAGCGCCTCCTCGAAGCCCACGTGGACGATGTCGGTGCCGCGGAGCGCGACCATGCGGCCCCAGTGCCCGTCACGCACGCTGTCGACCGCGGCGAGGCCGAGGCGGGTGGCGAGCACGCGGTCGTACGACGACGGGGTGCCGCCGCGCTGGATGTGGCCGAGGGTCGTCGCGCGGGTCTCGATGCCCGTGCGCTCCTCGATGATGGGCGCGATCTGCTCGCCGATGCCGCCGAGCCGCGGGCGGCCGAAGGCGTCGAGCCCGCGCTCGCCGTGCGCGTCCGACGCGTGCTCGGGGATGAATCCCTCCGCGACGACGACGAGCGGCGCGCGCCCGCGGTCGTAGGCGGAGCGGACCCAGCCGATGATCTCGTCCATGCTCGTCTTCTGCTCGGGGATGAGGATCGCGTGCGCGCCCGCGGCCATGCCGGAGTGCAGCGCGATCCAGCCGACGTGCCGGCCCATGACCTCGGCCACCATGCAGCGGCTGTGCGAGTCGCCCGTGGTGCGGAGGCGGTCCATGGCGTCGGTCGCGATCTGCACCGCGGTGTCGAAGCCGAACGTGTAGTCGGTGGCGTCGAGGTCGTTGTCGACGGTCTTGGGGACGCCCACGATCTTGAGGCCCGCGTCGGTGAGGCGCTTCGCGGCCGCGAGCGTGCCCTCGCCGCCGATGGCGAGGATGGCGTCGATGCCGAGGCGGTCGAGGTTCTCCTGGATCCGCTCCACGCCGCCGTCGCCCTCGAACGGGTTCGTGCGGCTGGTGCCGAGGATCGTGCCGCCCTGCTTGCCGATGCCCTGGATGTCGCGGCGCGCGAGCGGCATGACGTCGCCGTCGACGACACCCCGCCAGCCGTCGCGGAAGCCCACGAACTCCTGCTTGTGGATGGTCGTTCCCTTGAGCACCGCCCCGCGGATGACCGCGTTGAGTCCGGGGCAGTCTCCGCCTGAGGTGAGGATTCCGATGCGCACACGTCCATCATGGGGCACGGGTCCGCGAGACTGGCCGGATGGACCCCGCACCCGACGGCCGCCCGCATCCCGCCTCGCCCGCGACGGGCGACCTCGACCGCCTCGCCCGCCGCGCCCTCGGCCTCGTGCGCGACGGCCGCCGGGCGATCCTCGCCATCGCGGGCAGCCCCGGCGCCGGCAAGACGACGCTCGCGCGGGCGCTGGTGGCGTGCATCGACGCGCGGGCGGGCGACGGCACCGCGGCGTACGTGCCGATGGACGGCTTCCACCTCGCCAACGCCACGCTCGACCGGCTGGGCCGCCACGATCGCAAGGGCGCGATCGACACGTTCGACGGCTGGGGCGTGCTCGCCCTCGTGCGGCGGATCCGCGCCGAGACCGACCACGTCGTCTACGCGCCGTCCTTCGACCGGGCCGTGGACGAGGGCGTCGCGGGCGCCATCGCGGTGGATCCGGCCGTCCGGCTCGTCGTGGTCGAGGGCAACTACCTGCTCGTCGACGCCGGCCCGTGGGGGCTCCTCCGCGCCGAGCTCGACGAGGCGTGGTTCTGCGCGACGCCGGGCGACGCGCGCTTCTCGCGCCTGGTCGACCGGCACACGGCCGGCGGGCGCGATCCCGACGCCGCCCAGGCGTGGGCTCGCGACGTCGATGGCGCGAACGCGGTGCTGATCGAGGGCACGCGCGGCCGCGCCGACCTCGTGGTGGACGGCGCCGCGGCGGGCGTGCCGGAGGCCGTCGCCGGCTAGCTGTACCCGGCCATGACGTTGGTGACACTTCGGGGCGTGTGAGGAGGCCTCCTGGCTTGATGGAGCTGTCTAGTTCTGCCACTGCCAGGAGGCCTCGATGTCCCACGCTAATGCTCGTCTGACGGTTCACGGGAGGGTTCTCCTCGTGCGGCGGGTGGTCGAGGATCGTCGGCCGGTCTCGCATGTCGCGCGCGAACTCGGTGTGTCGCGTCAGTGCGCGCATCGGTGGGTGAATCGGTTCCGGTCCGAGGGTTTCGAAGGCTTGTCGGACCGGTCCTCGAGGCCGAGACGGGTGCCGACGAGGACGAGCCCGGAACGAGAACGAGCCGTCGTGGAAGCGAGGACCCGATTGCGATCAGGTCCTGCCCGGTTGGCGCCGGTGACCGGTGTTCCAGCCCGCACGATCTCCCGCGTCCTGCGGCGGCACGGGGCACCGCCGTTGGCATGGTTGGACCCCGTCACCGGGGCCGTGATCCGGGCATCCCGGTCGACGGCAAACCGGTACGAGCATGAGCATCCCGGCGACCTGATCCACGTCGACGTGAAGAAGCTCGGCCGGATCCCGGACGGCGGCGGCTGGCGGGCGCATGGCCGCAGCGAACAGGTTCGTGGTCGTGGGATCGGGTTCGATTACGTCCACGCCGTGGTCGATGACCACACCCGCCTCGCCTACGCGGAGATCCACCCGGACGAGAAGGGCGTGACCGCGGCAGGGTTCCTGACCCGGGCCGCGGCGTACTTCGCCGAGCACGGCATCACCCGCATCGAACGGGTCCTGACGGACAACGCGTTCGCCTACCGGCACTCGGCCGCGTTCCAGAACGCGGTCACGCAGCTCGGTGCGAGGCAGAAGTTCATCCGCCCGCACTGCCCCTGGCAGAACGGCAAGGTCGAACGCTTCAACCGCACCCTCGCGACCGAGTGGGCCTACCGGCAACCCTTCACCAGCAACCAAGCCAGAACCGACGCCCTTGATCCGTGGATCCAGCACTACAACACTGAACGAATCCACTCGAGCCACGGGCTGACGCCCGCGGCCCGAGTGTCACCAACGTCATGACTCAGTACAGCTAGCGCGCGCGGGTCATAGCTCGACGGTGCCGTGCTCCCCGACGTCCTTCGGGCGCTCGCCCGTGATGGCGGCCTTGGCGTACTTGATCAGCGCGATCGGCTTCGGGGTGTCCTGGTACCAGTACTCGGCGGCGTCGGCGTGCACGCGGATCAGCGCGACCGTCGGGTCGTCCTCCCCGCCCTCGAACCACGCCTCGGCGCCGGTCGACCAGAGCTCGTCGATGCGAGCGCGGTCGCGCGTGATCTCCGCGGTGCCGGCGATGGAGAGGAACCCGTCGCCGGACTGCAGCGACACGTTCACCTGGTCGTTCGCGCGGATCTCGGCGGTCTTGTCGCTCGGATCCTGCGTGAAGAACCAGAGGTCGCCGTCGAAGTCGCGCTCCTGGCTGGCGAGCGGGCGGCTCACGAGCTGCCCGTGGGCGTTGACGGTGGTGAGGAGCGCGATGCGGGCGCTCTTCACGAGCTCGGCGACGCGCTCGCGGTCGTCCTGGTGGTCGTTCGTCGTGTCGGTCATGCGGCCGACGCTACGCGCGCGGCGGGAGGCCGGGCGGGGTCGGCGGCCGTGCGTACCCTGAGGGGATGGACCAGGGCGGCGCGGAGGTGACGGCCCCCGACGCGCGCACGACGTACCTGCCCGACCGCGAGGTCGACCTCCGGCTGGTGCTGCGCCCGCTGTTCCGCGGGGTCGTGGATCCGACCTGCCGGTGGGACGCCGCCCCGCCCGGATCCCGCCGCGTTGGCGTCTGGCGCACGGCGCGCACGCCCCTCGGGAACGCATCGCTGCGGCTGGACCCCCGCCCCGACGGCGGCGTCGAGGCGCGCGCCTGGGGCCCTGGCGCCGAGTGGGCGATCGCCGGCGTGCCGGAGCTGCTGGGCGAGGGCGACGACTGGTCCGACCTCGACGTCTCCGCGCACCCGCTCCTCCGCGACGCGCACCGCCGCCTGCCCGCGCTCCGGCTGATGCGCACGAACCACGTGTTCGAGGCGATGGCGTCCGCGGTGCTCGAGCAGAAGGTCACCGGGCTCGAGGCCCGACGCGCATGGCGGCAGCTGATCCTCGCGCACGGCGAGCCCGCGCCCGGCCCCGTGCCCGCGGGCATGCGCGTGCTGCCGTCGCCCGAGCGCTGGCGGCTCATCCCGTCGTGGGAGTGGCACCGCGCGGGAGTGGATCCGAAGCGGTCGCGCACGCTCATCGCGGTCGCCACCTCGGCCGCCGGCCTCGAGCGCACGCTCGCGCTCGGCCGGGGGAGCGACGGGATCACGCGGCGGCTGCGCTCGATCCCGGGGGTCGGCATCTGGACGGCCGCGGAGACCACGCAGCGCGCCCACGGGGATCCCGACTCCGTCAGCGTCGGCGACTACCACGTGCACGACACCGTGGGATGGGCCCTCGCCGGCCACGCCGTCGACGACGACGGCATGCTGGAGCTGCTCGAGCCGTGGCGCGGCCAGCGCCAGCGGGTGACGCGCCTCATCGAGGCGAGCGGGTTCCGGAAGCCGCGGTTCGGCCCGCGCATGACGGTGCAGGACCACCGGGCGCGTTGAGCGCCGCGCGGCTGCCATCCCGCGGCCGCGGGATCATCGCCCGCCGGGTCAGCTGTCGGCGGCGATGCCCGCGGGCAGGTCCGCGCCGGCCTTGGTGAGCGCGTCCACGAGGTCCTGGCCGGCGACGGTCGTGATGATGTCGCCCTGGATCCGCAGCGTCGGGGTGCCCGTGACGCCCGCGGAGGTCGCGTCGGAGGTGTTGCCCGTGATCCACGACGAGTACTTCCCCTCGGCCACGCACGTGCGCGCCGCGTCCGCCGTGACGCCCTGGGTGGTGAGCCAGGTGACGAAGTCGGCGTGGGTCCACGAGTCGGTGATGGTGGAGTGGTTGTCGAACAGCGACGAGTGCACGGCCGGCCACTTGTCGGGCTCCTCGGCGAGCACGCACGCGGCGGCGCTGCCCGCGACCACGCCGTACTTCGTGACGATCTGGATGGGGTGGTAGACGATGCGCACCTGGCCCGTGGCGGCCATCCGGTCGAGCAGCGGGCCGCTCTCGGCCTCGTACTGCGCGCAGTGGGGGCACGAGTAGTCCTCGTAGACGTCCATGGTCACGGGGGCCTCGGCCGCGCCGACGCTGACGCCGGTGGGCTCGGTCGCGATGCGCACCTGGTCGCCCGTGGACAGCGCCGCGGTCGTGTCCTGCACGGGGCCCGCGGCGCTCGCCGCCTGGGACTGCCCGAGGAGGTAGACGCCGCCGGCGATGGCCGCGATGACGATGACGAGGCCGCCCGCGACGGAGAACTGGGTGATGAGGCGGCGGCGCTTGCGGCGCCGGTCGTCGAGGGCCCTCTCGATGCGTGCCTTCTCGCGGATCGCGCGTACCTTCTCGTTCTCATGCCGGGCCATGCCGACGATCCTAGGGATCCGCATGCCCGCGCCCCTGGGAGGCGCCACAGCGCCTCGTATGGATAGGCTCGACGCGTGCCCGACGACGTGACGTACGTTCCCCGCCTCCCCACCGGCCAGCAGCACGAGCTCATCGCGGAGGTGGGCGGCCGCACCCAGCGCATCGTGATCGCCGAGGTCGGCGCCGCGCTCCGCGTGCTCCAGGTGGACGGGACCGACCTCGTGCAGTCCTACCCCGACGCGGCCCGGCCCCCCTTCTGCAGCGGCATCGTGCTCGCGCCGTGGCCCAACCGGATCCGCGACGGCGTCTGGGAGCAGGACGGCGTCACGCACCAGCTCGACATCACCGAGGTCGACCGCGAGAACGCGATCCACGGGCTCCTCCTGCACTCGCCGTACCGCCTCGTGGAGCGCGACGACGTCTCCGTGACGCTCGCCGCCGACGTCCACCCGCAGCGCGGCTACCCCTTCGCCCTCGAGACGAGCGTGCGCTACGAGCTCACGGGCTCCGGCGTCCGCGTCACGCACGTGATCCGCAACGTCGGCGACGCCGACGCGCCCGTCGCCGTGGGGACGCACCCGTTCCTCCGCGTGGGCGACGTGCCCACCGAGGACCTCGAGGTCGTCATCGACGCGCCCACCCACATCGAGGTGGATCCCGTGCGCCTCAACCCCACGGGCGCCCAGACCCCGGTCGAGGGCACCCGCTACGACCTGCGCCAGGGCGTCCGCGTGCGCGACGCGCAGCTCGACGACGCGTGGGCCGACGCCCGCGTGGTCGACGGCGTCACCCGGCACGGCGTCCAGGCCCCCGACGGCCGCCGCACCGAGATCTGGGCCGACGGCGAGTTCACCTACTGGCAGGTCTTCGTGACGCCCTGGTACCCCGTCGCGGACGGCCACGTGTGGGCCGTCGCGGTCGAGCCGATGACGGCGCCAGCCGACGCGTTCAACTCGGGGGACGGCCTCATCACGCTGGAGCCGGGATCCGAGTGGTCGGGCACCTGGGGCATCGACCTGCACGACTGACCGGTGCGCGGTCGTCGCCTCCGGACGCCGCCCGCGATCCGTGGTCGGAAACCGAAGCGGCCCGGGACGCCCGGCGCCGACCGTCCTAGCGTCGGAGCATGACCGACACCAGCGCGACCACAGCCCTCGACTCCATCACCGGCGTGCACCACGTGCGCCTCTCCGTCACCGACCTCGGCCGCTCGCGCGCCTTCTACGAGGGCGTGCTGGGCCTCACCCCCGCCATCGAGAGCGAGGGCGACGCGAGCGACCCCGCCGTGCGCGAGGATCCCGCCCAGTACTTCGGCGGCGTCATCTACGGCGTGGGCTCGCAGCTGCTCGGCCTCCGCCCCGTCGCCGACGGCGGGACCGCGGGCGACGGCGCCGCGTTCGACCCCGCGACCCGCGGCCTCGACCACGTGAGCCTCCAGGTCGGGTCGCGCGACGACCTCGTGCGCGCGGCCGCGCTGTTCGCGGAGCGCGGCATCTCCCACGGCGAGGTCATCGACTTCCCCACGGGCATGTCGATCCTCTCCGTGCAGGACCCGGACGACATCAACGTGGAGCTCGTCGTCGCGGGCTGATGCGCGCACGTGCGTAGCATCTCCCCAAGTGCCGAATAGCTCACGACAGCGGCCGAGGAGGATGCGATGACGGTGACGGACCCCCTGGCGCTCGAGAGCCAGGTCTGCTTCCAGGCGGTCGTCGCCGCCCGGACCGTCGTGGCCGTCTACCGGCCGATCCTCGAGCCGCTCGGGCTGACGCACGCGCAGTACCTGGTGATGCTCGCGCTGTGGGAGCGGGACGAGCGCTCGGTCTCGGACCTCGGATCCGCGCTGCAGCTGGAGCCCGCGACGCTCACCCCGCTGCTCAAGCGCCTCCAGGCCGCCGGGTTCGTCGACCGGGCCCGGAGCGCCGCGGACGAGCGCGTGGTCGTGGTCTCCCTGACCGCCGCAGGCCGCGACCTCCGCGACCGCGCGGTCGACGTGCCCGCGCAGGCGGCCGCGCGCACCGGCATGACCGTCGCCGAGCTCGAGGCGCTGCGCGACGCGCTCGACGACGTGGTGGGGCGCCTCACGGGCGCGCTGGCGGAGGACGCGGCCGCCGGCTGATCGGGGGCGCGCGGCCGCCGCGACGGGCTGTTCAGCGGCCGACGTCGAACGGCGTCCAGCTCGCGCCGGTCACGCGCGTCGTGCCGTCGACGGCCTCGACGGAGAGGCCCGCGCCGTCGAGCGTCCCGACCGTCGCGCTCGTGAGGACGGCGGCGTCGCCGTCGACGAAGGCCTCGAGCGTTCGGTCGTCCAGCACGATGTCGAGCGTGACCGGATCGCCGGCCTCCGTGTCGGGCAGGGGCGCGGTCGCGGGCCGGTCGTAGGCGTCCGGCATGATCCCGTCCGGGTCGTCGTCGCGCACGACGAACGCCTGCCGGCGCTCCGCGTCGTAGCCGACCGTGACGGTGCCGCCCTCGGGGGAGGCGAGGCGCACGCGGGTCTCGCGCGCGGGATCCGCGGGGTCGGGCGTGAGCGTGAGGCGGAGGCGCGACGGGCCGCCCGGGGCGTCGGCGAGCGGGGTCGTCGCATCGACGCGCGCGTCGGCGACGGGCTGCGCGTCGCCCTCGCGGCCGGCGAGCGCGTCGAGGGGCGACGACCGCAGCGCCCAGCCGTCGCCGTCCGGCACCAGCCGCAGCTCCCGCACGAGCGACTGGCCGCCGCCCGTGCCGCCGTCGCGCAGCGGGAGCCGGTCCGCGTAGTCCCAGCTGCTCGTCCAGCCCATCGCGTACCGGCGGGTGGGCGCGGTGCCGTCGGCCGGATCCGACCAGGTGACTCCCGCGTAGAGGTCGGCGCCCTGGTCCAGCCAGCGCGGCGCGTCGTCGTCGGTCGTGAAGCGCTCGCCGTCGAAGTCGCCGACCCAGTACGCGTATCCCGTGCCGCGGCCCTGGGCGGCGCCGTTCGCGCTCACCCCGAGGACCCAGCGGACGCGGTCGGGATCGCCCGCGCTCGTGATGGGGAACACGTCCGGGGTCTCGAGAGTGCCGAGGTCGCCGCGCGCGAAGTCGGAGCGGTAGGTCCAGTGGATGAGGTCGGGCGACGTGTAGAAGCCGATGCGCCGGCCCTCCGCGAGCGCCATGCTCCATCTCCCGTGCTCGCCGTCCCACACCACCTTCGGGTCGCGGAAGTCGGGGCCGCCGGGGTTGTCCATGACCGGGTTCTGCGCGTACGGCTGGAACCGGTAGCCGCCGTCGGTGGAGTAGTAGAGGGACTGCCGCTGCACGCCCTCGGACTGCTGCGTGAGGATCGCGATCACCGTGCCCGCGCCGAGCCCGGACGTGTTCCCGGTGTCGACCACGACGCTGCCGGTCTCGGCGTCGCCGAGCGGGGTGTCGTACTTGTCGATCGCGATGCCCTCGTCGTGCCACGAGACCAGGTCGGCGGACGTGTAGTGCCGCCACGAGGATCCGTTGCCGCCCGGGTGGTCGACGTTGACGAGGGCGTAGGCGTGCCAGACGCCGTCGAGGAGGAAGGGGCGCTGCGGGTCGTTCATGAACTCGCCCGACGGGCGGATGTGGATGCCGTCGTCGGCGGCGCGCGACGTGGGCGGCGGGGGCTCGACGGGGCCGCGGTCGGCGCCCGTGATGCCGCGCACGGCGACGACGAGCGCCGCGACCAGGAGGATCGCGACGATCGTGATGAGGGCGCGGCGATGGCGGCGGGCGAGGGGGGCGGATGCGGTCGCGCAGTCGTGGCGCGACGTCCGCGGCGGGCGGGCGCGACGGGGATGCGGTCATGTCGTCGAGCTCCTCGCGGTGGGGCGATCGGGGGGGCAGACGGGTGGCGGAGCGGAGCGGGAGAGCGTGCACCGCCGCACGACCGATCCGGCGACCGTACAGGCTGAGCCGGGCCGCGTCCACCCCGTTCGGGGGACACGCCCGGGATGCGTCGCCGACCCCGTCCGGGGGCGCGGTTCCGGCCCGTCACCCCCTAGGCTCCCCGACCGGGGGAGCGTGCTCCGCGCGTCGCGATCCGTCTTGTCGATACGAGAACGAGAGTGAGAACAGGTGACCAAGAGAATCAGGCGCGGGCTGTCCGCGTCCGCCGCGGCGACCCTGGTGGTGGCGTCCGCGCTGCTCGCCGGCGGATCCGCCCAGGCCGCGGGCACGACGCCGCCGCGGCCCACCGTCCACACGCAGAAGGCGTACGCGCCGGAGGACGACTTCACGGCCCACTGGACCCGCGCGGACGCCAAGCAGATCGCGAAGCTGTCCGATCCGACCGCGCCGCCCCGGCAGAACTCCATGCCCGAGGCGCTCACCATGCCGCAGGTGCCGCAGGACTTCCCGACGATGACCGACCAGGCGTACGTCTGGGACACCTGGCCGCTCACGGACTCGTCGGGCCAGACCTACAGCGTCGACGGCTACGACGTGATCTTCGCGCTCACGGCCCCGCGCACCCTGTCGTTCGACGACCGGCACACGTACGCCAAGATCGGCTACTTCACGCGGCCCACCGGGATCCCCTCGGAGTAGCGCCCGGAGAACGGCGGCTGGACCTACCAGGGGAACGTGTTCGAGGACGGCGTCACGGACGGGATCTTCCCCGACCAGTCGTTCACGCAGCAGGCCGAGTGGTCGGGATCCGCGCGGATCATGGGCGACGGCACGGTCAAGCTCTTCTTCACCGACGTGGCGTTCTACCGCGACGCGAAGGGCCAGGACGTGAAGCCCGCCGACCCGGTGATCTCGCTCAGCCAGGGACGCATCGAGAAGGTCGACGGCGCGGTCAAGACCGCCGGCTTCGAGACGGTGACCCCGCTCCTGCGCCCCGACGGGCAGAAGTACCAGACCAACGAGCAGAACTGGTTCACCAACTTCCGCGACCCGTTCACGTTCACGGATCCCGACCACCCGGGCAAGACCTACATGGTGTTCGAGGCCAACGTCGCCGGGAAGCGCGGCGAGCAGGAGTGCGACGAGACCGACCTCGGCTACCGGAAGGGCGACCCAGCGGCAGAGGACCCCAAGGAGGTGACCGCGAGCGGCGCGAACTACCAGATGGCCTCCATCGGCCTGGCGGTCGCGGACGACGCGGACCTCACCAAGTGGCACTACCTGGATCCGCTGCTCGAGTCCGCCTGCGTCACCGACCAGACCGAGCGGCCCGAGGTGATGATCGAGAACGGCAAGCACTACCTCTTCACGATCAGCCATCGGTCGACGTTCGCGACGGGGGAGAAGGGGCCCGAGGGCGTCTACGGGTTCGTCGGCAACGGCCTGCGGAGCGACTACAAGCCGATGAACGGCGGATCCGGCCTCGTGCTCGGCAACCCGACGAACCTCAACTACGCGGGCGGCACCGCGTACGCGCCCGACTACAACCAGGCGCCGGGCGCGTTCCAGGCGTACTCGAGCTACATCCTCCCGGGCGGGCTGGTGGAGTCGTTCATCGACGCCGTCGGCACGAAGGAGTCGTTCCGCCGCGGCGGGACGCTCGGGCCGACCGTGAGGCTCGAGTTCGACGGCGACACCTCGAAGCTCGACCGCGGATACGGCGAGGGCGGGCTCGGCGGGTACGCCGACATCCCGACCACCCGGGTCTTCGACCCGGCGCACCCGCCGCAGTAGGACCAGGCGCGGCGACGGCGGCATCCGCCGTCGCCGCGTCCTCCCGGGCCGCTCATCTACACTCGCTGTCGATGCCCGCCCCGTCCCCGACCCCGATCCCGCCGCGCGTCCAGCGCGTGATCCGGGCGTCTCGCCGCATCCACCACCGCCACGTTCGTGGCCGCCCTCTTCCACGAGGCCGGCGGCGGGGCGGCGCCGTCCTGGGGCGTCGTCGCGTTCGGGCTCGCGCTCGCGTCGCTCGCGGCCATCGCGCTCGCCGGCGCCCGCACCGCGCTGTGGCGCCTCGTCGCCGCGGTGGGCGTCAGCCAGCTCCTCTTCCACGGCCTGTTCACGGCGGCCGGGGACGGCACCGGACCGGCCGTCGCGGCGGATCCGCACGCGGGCATGGGGCACGGCGCGTCGCCGATCGCGCTCCCGGGCCTCGACGCCGCGCCATCGGGCGCGGCCGGCTCGCTCGACCCCGGCATGCTCCTCTCCCACGGCGCGGCCCTGGTCGTCACCGTGCTCGCGCTGCGGCACGGCGAGGCCGCCATCCGCGCGCTCGTCGACGCGTCCGCGCTCCGCGTCGTGCGCGCCCTCGCGATCCCGTTCCTCCGGCCCGAGGGGCGGCGCACCACCGCGCTCGCCCGGGCCGCCCGCGCGCCCCTGGCGCTGCGCGACCTCTGCGCCCGGCTCGGGCGCCTGCGGCATCGCGGCCCGCCGCGCGCCCGCGCGCTCGCCGCAGCCTGACGCGCCGGCCGGATCCCGCGACCCGCGGATCCTCAGCCCACCGCGCGAGCCCGCTCGCGCCGCGGACGCGATGCCCGCGCATCGCCCGCCCTCTTTCTCTCCCTCCCCGGACGCCGGCACCGCCGCGTCCGCTCCCGGGGCCGCCCCGCGCGGCCCGGAACAGGACATGCCATGACCCGCTCATCCACCTCCGCTCCCCGCCGCCGGATCCTCCGCTCGGCCACCGCGCTCGTCGGCGGCGTCGCGCTCGCCGTCGCCGTGCCGCTCGCGGCCTCCGCGCACGTGCGCGTCTCGCCCGACCAGGCGGCCGCCGGCAGCTACAGCACGCTGACCTTCAAGGTCCCCACCGAGTCCGCGACCGCGACGACCACGAGCGTCACGGTCGACCTGCCGAAGGACATCCCGTTCTCGAGCCTCTCCACCGAGCCCGTGCCCGGCTGGACCGCCACGGTCACGACCGAGAAGCTCGACACCCCGGTGAAGACGGACGACGCGACCATCACGGATGCGCCCATCGAGGTGAAGTGGACGGCCGACGACGGCGTGGGCCTCAAGGCCGGCGAGTTCCAGCGCTTCACGGTCTCGGTCGGACCCGTGCCCGACACCGGCAGCATCATGCTCCCGGCGCACCAGGGCTACTCCGACGGATCCGTCGTGGACTGGGACCAGGCGACCCCGGCCTCCGGCGAGGAGCCCGAGCACCCCGCGCCCACGCTCTACGTGGACGACGCCCCGCCCGCCGACTCCATGAGCGCGATGACCACCACCGCGGCGCCCGACGCGACCGTCACCACGGCGGCGTCCGACACCAGCGCCACGAGCGGCGCGGTCGCGGTCGGCCTCGGCGGGGGCGGCCTCGCCCTCGGCGCGGTGGCCCTCGTGGTCGCCGTCTTCGCCCTCACCCGCGTGCGTCGCGAGGGCGGCGGCCAGGCGTGACGCCCGGCGGACGGATCCCGGCCAGGGGCGGCGCCGGTCGGCGGCCGCTCCGGACGCTCGCCGCGGCGGTCGCGGGCGCCGCGCTCGCGACCGGCGCGTTCGCGCTCGCGGGGCTCGCGCAGGGGAGCGGGCCCGACGGCGCGCTGTCGGCGTCCGCGCACGACTACCTCGTGTCGAGCTCGCCCGCGGCCGGATCCACGATCGACGCGCCGCCGTCGAAGGTGACGCTGACCTTCAACGACGTGATCCTCGACCTCGGCACGCCGGGCGGTGCCGGCGGCGACGCCTCGACCGGGTCCGGGGCGGCGGCAGGCGGTTCGTCCATCGTGCAGGTGACGGGACCGGACGCGCAGGGCACGCACTTCGAGACCGGCTGCGCGACCAACTCCGGCCGCACCGTCTCGGTGCCCGTCGCGCTCGGCGGATCCGGGCAGTACACGGTCACGTGGCGCGTGGTCTCGGCGGACGGGCACCCCGTCTCCGACTCCATCGCGTTCACGTACCAGGCGCCCGCGGGCGCGACCGCCTCCGCGGGCACGGCCGACGGCCCGGGCTGCGCGGCGGGCGAGGAGGGCGCGGCCGGGTCCGGCGAGGCCGCCTCGGGAGGCTCGGGCTCGACGTCGACGGATCCGGGCACCGCGGCCGGGCAGGAGCAGGGCGTCACGCCCTACCTCGGCGTCATCGTCGGCGTGGGTGTCGGGATCGTCGTGCTGGCTGCGGCCGCGGTCGTGCTCATCGTGGTGACCGGGCGGCGGAAGCCGGCCGCGACGGCCGCGACGACCGCCGCGGGCGACGGAGACGCGCCGCCCGAGGGCGGACCGCCCGCGGCCTGACCGCGCACGCCCCGCGACGACGGGCCCGGATCCCGCGCGGATCCGGGCCCGTCGTCGTCCGCCCTCGGATGCGCGCACCCGGCCGCGGGTCAGCCCGCGCCGGTGCCCATCACCTCGACGGCGCGCGCGAGGGCGTCGCGGCACGCGCGGATCCCCGGCCGGTCGAGGCTGCCGACGCGCGACGACGTGAACACGGTGCGTCGCGGCGACCCGGGCAGGCCGATCAGCCGCACGTCGGGCTCCCGGCCGGCCCACACGAGGTCGGGCAGCACGGACGCCGCGTGCCCGCCGCGCACCAGGTCGATGTGCGCCTGCAGGTCGGCCGTCACGTACCGCACGTCCGGCTCGAAGCCCGCGACGCGGCACACCTGCTCGGCGAAGTGGCGCGACGCCGTGCCCGCGGGCTCCATCACCCAGGGCAGGCGGCGCGCGTCGGAGATCGACCGGACGTCGTCGCGGCCGGGCGGGAGGCCGAGGCGGAGGGGATCCACGCACAGCTCCTCGCGGTCGAGGTCGGCGGGCCGCGGCGCCGCGTGCGCCGGGTACTGCTCGGCGATGACGAGGTCGTGGTCGCGCGCCCACACGTCGTGGAGGCCCGACTCGGGCTCGCGCATCGTGATCTCGACCCGGAGGTCCGGGTAGTCGTCGCGGAGGATCGTGAGCGCGGGCGGCACGAGCGCGAGCAGCGCCGACTGGAACGCGGCCACCCGGATGGTGCCGGACACGTTCGCGAGCGACGCGTTCACCTCGGTCTCGGCGCGCTCCAGCCGCTCGAGCAGGGCCGTCGTGTGCTCGACGAGGATCTCGGCCTGCGGCGTGAGCACCACCCGCCGGCCGACCCGGCGCAGCAGCGTGACGCCCGCCTCGCGCTCCAGCTACGACAGCTGCTGCGACACCGACGACGGGCTGAACGAGAGCGCGTCGGCGACCGCGCCGATCGTGCCGCGGAGCTTGAGCTCGCGCAGGAGCCGCAGTCGTCGCATCTCGAGCACGTGCGCCTCCCGGGGATCTCAGGCGAGCGATGGAATCATCGGCAGGACCGTACGATGATCATCGGAAACGTTCAGCGCATCCGATGAGAGCATGGTCGCACACTGGGAGGACGCGCCCGCAGCGCGGCCGACGCCGGGGCATCGCGCCCGACCCGAGACGAAGAGGTTCCCGCATGACCGCCGAGACCGCATCCGCCCCCGAGACCGCTGCCGTCCCCACGGTCGACGGCGCATCCGCCGCCCCCGACCGCGAGGCCCTCGCCGACCGGTCCGTCGCGCTCGTGCGCACCTGGCTCGCGGAGGCCGCGCAGCACCCCGCGGATCCGTCCGCCGAGCGTCTCGCCGGCGTCCTCAAGGACGAGAACGGCCTCGACTTCACCATCGGCTTCGTCGACCGGGTCGTCCGCCCCGAGGACCTGCCGGTCGCCGGCAACAGCCTCGCCGCGCTCACCGCCAAGACCCCGGGCTTCCTGCCCTGGTACATGCAGGGCGCGATCCGCGCGGGCGGCATCCTCGGCCCCGTCCTGCCGCAGGTCGTCGTCCCGGTCGCGCGCCGCGTGCTGCGCGAGATGGTCGGGCACCTCATCGTCGACGCGACGAGCGAGAAGCTCGGGCCGGCGATCCAGAAGCTGCGCGAGGGCGGATCCCGGCTCAACCTCAACCTGCTCGGCGAGGCCGTGCTCGGCGAGAAGGAGGCCGCGCGCCGCCTGGCGGGCACGCGCGAGCTGCTCGCCCGGGACGACGTCGACTACGTGTCCATCAAGGTGTCCAGCGTCGTCTCCCAGCTGTCGATGTGGGCGTTCGACGAGGCCGTCGAGAAGGTCGTCGAGCGGCTCACCCCGCTGTACGAGCTGGCATCGAAGGCCGCGACGCCGAAGTTCATCAACCTCGACATGGAGGAGTACAAGGACCTCGACCTCACCATCGAGGTGTTCACGCGCGTGCTCGACCAGCCGCAGCTGAAGGACCTCGAGGCGGGCATCGTGCTGCAGGCGTACCTCCCCGACGCGCTCGCCGGGCTCCAGCGGCTCACCGCGTGGGCGCAGGAGCGCCGTGCGGCGGGCGGGGCGCCCATCAAGGTCCGCATCGTCAAGGGCGCGAACCTGGCGATGGAGCAGGTCGACGGCCGCATGCACGACTGGCCCGTCGCCACCTGGGCCACCAAGGAGCAGACCGACACGCACTACAAGCGCATGCTCGAGCACGCGCTCCAGCCCGCCGCGGCCGACGCCGTGAAGGTCGGCGTCGCCGGCCACAACCTCTTCGACGTCGCGTACGCGTGGCTGCTCGCCGAGGAGCGCGGCGTGACCGACCGGATCGAGTTCGAGATGCTCCTCGGCATGGCGACCGGCCAGGCCGAGGCCGTGAAGCGCACGGTCGGCGGCCTCCTCCTCTACACGCCCGTGGTGCACCCGACCGAGTTCGACGTGGCCATCTCGTACCTCATCCGCCGCCTGGAGGAGAACGCGAGCCAGGAGAACTTCATGTCGGCGGTGTTCGAGCTGAGCACGTCGAGCGAGCTGTTCGCCCGGGAGGAGTCGCGGTTCCGGGCGTCGCTCCAGGGCGTCGACGACACGATCCCGGCGCCGAACCGCACGCAGGACCGCCGCTTCCCGCCGGAGCTCGACGACGTGGATCCGCTCGCCGAGCCCGAGGCGGCCGCCGAGCCCGAGGAGGAGGTCGACCCGCAGCTCACGAGCGTGGTCCAGGGCTTCACGCGCGGATCCCTGCTGACGCCCGACGCGCTCGTCGACCCGGGCGCCTCGGCGACGTCGTTCCACAACGCGGCGGACACGGATCCGGCGCTGCCGACGAACCGCGCCTGGGGCCGCGAGATCCTGTCGCGCGTGGAGGCCTCGCAGCTCGGCGTCGCGACCATCGAGGCCGCGCGCATCGACTCCACCGACCAGCTCGACGACCTCATCGACGGCGTCCGCACCACGGCCGCGTCGTGGGGCGCCCGCCCCGGCGAGCAGCGCGCGGCGCTCCTGCACCGCGTGGGCGTCGCGATCGAGCGCAACCGCGCGCGCCTCATCGAGGTGATGGCGTCGGAGACCGGCAAGACCATCGCCGAGGCCGACCCCGAGGTCAGCGAGGCCGTCGACTTCGCGCACTACTACGCCGAGCGCGCCCGCGACCTCGACCGCGTGCAGGGCGCCCGCTTCGTGCCGTCGCGCGTCACCGTCGTGGCGCCGCCGTGGAACTTCCCCGTCGCGATCCCCGCGGGCAGCATGCTCGCGGCCCTCGCCTCCGGCAGCGGCGTGGTCGTCAAGCCCGCCGGCCAGGCCCGCCGCTCCGGCGCCGTGCTCGTCGAGGCGCTCCGCGAGGCCGGCGTGCCGCGCGAGCTGCTCGCGCTCGTCGACGCGGGCGAGGCCGAGTTCGGCGAGCACCTCATCTCGCACGAGGCGGTCGACCGCGTGATCCTCACGGGCGGCTACGAGACCGCCGAGGTCTTCCGCTCCTGGAAGAGCGACCTGCCGCTCCTCGCCGAGACCAGCGGCAAGAACGCCATCATCGTGACCCCGAGCGCCGACCTCGACCTGGCCGCGGCCGACGTCGTGAAGAGCGCGTTCGGCCACGCCGGCCAGAAGTGCTCGGCGGCGAGCCTCGTGATCCTCGTGGGCTCGGTCGGGAGGTCGCGCCGGTTCCTCACGCAGCTCACCGATGCGGTGTCATCGCTGCGCGTGGGCTACCCGTCGGATCCCACCACGCAGATGGGCCCGATCATCGAGCCCGCCGCGGGCAAGCTCAAGCACGCCCTCACCCAGCTCGGCGTCGGCGAGAAGTGGCTCGTGGAGCCGGAGGCGAAGGACGAGACCGGCCGCCTCTGGTCGCCGGGCGTCCGCGACGGCGTGAAGCCCGGGTCGTACTTCCACCTCACCGAGTTCTTCGGGCCCGTGCTCGGCGTGATGCGCGCCCGCACCCTCGAGGAGGCGATCCGCTTCCAGAACGCCATCCCCTACGGCCTCACCGCGGGCCTGCACAGCCTCGACGCGCGGGAGCTGGAGCAGTGGCTCGAGACCGTGGAGGCGGGCAACCTCTACGTCAACCGGGGGATCACGGGCGCGATCGTGCAGCGCCAGCCGTTCGGCGGCTGGAAGCGCTCCTCGGTCGGATCCGGCACCAAGGCCGGCGGCCCGAACTACCTCATGGGCCTCGGCTCCTGGGTCTCGGACGAGGGCCGGCACTCGAGCTCGCTGCACCTGCGCGGGCTGGCGCCGCGGGTCACGGAGCTCATCGAGTCGGCGCAGCCCGCCATCCGCTACGAGGACTTCGACCTGGTCCGCCGCTCGGCGCTCAGCGACGCGGTCGCGTGGCACGACGAGTTCGGCCAGGTGAAGGACCCGAGCGGCCTCGGCGTGGAGCGGAACCTGTTCCGCTACCGGCCGCTGCCCGTCACGGTGCGGCTCACGGAGTCGGGCGCGCTCGCCGACCTGCTCCGCGTGCTCGCGGCCGGGCGCCTGGCGCGGGCGGAGCTGCACGTGTCGGTCCCGGGGATCCTGCCGGCCGGCCTCGGCCAGGTGCTCGACGACCTGCCGAGCGTGCACGTGACCATCGAGACGGACGAGGCGTGGCTCGCCCGCGTCGCGGCGTCCGGGATCGCGACGGAGCGCGTGCGCCTCGTCGCCGCCCGGGACTCGCGGCTCGTGGAGGCGCGGGCGCTATCCGACGCGCTCCGCGGCACGCCCGACGTCGCGGTCTTCGCCGACGAGGTCACCGCGGCCGGCCGCGTGGAGATGCTGACGTTCCTGCGCGAGCAGGCCGTCAGCATCACGGCCCACCGCTTCGGCAACCCGGACGACTGGAGCGAGGCGGTCATCTAGGTGACGGCCATCGAGGTCCGCGCGCTCGCGGCCTCGGAGGTCGGGCGGCTCTCGGCTACCGCGCCACGGGGGAGCTGACGACGACCACGTACGCGTACGTCGACGGCGCGGGCGTGACGCGGCAGGCGACCGAGACGGACGAGACGCTGGCGAGGCGCCGGGGATGATCCGCGCGCGGGTCCGCCGGGATCCGCGAGCCTGGGCGCATGCAGACATCCGTGGCCGTCGACCGCGCCCGGACGCTGTGGGCGGAGGGCCGGCGACGCGACGCGATCGTCGAGCTGCGGACCCGCGTGCGGAAGGAGCCCGGCGACGCGGTGGCGCGCCTGCTCCTCGCGTCCTGGTACCGCGAGGTGCGCGCGCCCGACCAGGCCGCCCGGTGGGGGATCGCGCTCCCGGACTGGACCACCGCGCGCGAGCGCGAGCTGCTGGCGCGCCTGATCGCCTCGTCCGGCGTGCGGGACGAGCACCTCGCCCGCTTCCTGGCGCTGCCCGCGGGCGAGCGGCCCCCGGAGCTCGACGAGGTCATGGTGATCGTCGGCGGCCTCCGCGCGCCCGACGGCTGGCGCGGCGCGAAGCCGCTGCGGCGCCGCGACCGGCGGAGCCAGGTCGTGCGCACCCTGCACGTGCTCGGCTGGCTGCTGCTCGGGAGCGCGCTGCTGATGTCGGGCCTCGTCGCGCTGACCGGCGACAGCGCGACGTCGCTCGCGCGCGGCGGCGTCTCCCTGGCGCTCCTGCTGCTCGCCGCGGCGACGGTCGTCGAGGGCACGCGTCCCCGCCCGGGATGGTGGTGGGCGGGCCCGTCGGCCGTGCTGCTCGCCACGGCGCTCACGGCCGCCGCGGTGGCGCTCGCGCGGATGGCCGTCTGACCGCCGCCTAGGGTCGACACGTGACCCCCGCTCCCGCCGTCGTGCACGTCGCGGTGGCGCGGGTCGCCGACCACGCCCGGCCCGTCGACCGTGCCGCCCGCACCGCCGCCGGCCGCGCCGCGCTCCGGGCGCTCGCCGCGGAGATCGTGGGCGAGGATCCCGCCGACGTGACGGTCCGCGCCCGCTGCGCCACGTGCGGCGGCGCGCACGGGCGGCCGGTGCTCGGCGGATCCCGCGCGCTCGACGGCCTGCACGACGTGGACCTCGGCCCGGCGCTCCGGGCGGCCGTGGCGCGCCGCGACGCCGCCGGTGCCGACGGCCCGCTGGCCGTCGACGTGCGCGCCTCCCGCCCACCCCGACCCCGGGCACGGGCGCGTGAACTCGGCGTGAACTCGCGTTTGGCCGGGGATTTCCCCACCTGAGGCCATTGCAGACTCGTCGGCGTCCCGCATCGACCCCTGCCCGGAAGGCGACCATGACGACCCGCGCCCGCTTCCTCACCACCGCCCTCGCCCTCGCCGGCGTCGCCTCCCTCGTCACCGGGTGCGCGGCCACCGGCGCGTCCGGATCCGAGTCCGACTCGAGCGGCTACGCGAAGGACTCCGGCACGCTCGTGTTCGGCGTCGTCCCCGACTCCGCGAACACGCAGACGAACTACCAGCCGCTCATGGACTACATCGCCAAGGAGACCGGCAAGAAGGTCGAGTACCACGAGAGCACCGACTACGCGGCGCTCATCGAGGCGTCCATCGCCGGCCAGATCGACGTCGCGAGCTTCTCCGGCCTCACCTACGTCACGGCCACGCAGAACGGCGCGAAGCTCGACCCGATCTCCTCCGTCATCACGGCCGAGGGCCAGGAGCCCGGCTACTACTCCGAGGCGATCGTGCCGAAGGGCAGCCCCATCACGACGCTCGCCGAGATGAAGGGCAAGAAGGTCTGCTTCGTCGACCCGTCGTCCACCTCGGGCTACCTCTTCCCGAGCGCCGAGCTGCTGAAGGCGGGCGTGGACCCCACGAAGGACGTGACCCCCGTGTTCGCGGGCAAGCACGACGTGAGCGTGCAGAAGGTCGGCGAGGGCAAGGAGTGCGACGCGGGCTTCGCCGAGGACAGCGAGGTGGCGAAGTTCGACAAGGTGACGGTCATCGGCAAGGTCATGGTGCCCGGCGCCCCCATCGTCGAGTCGGACACGCTGCCGGACGACGTGAAGCAGCAGCTCAAGGACGCGCTCGCGAACGTGACCGTCGACCAGATGGTCGCCGCGGGCATCACGAGCGCCGACAGCGCCGACTTCCGCAGCTCCTTCTCCGCGACCACGCCCGTCGACGACTCGTACTACGACCAGGTGCGCCAGACGTGCGAGACGACGAAGTCGGCCCAGTGCCAGAAGAAGTAGGCGGATCCGCCGGGTCGGTCGCCTCCGCCGACCCCGTCGTCGAGGTCGCCGGGCTCACCAAGCGGTTCGGCGCCACGACCGCGCTCGACGGCGTCTCGCTCGAGGTCGCGCGGGGCGAGGTCGTGGTGCTGCTGGGCCTGTCGGGGTCCGGCAAGTCGACGCTGCTGCGCCACCTCGACGGCCTCGAGCTGCCGACCGCGGGATCCGTGCGCGTGCTCGGCGAGGACGTGCCGGCGCTCCGGGGCCGGGCGCTCCGCGCGCTGCGGGGCCGGGTGGGCGTGATCTTCCAGCAGTTCGAGCTGGTGCCGTCGCTCACGGTGCTCGAGAACGTGCTCGCCGGCGCGCTCTCCGAGCTGCGCGGACCCCGGCTCGGGCTGTGGACGTACCCGAAGGCGCTCCGGCTGCGGGCGCTCACGCACCTCGACCGCGTGGGGCTCCTCGACCGCGCGTACCAGCGGGCCGACACGCTCTCGGGCGGGCAGCAGCAGCGGGTCGCGATCGCGCGGGCGCTCATGCAGGACCCGCGGATCCTCCTCGCCGACGAGCCCGTCGCGTCGCTCGACCCGGAGTCGAGCGACCAGGTCATGGCGCTGATCCGCGAGATCGCGGCCGAGCAGGGGCTCACGGTGCTGTGCAGCCTGCACCAGGTCGACCTCGCGATCGCGTGGGCCGACCGCATCGTGGGGCTCCGGCACGGACGCGTTGTGCTCGACACCCCGGCCGCCGGGCTGTCGAAGGCGGAGGTCATGGAGATCTACGGGCGGGTCGCGACGACCACGGCCGAGCTGTCGGCGGTGGCGGACGAGCTGCTCGCGGGATCCGACGCGGGCCCCGCGCGATGACCGCGACGCTCTCCCGCGCGACCGGGACCGCGGGGCCCGATGCGGGCGGGCCGGGCGCCGACGTCGCCGCCCGCGCACCCCGCCCCCGCGCCTCCCGCGCCCGGCTGGCCGCGTGGATCGTGCTCGGCCTCATCGTCGCGGCCGCCGTCGCCGCGCTCGTCTCGGTCGACATCTCGATCCCGCGCATGGTGCAGAGCCTCGGCAACGCCCAGCGCTTCGCCGGGCGCATCGGCGCGCTCACGCTGCCCGAGCCGGCGGACCTCCTGCGGCTCACCGCGCAGACGCTCGGCTTCGTCATCACCGGCACCGTGCTCGCGGCCGTGCTCTCGGTGCCGGTCGCGGTGCTGGCCGCGTCGAACACGTCGCCCGGGCCGGCGTGGCAGGGCGGGGCGCGGTTCGTCGGCGTGCTCGCGCGCAGCGTACCGGACGTGGTGCTCGCCATGGTCTTCGTGCTGATGTTCTCGCTCGGGTCGCTGCCGGGCATCCTCGCCGTCGGGATCCACTCGGTCGGCATGCTCTCCAAGATGTTCGCCGACGCCATCGAGCAGATCGACGAGGGGCCGCGCCTCGCGATCCGCGCGGCCGGCGGATCCCGGCTGCAGGAGCTCGCCGCGGGAGTGCTGCCGCAGGTCGCGCCGTCGTGGGTGGCGAACGTGCTGCACCGCAACGACATCAACCTGCGCGGCTCGGTGATCCTCGGCTACGTCGGCGTCGCGGGGCTCGGCCTGCAGATGTCGTACGCGTTCAAGGCGCTCGACTACGGGCGGGGGCTCGGGCTCGCCGCGGTGATCTTCGCGCTCTGCGTCGTGATGGAGGTCGTCTCCGCCGCCGTGCGCGCCGCCATGCTCGGGGCGGGCGCCGTGCGCACGCAGCCGATGGACCGGCTCGTGCGGCGGCTGCTGCCGCGGCGCGCGCCCGGCGGCTCCGCGGGCGGCGCGATCCCGTCGACGCCCGACACCCGGCCCGCGACGCCCGACGACGCGCTCCGCCGGCCGTGGACGCCCGCCCGGGTGCGCACGGCCGTGGCCCTCGCCGTCGCCGCGCTCGTGCTCGTCGGCGCGGTGCTCGTGAGCGACATCACGTGGTCCGACCTCGGCACCTTCTGGGCGCGGATCCCCGCGGTCGCCGCCGAGCTGTGGCCGCCGGACGCGGGCGCCTACGGCTGGCCCGTGCTGGTCGGCGCGATGGGCCAGACCGTCGTCGTCGCGCTCGCCGCGGCCCTGCTGACGCTCGCCGGATCCGCGGTGATCGGCGCGCTCGCCGCCCGCAACGTCGCGCCCGGACCCGGCATCCGCGGAGCCGCGCGCCTGGTGCTCGTCGCGGTGCGCGGCGTGCCCGAGCTGATCCTCGCGATCGTGCTCATCGTCATCAGCGGCCTCGGCATGCAGGCCGGCACCATCGCGCTCGCCGTCGGCGGCATGGGCCTCCTCGGGAAGCTCGTGGCCGACTCGCTCGAGGAGGTGGATCCCGGCCCCGAGCGCGCGCTCACCGCCACGGGCGCGACCCGGCCGCAGGTGCTCGCGGCCGCGACCCTGCCGCAGGCCGCGCGCGCCATGCTCGGCCACGGCTTCTACCTGCTCGACACGAACATCCGCGCGGCGACGCTCCTCGGGATCGTGGGCGGCGGCGGCGTGGGCTACTACCTCCTCAACGCGAGCGAGGGCGCCCGGTACGGCATGGTCACGGCCATCGTGCTGATGATCCTCGCGACCGTCCTCGTGGTCGAGGGCGTCGCGGTGTGGATGCGGCGGGTCCTGCGATGACGGAGCGCGCCGACGTCGTCGTGGTCGGCGCGGGCATCGTCGGCCTCGGCGCGGCGTACGCGGCCGTGCGCCGCGGGCTCTCGGTGGTGGTCGTCGAGCGGAGCGCGGAGCCCGCGGGCGCGAGCGTCCGGAACTTCGGGCACGTGGGTGTCACGGCGCAGTCCGGCGACGCGCTCCGGTACGCCGTGGCCGCGCGGGATCTGTGGCTCGGGCTGGCGCGCGACGCCTCCTTCGGGATCCGCGCGGCCGGCGCCCACGTGGTCGCTCGGCACGCCGACGAGCGCGCGCTGCTCGAGGCCGCAGCTGCCGCGATGCTCGCCGACGGCCCGCTCGGCCCCGGCGCGGTGCGCGTGGTCGACGCGGACGGGATCCGCCGCCTGGCGCCGGTGCGCGACGCCGACGTCGTGGGCGGCGCGGTGCTGGCGCGCGACCTGCAGGTGGATCCGCGCACGGCCGCCCCCGCGATCCGCCGCCACCTCGCGTCCCTCGGCGTGGGCTTCCGGCTGCGCACGCAGGTCGGCGCGGTCGCCGCGGGCCGCGTGGAGACGAGCCGCGGGCGCATCGACGCGGGCACGGTGGTGGTCGCGGTGAACCACGACGTCGACCAGCTGCTGCCCGAGCTCGCGGAGGCGCGGGGCGTGGAGCGGTGCGCGCTCGACATGCTGCGCGTGCGGATCCCGCTGGCCGCCCCGCTCGACGCGCCCCTGCTCACCGGGTGGTCGCTCGTGCGCTACCGCGCCTTCGCGACGCTCCCCGAGGCCGCCGTGGTGCGCGCCCGGCTGCACGCCGCGCGGCCGGACCTCGCCCGCATCGACCTCAACCTCATGTGCACGCAGCTCGACGACGGCAGCGTGATCCTCGGCGACTCGCACGCGCGATCCGCGGCGCCGTCGCCGTTCCAGGCCGAGGCGACCGCGGAGCTGATCACCGCCGAGGCCGCCCGGCTGTTCGACGCGCCCGTGCGCGTGGTCGAGCGCTGGCAGGGCGTCTACGCGTCCGCGCCCGAGGAGTTCCTCGTCGAGGAGCCGATGCCGGACGTGATCGCGCTCGCCGCCACCACGGGCATCGGCATGACCTGCGGGCTGGGCCTCGCCGAGCTCGAGCTCGCGGCGCGCTTCGGGGCGGTGGGCGCGGATCCGGTCGCGGCACCGGCACCCGCACCCGAGCCGACAGCCACCCCGTCCACCCCCGAGAGAGGCCTGCCATGACGGAGACCGCCCCCGCGCCGACCCCCGCCCTCGACGGCATCGAGCTCGTCGTGCTCGACATGGCCGGCACGACCGTGCGCGACGACGGCGTCGTCGAGGCTGCGTTCCGCGGCGCCGCGGAGCGCACGGGGCTCGCCGACCGGATCGACTGGGACGAGGCGATCGCGTACGTGCGGCGCACGATGGGCCGCTCCAAGTCCGACGTGTTCCTGCACCTGTGCGGGGGCGACGGCGCCGAGGCCGCGCGTGCCACGGCCGCGTTCGAGGGCGCCTACGCGGAGATCGTCGCGGCCGACGGCGCCGAGCCGATCCCGGGAGCCGAGGCCGTGATCCGCCGGCTCCGCGCCGACGGCCGTCGCGTGGCCCTCACGACCGGCTTCGCGCCCGTCACGCGCGACGCGATCCTCGACGCCCTCGGCTGGCGCGACCTCGTCGACCTCGCGCTCTCCCCCGCGGACGCGGGACGCGGCCGCCCCGCCCCCGACCTCGTGCTCGCCGCCGCCCTCCGCATCGGCGTGAGCGCGATGTCCGCCGTCGCGGTCGTGGGCGACACCGCGAGCGACGTCGCGTGCGGTCGCGCGGCGGGCGCGGGGCTCGTGGTCGGCGTGCTCACGGGCGCGCACGACCGCTCGGCGCTCGCGGCGGCCGGCCCCGCCGCCGTGCTCGACGACGTGACGGGCCTCCTGACGCTGACGCGCTGACGGAGGGATCCGCGGCGATGTCCGGCTCGTACATCGGCCCGGAGCATGAGGACGATCTCCCGGATCGAAGAGGCGCGGAGCGTCAGCGCCGCCCCCGCCGCGGCAGCGCCGGCAGCGGCGCGTCCGCGAGCCAGGCGCGCAGCAGCGCGCCCGCGTCGCCGGCCGCGGACACGAGGTCGGCCGTGGTGCGTGGATCCGTCCACGCCGGATCCGTCCACCGCAGCAGCAGCTCCCGCCACGACGCGTCGCCGAGCGTCAGCCGCAGCGCGTGCACCGCGAGGGCGCCGCGCTTGTAGACGACGTCGTCGAACATCGACTCGGGCCCGGGATCGCCGATGGCCATCTGCGTGCCGTAGCGGTCGAGGCGCGCGTGGTGCTGGCGCGCGAGCTGGTCCGCGGTCGGCCCGCCGGACTCCTCCGACCACAGCCACTCGGCGTAGCAGGCGAAGCCCTCGTTGAGCCAGATGTGCTGCCACGACGCGAGGCCCACGGAGTTGCCGAACCACTGGTGGGCGAGCTCGTGGGCGACGAGCCGCTCGCATCCGCCCGTGCCGTCGGCGTGGTTCGCGCCGAGCACCGCCATGGCCTGCGCCTCGAGCGGGATCTCCAGCTCGTCGTCCGTCACCACGACCCGGTACTCGTCGAACGGGTACGGCCCGAACAGCGTCTCGAAGAACGCCATCATGCGCGGCACGAGCGCGAGGTCCTGCAGCACGCGGGCCTCGCGCGGCTTCGGGTACGCGAAGACGGCCTGGGTGGATCCGGCGGGCACGCGCTTCTCGGCGTACCGGCCGATCTGCACGGTCGCGAGGTACGGAGCCGTGGGCGCGTCCTGCTCGTACGTCCAGGTGGCGCGGCCCGAGCGCTCGAGCCGGGAGACGAGCCGGCCGCTCGCGATCACGGAGTAGTCGACCTCGCACGCGACGCGGATCCGGAAGGCGGCCCGGTCGTCCGGCCGGTCGTTGCAGGGGAACCAGGTCGACGCGCCGCTCGGCTGCGACGCGACGAGCACGCCGTCGCCGAGCTCCTCCCAGCCGAGGTCGCCCCACACGGTGCGGCGGGGGCCCGGCTCGCCCGAGTAGGCGACGTCGACCGTGAAGGTGGTGCCCGCCGGGATGGGCGCGGCGGGCGTGACGACGAGCCGGCCGCCGCGCTGCACGTGGCGGGTCTCGCGGCGGCCGTCGACGCGCACGTCGCCCGCGCGGAGGCCCGTGAGGTCGAGCTCGAAGCGGGGGAGCGGCTCGCGCGCGACCGCGGTGATGACGGCGCGCGCCTTGAGGCGGTTGCGGGCGACGCGGTAGTCGAGGTCGAGGTCGTAGCGCTCGACCGCGAAGGCCGTGGATCCGACCTCGGGCGTGTACGCGTCGCCGGACGACGGACCTGCGGCGGCCCTCACCGGTGACCGGCGGTCGCGGTCGCGGCGGCGTCGGTCGGAGCGGGTGCGACGGCGGTCGCGTCGGCGCTCGCGGACGCCGCGGGCAGGTACCGGCCGAGCGTCACCTCGCGCCACGGGCCGATCGGGTTGCCGCTCCAGCGGCTCGCCTCGGGCACGAGCTCCCCGCGCATCACGAGGCTCGCGGGGCCCACGGTCGCCTGCGGGCCGATGCGCGCCGCGGGGAGGATGACGCTGTGCGGCCCGAGGGTCGCACCGGCGTCGAGGGTGACGGTGTCCATGCTCATGATCCGATCATGGAACAGATGCGTCTGCACGACGCACCCGCGGTTGACGGTCGAAGCGTCCCCCAGCGTCACCAGATCCGCCTCGGGTAGCCAGTGCGAGTCGCACCACACGCCGGATCCGATGCGCGCGCCGAGGCTGCGCAGCCACCACACGAGCGCGGGCGTGCCGGCCGCGGACGACGCGAACCAGGGCGCGGCGACCATCTCGGTGAACACGTCCGAGACCTCGCTGCGCCACACGAACGACGACCACAGCGGGTGCTCCTCGGCGCGGATGCGGCCGATGAGGATCCACTTCGCCGCCGTCGAGATCGCCGCGGCCACCGCGCCGGCCACGAGCAGCACCACGCCGCCGAGCAGGAACGCGACGAGCGGGCCCCACGCCTCGGTGATCGCGGCGAGCGCCACCAGCACGGCCAGGCCGATGGCGCAGGTCACGAACACGGGCACGACGCGCAGCAGCTCCCACAGGATGCGGGCCACGCGCAGCCGGGTCGGCGGCCGGAACGTGCGGGAGTCGTCCGAGGCGGCGACCGTGCGCCGGAGCCGCACGGGCGGGGAGCCGAGCCAGGAGGATCCGGCCTTCGACTTCGTGGGCGCCGCCGAGAGCACGGCGACCAGGCCGTCCTTCGGCACCCTGTGGCCGGGTCCCGCCATGCCGGAGTTGCCGAGGAACGCGCGCTGGCCGATCTCGGCGCGGGCGACGCGCATCCACCCGCCGCCCAGCTCGTAGCCGGCCACGAGCGTGTCGTCGGCGAGGAAGGCGCCGTCGCGGATCGTGGTCATCGCGGGGATGAGGAGCACGGTCGACGCCTCCACGTCCTTGCCGACGCGCGCGCCGAGCAGCCGCAGCCAGACGGGCGTGAAGAGGCCCGCGTAGAGCGGGAAGAGCACGGTGCGGGCGAGGTCGAGCAGGCGCTCGGTGGTCCAGAGCTGCCAGCCGACGCGGCTGCGCACGGCGTGGATGCCCTCGGTGACGCCGAGTCCGAGGAGGCGCACGGATCCGACCACGAGCAGCGCGAGCACGATCCCGGTCACGAGCACCGCGGGCACGAGCGCGCCGAGGCCGCGCCACCACGCGTCGCCGAGGTCGGCGGATCCGCGGATCGCCGCCGCGAGGATCCCGCCGCCCGCGACGAACGCCACCACGGGGACGAGCGCGGTCGCGACCGAGGCGGCGCCGTACGCCGCGACCCAGCGCGTGTTGCGCGGCGGCCGGTGGTCGGGCCACCACACGCGCGCCTTGCCCTCGCGCGCGGCGGGGGATCCGGCCCAGCGCTGGCCCGACGGCACGCGGCCGAACACGGCCGAGCCCGGCGCGATCTCCGCGCCCTTGCCGATGCGCGTGCCCGGCAGGAGCGTCGAGCGCGTGCCGACGGTGGATCCCGCGCCGATGCGCACCGCGCCGACGCGCACGGTGTCGCCGTCGATCCAGTACCCGGAGAGGTCGACCTCGGGCTCGACCGAGGCGCCCCGGCCGATGCGCAGCATGCCCGTGACGGGCGGCAGCGTGTGCAGGTCGACGTCGTCGGCGATGCGCGCGCCGAGCGCCCGCGCGTAGTAGGTGATCCACGGCGCGCCCGCGAGCCCGACCGCGCCGATCTGCTGCGCGATCTGCTCGGCCAGCCAGAGCCGCAGGTGCCAGCGGCCGCCGCGCGGGTGGTCGCCGGGCTCGAGGCCGCGGAGGAGCAGGCGCGCGGCGACCGCGGAGATCGCCATGCGGCCGAACGGCGTCGCGAAGAGCAGGAGGCCGGGGACGAGCAGCCACCACGAGACGTCGGGCAGCGCGTCGAACCCGCCGAGCGGGCGGAGCAGCGCGCTCGCGGTGAGCAGCAGCGCGAGCCAGCGGAGGCTCTGCAGCGCCAGGAGGGGCGCGCCGAGGAGCGTCTGGATCCACTGCGTGCGACGCGGCGTGGGCGTCACGTCCACCTGCGGTCCGCTGCGCTCCGCCCGCGGCGCGCGCCCGGCGATGGCGGCGTGCATGGCGCCGAGGCGCGGGTGGGCGTAGACGTCGGCGACCGTGCACTCGGGGTCGATGGTGCGGATCCGGGCCACGAGCTGGGCGGCCGACAGGGATCCGCCGCCGAGGTCGAAGAAGTTCGCGTCGGCGCTCGCGACGGGCGTGCCGAGCGCGGCCGACCACATCTCCGCGAGCGGGCGCAGCTCGGCGTCGAGGTCGGCGCCGTCGTCGCCCGCGGCACCCGGCAGCGGCCAGGGGAGCGCGGCCTTGTCGACCTTGCCGGAGGTGCGCGTGGGCAGCGACTCGACGACGCCGATGAGCGGGACGAGCGCGGCCGGCAGGGCGACGCGGAGGCGCTGCACGGCGTCCTCGCGCGAGAAGGTCGCGGGATCCCGCGGCACGAGGTAGCCGACGAGCACCGGGTTGCCCGCGCCCGTCGTCTGCACGGCGACGGCCGCGCCCTGCACGTCGTCGAGGCCCTGGAGCGCCGCCTCGATCTCGCCCAGCTCGATGCGCCGGCCGCCGACCTTCACCTGGTCGTCGGCGCGGCCCTGGAAGACGAGGCCCTCCGCCTCGAAGCGCACGAGGTCGCCCGAGCGGTAGGCGCGGTCCCAGCCGAGCGCGGGGAAGGGGGCGTACTTCTCGGCGTCCTTGGCGGGATCCAGGTAGCGGGCCAGCCCGACGCCGCCGATGATCAGCTCTCCCACGCCGCCCTCGGGCACGCGCGCGCCCTCCGGGTCGACGACCGCGAGGGTCCAGCCGTCGAGCGGCAGGCCGATGCGGACGGGGCCGGGACCGCCGAGCGGCGCCGCGCACGCGACGACGGTGGCCTCGGTGGGCCCGTACGTGTTCCAGACCTCGCGGCCGTCGGTCGCGAGGCGCTGGCCGAGCTCGGGCGGGCAGGCCTCGCCGCCGAAGATGAGCAGCCGCACGTTCTCGAGCGACTCCGCGGGCCACAGCGCCGCGAGCGTCGGCACGGTGGACACGATCGTCACGCCGTGCGTCGTGAGCCACGGCCCGAGGTCCATGCCGCTGCGGACGAGGCTGCGCGGCGCCGGCACGAGGCACGCGCCGTGGCGCCAGGCGAGCCACATCTCCTCGCAACTGGCGTCGAACGCGACCGACAGGCCCGCGAGCACGCGGTCGCCGGGGCCGATCGGCTCCTCCTGCAGGAAGAGGCGCGCCTCGGCGTCGACGAAGGCCGCGGCCGAGCGGTGCGAGACGGCGACGCCCTTGGGGGTGCCCGTGGATCCCGAGGTGAAGATGATCCAGGCGTCGTCCTCCGGCGCGGGCGGCGCGACGAGGGGGAGCGCGGAGGTGGAGGCGTGCGCGGCGGCGGCGGGGAGGATCCGGAGCGCGGCGGTCTCGGCGGTCTCGGCAGCGGTGGCTTCGGCCGCGTCCGCGACGCGCGGCGTGTACTCGCCGGTGCCCGTGACGACGCCCGCGACGCGCGCCTCGCCGAACACGAGCCGCGCGCGCTCGTCGGGGTCGTCCGCGTCCACCGGCACGTAGGCGGCGCCGGCCGCGAGCACGCCGAGCACGGTGACGTAGAGGTCGCGGGATCCCGACGGCATGCGTATCCCGACCCGGTCGCCCTTGCCGACCCCCGCCTCCCGCAGCGATGCGGCGACCTGCACCACGCGCGCCATGAGCTCGCGGTAGCTGAGCGCGCCGTCGCCGTCCTGGATGGCGGACGCGTCGGGGTGCGCGGCGACCGTCGCCCGGAGCACGTCGACGAGCGTGCGCGGCGGCGTGACGGCGTCGGCCCGGTCGAGCACGCGCTGGGCGTCGTCGTGCGGCGTCGCCGCCTCCGGGGAGGACTCGGGCATGTGGTCTCCGTTCGGATCGTGCGGCGTGCGTACTGTCGGGCCTCCGGGTGAACGGGAGGTGGAATCGCGGCGACCCGGCGTCGCCGCCGAGCTCGCGGGATCCGTCATCCGGCCGCGAGCGCCTCGTCCACCAGGCGCCGCGCGTCGTCGTCGGCCACGCCCAGCCGGCCCGCGAGCTGCGCGTACGCGACGGCCGCCTCCCGGAGCGCGGCGGGGACGTCGTCCCGCGCGGCGACGAACGACCCGGCGCGGCCGCGCGTCTCGATCACCCCGTCGGCCTCGAGCTCCTTGTACGCGCGGGCCACCGTGTTGACGGCGACGCCCGCCTGCTCCGCCAGTGCGCGCACGGTCGGCAGCCGCGCGCCGACGGGCAGCTCGCCGTCGGCGGCCCGGCGCGCGACCTCCGCGCGGAGCTGCTCGTAGGGCGGGGTCGGGGAGCCCGGGTCGATGCGGTAGCCGGGCGCGGGATCCATGCGCCGAGGCTAGCGATCCGGGGGTGGCCGGCGGGCGCGACATGCACGGCGGTGCGCGCGGGGGATGCCCGCGGCGGGGCAGGATGGGAGGGCGGCGCACCGGCCGCCGACGGGAGGATCCGCATGTCCGAGCTCGAGCTGATCACGATGTGGTCGCGCGCCCGCAAGCAGATGATCACGAGCCAGCTCGGCCCGATCTTCCTGCTCACCTCCACGGTGGTCCTGCTCCGCACGGGCCTCGCCGACGCCGACCTCGGCACGCGCCTCGCGGCCGCGCTCATCCTCCTCGCGACGGGCGTGCTCGGATCCGCCGTCCAGTTCTCCGTCAACTCGCAGGCCATCGCCATCGCCCGCGACCTCCGCGACCAGGGCGCGACCTCGCACGCGGGCCGCGCGGTCGTGGCCTCCGAGGGCATCACGAACCTGATCCGCTACGCGATCCCGGCCCTCTTCGTCGTCATCTACGTCGTCATCCTGGTGGCGCTGTTCTCCTAGCGCCCGTCGCTACTCGAGCGTGCGGTTCACCAGCCGGCTGAGCACGATCGCGCTCCGCGTGTGGTCGACGTTCGGGGCCAGGCGCACCTTCTCGAGGGCGTCCTCGAGGCTCGGGATGTCGCGCGAGCGGATCCGGACGATGGCGTCGGCGTCGCCCGTGACGGTGCCCGCGTCCACGACCTCGGGCACGCCCTGGAGGATCCGGCGGAGCTCGTCGGGCGCGACCGTCCCGCGGCAGAACAGCTCCACGTAGGCCTCGGTGCTGAGGCCGTCGACCGCGGGGTCGACCTGGATGGTGAAGCCGCGGATCACGCCGTCGGCCACCAGCCGGTCGACGCGCCGCTTCACCGCGCTGGCCGAGAGGCCCACCGTCCCGCCGATGTCGCCGTAGCCCGCGCGGCCGTTCTGGCGGAGGAGGTCGATGATCCGGTGGTCCAGGTTGTCCATGCGCCGAGCCTATGGCGGGATCGTGCGCGAGGAGGGGCTCTCACGCGCGGGATCCGCGTCGCACCCCCTCGAACGCGCGCGATGCGCCTGCCAGGCTGTCCGGAAGGCGTCCCCTCGGGGCTCTGGGACATCGTCCGCCTCCACGACCGCGCCACCCGGCGCGCCGCACGAAGCAGGAGCACCATGCCCTCCACCCTCTCCCGATCCGCGGACACGACCGCCGGCCGCACGCCCGTCGCGAAGCGCGTGCTCATGTGCCGGCCGGACCACTTCGACGTGGTCTACAAGATCAACCCGTGGATGGACCCCGCCGTCCCGACCGACACGTCGCTCGCCGTCCGCCAGTGGCAGACCCTCTACGACACGTACGTGGGCCTCGGCTTCCAGGTCGACCTCATCGACGGCGTCGCCGGCCTGCCCGACATGGTCTACGCGGCCAACGGCGGCTTCACGCTCGACGGCATCGCGTACGGCGCGGCCTTCCCGCACGCCGAGCGCCAGCCCGAGGGCCCCGCGTACATGGACTGGTTCCGCGAGGCGGGCTTCGACGTGCGCGTGCCGGAGGAGGTCAACGAGGGCGAGGGCGACATCCTGCTCGTCGGCGACACGATCTTCGCCGGCACCGGATTCCGCAGCGACAGCACCAGCCACGCCGAGGTGGCCCGGATCTTCGACCGCGAGGTCGTGACCCTCCGCCTCGTCAACCCGTCGTTCTACCACCTGGACACCGCGATCGCGGTGCTCGACGACACCAACATCGCCTACCTCCCGAGCGCCTTCGACGCCGCGAGCCTCGACGAGATCGAGCGCCGCTTCCCCGACGCCGTCGAGGTGAGCGAGCAGGACGCCTCGATCCTCGGCCTCAACTCCTACAGCGACGGCCTCCACGTCGTGATCGCCGAGAAGGCGGTCGGCTTCGAGGCGTCGCTGCGCGAGCGCGGGTACGAGCCGATCGGCGTCGACCTCTCCGAGCTGCTGCTCGGCGGCGGCGGCGTGAAGTGCTGCACGCTCGAGCTGCGACAGTGACGATCAGGACGGATGAGGACATGACCGACACCATCGACCGCCCCGCCGCGTCCGACGCGGGATCCCGCGCGATCCACGCCGAGGAGGCGCACGCCGCGCACAACTACCACCCGCTGCCCGTCGTGGTCGCGTCCGGACAGGGCGCGTGGGTCACCGACCTCGACGGCCGGCGCCTGCTCGACTGCCTCGCCGCCTACTCGGCCGTGAACTTCGGGCACTCGCACCCGGACCTCGTGCGGGCCGCGACCGAGCAGCTCGGGCGGATCACGCTCACGAGCCGCGCGTTCCACAACGACAAGCTGGGCCCGTTCGTCACGGCGCTCGCGGAGCTCGCCGGCAAGGACATGGTCCTGCCGATGAACACGGGCGCGGAGGCCGTGGAGTCGGGGATCAAGGTCGCGCGCGCGTGGGGCTACCGCGTGAAGGGCGTGGCCGCTGGGCGCGCGAAGATCATCGTCATGGCCGGGAACTTCCACGGCCGCACCACCACCATCGTGAGCTTCAGCGACGACGAGGAGGCGCGCGCCGACTTCGGGCCGTTCACGCCCGGGTTCGTCACGGTGCCGTACGGCGACGCCGCCGCGCTCGAGGCCGCGATCGACGAGGACACGGTCGCCGTGCTCGTGGAGCCGATCCAGGGCGAGGCCGGCATCGTCGTGCCACCCGAGGGCTACCTCGCCGACGTGCGGCGGATCTGCACGCGCGAGAGGGTGCTGATGATCGCCGACGAGATCCAGTCGGGCCTCGGCCGCACGGGCGCGACCTTCGAGTGCGACAACTCGGACGTCGTGCCGGACCTCTACCTCCTCGGCAAGGCGCTCGGCGGCGGCATCGTGCCCGTCTCCGCGGTCGTCGGCGACGCGGACGTCCTCGGCGTCATCCAGCCGGGGCAGCACGGGTCCACGTTCGGCGGCAACCCGCTCGCCGCCGCCGTCGGCCACGCGGTCGTGGACATGCTCGCGACGGGCGAGCCGCAGGAGCGCGCGCGTCGCCTCGGCGCCGTGCTGCACGCGCGGCTCGCGGATCTCGTGGGCCACGGCGTGCTCGAGGTGCGCGGCCGCGGCCTCTGGGCGGGCATCGACATCGACCCCGCGCTCGCCACGGGCCGCGCGGTGTGCGAGCGGCTGGCCGAGCGCGGCGTGCTCGCGAAGGACACGCACGGCTCGACGATCCGCCTCGCGCCGCCCATCGTGGTGGAGGAGGAGGACCTCGTCTGGGCCGTCGACCAGCTCGCCGAGGTGCTCATGGAGCTCGGGGCGCGCTGACCCGCGTCCGTGCGAACCGCGCCCGGCCGCCCTACGACGCGGCCGGGCGCGATCGCGTCCGGGGGCCGCGCGGCGCACGGGGCGCGGCGGGCGCGCGCGTGGCGATGGCGACCCCCGCGGCCACGCACACCACGACGATCGCGCCGAGCTGCACGGGCGACAGCGTCTCGCGCAGCACGATCACGCCGAGGATCGCCGCGACCACCGGGCTGAGGCTCGTGAGCACGGCGAACAGGCGCGGGCTGATGCGGCGGAGGATCACGGTGTCGAGCGAGTACGGCACGGCGGACGACAGCAGGCCGATCGCGACGAGCAGGCCGACGATCCGCCCGTCGATCGCGTCGACGTCGAGCGTGACGAGCGCCCACGGCATCAGCACGACGAGGCTCACGATGCTGGCGACCGCGATCCCCTGGAAGCCCGGCAGCCGCTCGGCCACCCGCCGCGTGAACACGATGTAGCCGGCCCAGGTGACCGCCGCGGTCGCGCCGCAGACGAGGCCGAACGCGTCGATCCGGCCCTCGAGCCCGGTGAGCACGACGACGCCCGCGGCCGCGACGAGCGCGCACGCCGCGTCGAGCAGCCGGCGTGACGCGAGCAGCGCGATCGACAGCGGGCCCAGGAACTCGATGGTCGCGGCGATGCCGAGGCCGAGCCGGTCGACGGCCGCGTAGTAGGACAGGTTCATCAGCGAGAGCGCGAGTCCGAGCATCACGGCGGGCACGAGCTGCGCGCGCGTCATGCGGTGGATCCGCGGTCGCGCCACCGGCAGCACGAGCGCCGCCATCATGACCTGCCGCGCGGCGACGACCAGGACGGGGCCGACCGCGGGGATCACGAGCCCGGCGAGCGACGACCCGTAGCTGACGCTGACGATGGTGCCGACCTGCAACGCGGCGCCCGCGGCGGTGGTGCGGGCGCTCGGCGCATCCGGCGCGGCGGCGGCGGATCCGGTCGCGTCGACGACAGCGGCCTCGACGCCGGCCGGGGTGGTGCCGGGCGCGGATCCCGGGAGCGCGCCCGCGGGGTCGGCGGGCTCCCCGGGGCTCATCACCTCGCGAGCGTACCGACGCGGGGGCGCGGCGACCGCGCGGCGGATCAGTGGACGAGCTCGCCGAACGGCTCGGGCGGCGGCGGCAGCTGGCCCGCGGCCAGGAGGACCGCCTCCTCGAGGGAGTCGGCCACGTCCTCCCACCGGTCGTCGCACGCGTCGCAGCCGCAGGGCGGGAACGCCTCGGCCATCCGCCGGCCGCTGTGCAGCAGCACGCCGGGGAACGACGTCCATTCGAGCTCGAGCGTCCGGCCGGTCCCGTCGCGCGGCACGAGGCGGACCGAGCGCACGGCGTCCGGATGCGGATCCGCCAGCATCGGGTCCGCGCCCTCCACGGTCGTCACCTCGTGCGTCGCGGCGAGGTGCGCGACGAGCGCGTCGGCGACCGCGTGCAGCGGCGCGAACCGCTCAGGGTGCGACGTGCGCGAGCACGCGTCCTCGGGCGGGCCGTCGGCCACACCCCAGCGCGACCCGTAGGGCACGCCGTCGTCGGCGATCGCGGGCGCCGCGTCGCTCACGGGGCGGACGTAGGCGGGCATGGCGCGGGCGGATCCGCCTAGCTGTACCCGGCCATGACGTTGGTGACACTTCGGGGCGTGTGAGGAGGCCTCCTGGCTTGATGGAGCTGTCTAGTTCTGCCACTGCCAGGAGGCCTCGATGTCCCACGCTAATGCTCGTCTGACGGTTCACGGGAGGGTTCTCCTCGTGCGGCGGGTGGTCGAGGATCGTCGGCCGGTCTCGCATGTCGCGCGCGAACTCGGTGTGTCGCGTCAGTGCGCGCATCGGTGGGTGAATCGGTTCCGGTCCGAGGGCTTCGAAGGCTTGTCGGACCGGTCCTCGAGGCCGAGACGGGTGCCGACGAGGACGAGCCCGGAACGAGAACGAGCCGTCGTGGAAGCGAGGACCCGATTGCGATCAGGTCCTGCCCGGTTGGCGCCGGTGACCGGTGTTCCAGCCCGCACGATCTCCCGCATCCTGCGGCGGCACGGGGCACCGCCGTTGGCATGGTTGGACCCCGTCACCGGGGCCGTGATCCGGGCATCCCGGTCGACGGCAAACCGGTACGAGCATGAGCATCCCGGCGACCTGATCCACGTCGACGTGAAGAAGCTCGGCCGGATCCCGGACGGCGGCGGCTGGCGGGCGCATGGCCGCAGCGAACAGGTTCGTGGTCGTGGGATCGGGTTCGATTACGTCCACGCCGTGGTCGATGACCACACCCGCCTCGCCTACGCGGAGATCCACCCGGACGAGAAGGGCGTGACCGCGGCAGGGTTCCTGACCCGGGCCGCGGCGTACTTCGCCGAGCACGGCATCACCCGCATCGAACGGGTCCTGACGGACAACGCGTTCGCCTACCGGCACTCGGCCGCGTTCCAGAACGCGGTCACGCAGCTCGGTGCGAGGCAGAAGTTCATCCGCCCGCACTGCCCCTGGCAGAACGGCAAGGTCGAACGCTTCAACCGCACCCTCGCGACCGAGTGGGCCTACCGGCAACCCTTCACCAGCAACCAAGCCAGAACCGACGCCCTTGATCCGTGGATCCAGCACTACAACACTGAACGAATCCACTCGAGCCACGGGCTGACGCCCGCGGCCCGAGTGTCACCAACGTGATGACTCAGTACACCTAGCGCGGCAGCGCGTTCCCGTCCGCGTCGAGGTGGTCGCGCCAGCTCCGCGTCGGCTCCCAGCCGAGGAGGCGGCGGGCCTTCGCGGTCGAGATGCCCGAGGAGTCCACCCGCTCGATCGCCCGCAGCTCGATGGCGTCGCCGTAGTGCCGGCGCAGCTCCGCGGCGAAGTCGTGCCCGCCCGCGTTGTCGGCGGCCGCGATGTAGAACACCTCGTGGCCGGGCAGGTCGGAGGCGACCGACAGCACGATCGCGTCGGCCAGGTCGTCCGCGTCGATGTAGCTCCAGAGGTTCGCCGTGAGCACGGACGCGTCGCGCACCTGCTTCCCGAGGTTCGACGCGTAGTTCTCGTCGTTGTGCACGGTGCTCGGGCGGAGCGAGATCACGCGGATGTCGGAGCGGCGCACGGCCGCGTCCATCAGCTGCTCGCCGAAGGCCTTGGAGAGCGCGTACGGATCCTGCGGGCGGAGCGGGTGCTCCTCGTCCACGGGCGCGTAGTCGGGCAGGAACGGCCGCTCGGGGAAGAAGTTGCCGACGATGCTCTCGCTCGAGATGTTGACGAAGCGCGGCACCCCGAAGCGCACGGCGGCCTCGATCATGTGGAACGTCGACATGAGGTTCGTCTGCAGCACGACGTGCGCGGGGTTGCCGGTGGGCTGCGGGATCGCCGCGACGTGGACGACGGCGTCCGTGCCGGCGACGAGCGCGAACGCGGATCCGGCGTCGGTGAGGTCGGCCATCACGTAGCGGCCCGGCACGACGACGCCGGCGTCGAAGACGGGGCGCACGAGGTCGACGCCCGTGACGTCGTGGCCAGCGGCGACGAGCGCCTCGACGGCGGCGCGGCCGACCTTGCCGCGGGATCCGGTGACGAGGACCTTCATGAGCCGACCCCCGCCTGGCCCTCGGGCGCCTTCATCACGACGGGCACGAACGGGTCGTCCTCGAGCCGCTCGGCGAACCACGTCTCGTCGACGTACCCCTCCGACCACAGCTTCAGCGGCGTCGCGACCGTGGGCGTGAACAGCTCCCACCGGGTCCAGAGGCGCGCCTCCTCGGTCATCATGCGGCCGACCTCGCGGGTCCAGCGCACGACGACGTGGTCGGCGGGCAGCAGGCGCTCGAACGCGGCCTGCGCCTCGGCGAGGCGGGCGGACCTCGTGCCGTCGCCCGACACCTGCTCGGCGCTCAGGGCGAGCACCAGCGTCCAGGTCGTGCTCTGCAGCTCGGGGTCGCGGGGCGCGACGGCGGCGTCGGCTCCCGTCGATGCGGGGGTGGTGTCGTGGCTCATGCGGCGTCGCGCTCCTCGTGTCGATCGAGTCTGTCACGCGGGGTCGCGCGCGTCCGGAGCGCGAGGTGCACGAGCACGCCGACGACGAGCGCGCAGAACGCGGCGCCCAGGCCGCCGACCGTGATCCCGGAGGCCGCCACCACGAACGTCGCGATCGCGGGCAGGTGCGCCCCCGGCTCCCGCATCGCGGACGCCAGGCTCGACGCGAGCGACGGCGCGAGCGCGAGCCCGGCAGCGGCCGCGACGACGCCGGCCGGACCCGCCACGATCACGGCCGCGAGCGCCGCCGACGCCAGCCCGAGCACGAGGTTGGTCCACCCGGCCGTGCTCGCCGCGCGCCAGCGCTCGTCGGGATCCGGATGCGCCGAGGGCGCCGCGGAGAGCGCGGCCGACAGCGCCGCGAGGTTCACGGCGTGCCCGCCGAACGGGGCGCTCACGAGCGTGGCCGCCGCGGTCGTCGTCATCGCGGCCCGCCATGGCGTCTCGTAGCCGAAGCTCGCGAGCACCGCGACGCCCGGCAGGTTCTGCGACGCCATGGTCACGACGAACAGCGGGACCCCGAGCGCCACGGCCGCCGCGACGGTGAAGACGGGCGCCGTCAGCTCGATGCGCGGCACGAGGTGCGCGAGGTCGAGCGACGATCCGGGTGCCGGCCCCGCGACCGCGAGCGTGAACCCGACCACCGCGAGCGCGGCGGCCAGCGCGGTCGGGGCCGCCCAGCGCGGGGCGAAGCGGGCGGCGGCGAGCCACGCGAGGACCACGGGCAGCACGACGAGCGGCGTGGCGACCGCGCCCGTCACGGTCGCGACGCAGAGGGGGAGGAGCACGCCCGCGAGCATCGCCGCGGCCACGCTCGCGGGGATGAGGCGCACGAGCCGGCCGAGCAGCGGCCAGAGCGCGGTCGCGAGCACGAGGATCCCGCACACGAGGAAGGCGCCGACCGCCGCGGCCCAGCCGCCCTCGACGGCACCCGATCCGATGAGCAGCGCCGCCCCGGGCGTCGACCAGGCAAGCGTGATCGGCCGGCGGAAGCGGTGCGCGAGGAGCACGGTGCCGAGGCCCTGCGTGACGCAGAGCGCGAGCAGCCCGGATGCGGCCTGGGACGGGGACGCCCCCACCGCGGTGAGGCCGGTGAGCACGACGGCCGACGTGCCGGCGAACCCGACGACGGCGGTGACGATCCCGGCTCCGCGCGCCTGCGCCCGACCTCCGGGCGCCTCGATGGCCGTCATGCGCGCTCCCGACCGGACGCCGGTCGTCCTGTCGCCCGATCCTACGGTCGGCTTGGTGCCGGTCCATCATCGTCCAGCGGATCTCCTCATCTGCGGAAATAGAAGGGAATGGTGTTGTCCGCGCGTATTTCGGTTACCGTCGAAAGGTCCGCTCTCCACCGACCTCGACGAGGCCCGCCATCTCCCGCTCCGCACGCACCTCCCGCCCCGCCGTCCGGCGCCCGCGGAACGCGACCGCGCCGCGCGTCCGACTGGCCGCCGTGCTCGCCGCATCCGGCCTCCTGCTCGGCCTCGGCGTGCCGTCCGCGCAGGCCGCGGAGGAGTACCCCACCTGGTCGGAGGTGCAGGCCGCGCGCTCGAGCGAGCAGGCCACCGCCGACCAGGTCACGCGCATCACCTCCCTCATCTCCGGCCTCTCCGCCGAGGTCGAGGCCGCCACCGCCCTCGCGCTCCAGCGCGCCGACGAGCACGCCGCCGCGGTGGACGCGCTCGACGAGGCGACCGGTGAGCTCGAGGCCCTCGAGTCCAAGGCCGCCCGGGCCCAGGCCGACGCCGACGAGGCGAAGCGCCAGGTCGGCCAGCTCGTCGCCCAGCTCGCCCGCAGCGGAGGCGGCGGCGACGTCTCGCTCCGCCTCTTCACGAGCGGCGGCGAGGACGCCGACGCCCTCCTCGCCCGCATGGGCACCGCGACCAAGCTCGCCGACCGCCAGGACACCGCGTTCACCGCCGCCGTCACCTCGGCCCGCACGGCCGCGTCGCTCGGCAAGCAGGCCTCCGTCGCGAAGGAGGCGCTCGCCGCACTGGCCGCCGACGCCGAGGCCAAGCTGCAGGAGGCGTCCGCGGCGCAGGCCCGCGCGGATCAGGCCCTCGCCGAGCAGGAGGCCCGGAGCTCGGAGCTCCAGGCGCAGCTCACCACGCTCCGCGACTCCCGCATCTCCGTCGAGGAGGGCTTCGCGATCGGCGAGCGGAAGCGCCAGGAGGCCGCGGCCGCCGAGGCCCGCCGCCAGGCCGACGCCCGCGCGGCGGCCGCAGCCGCTGCCGCCGCCGCGAACGCCGCGGCGCGTCCGCCGGCCAACGCGCCGCGCCCGCCGTCGTCGGGCGGCCAGCCGTCCGCATCCGGCTGGACCATGCCCATCCGCAGCTACGGCTCGTACCAGTCCTACGGAATGCGCCTCCACCCCATCGCGAAGGTCTGGCGCCTGCACGCGGGCGACGACTTCGGCGCCGGCTGCGGCACCCCGATCTACGCGACCGCGTCCGGCACCGTGCAGTTCGCCGGGGCGTCGAGCGGCTTCGGCAACGCGATCACGCTGAACCACGGCGGCGGCGTCACGAGCGTCTACGGGCACCTGTACTCCTCCGGCGTGATGGTCCGCACCGGCCAGAGCGTGCAGGCGGGCCAGCAGATCGGCGCGGTCGGCAATGCGGGGTACAGCACCGGCTGCCACCTCCACTTCGAGATCCGGCAGGGCGGCGTCGCCACCTCGCCCATGCCCTTCCTCCGCAACCGCGGCGTCTGACCCCGCTGAGCGCGTCGATGTCCGGGGGGTGCGACGCATGACGGGACGCGTCAGGCGGTTCGCGCAGGCCGTGGCCCGGCCGGCGATCTTCGTGCAGTACGTGGCCCTGCGCACCGGCCTCCAGGGCATGGTCTTCCCGCGCGACGCGGCGTCCGGCGTCGTGCCGGGCGACTTCCCGCAGCGCGTGCTCGTCATCGGGGAGGCGACGGCCGTCGGCATGGGCGTCCTCTCGCACGAGCTCGGCATGGCCGGCCACTTCTCCCGCCAGCTGGCCCGTCGCACGGGCCGCGGCGTGGAGTGGGCCACGCGCCCCTTCTCCGACCTCACGATCCACACCGCCTCGGGCACGGTCCGCGACCGGGCGCTCCTCGAGGGCATCGACGTGGTGCTCCTGATGGTGGGCGTGGGCGACAGCATCCGCCTCACGCCGCAGCGCGTGTGGCGGAGGCTGCTGTGCGCGGCCATCGAGGACCTGACGCGGGGGCTGCCGGAGGGCGCGCGCGTGCTCATCCCCGAGGTCCCGCCGCTGAACGAGAGCGTCGGGATCCCCGTGGCCTGGCGCGCGATCGCCGCCCGGCACGCGCGGCTGCTCAACCGGATCACGGCCGAGATCGTCGCGTCCCGCCCCGAGGTTGACGCCGTCCCGTTCCCCGGCGAGAGCGTCATGGACCTGGGCGAACCGGACGCCGCGCAGGCCTCCCGGGTCTACGCGTCCTGGTCGCGCGCCTTCGTCCACCGGATGCTCGGCCCCTCCCGCGCCGTCGAGGCGTGACCCGAGGTTGACCGTTCCCTGTGCATTCCTCGGGTGCCGGATACCCGGCGGGGCCCGGGCGTAGCGTCGGAGACGTGCCCGCGCCGGTGTCCACATCGGCGCCCGGGCTCCCGGATCGCACGAATATCCGACCCCACGCACCGAATCCGAACGAGGAGAAGCAATGCCCCGAGTAATCGAGACCGTCGACGTCAACGTCCCCGTCAGCACCGCCTACAACCAGTGGACCCAGTTCGAGTCGTTCCCGAACTTCCTCAGCTACGTGGAGTCGATCACGCAGGTCACCGACACGCTCACCGAGTGGAAGGTCAAGATCGGCGGCATCGAGCGCACCTTCGAGGCCAACATCACCGAGCAGCACCCCGACGAGCGCGTCGCCTGGAACTCCACGGGGGGCGACGAGGACCACGCCGGTGTCGTCACGTTCCACAAGCTCAGCGACACCGAGACCCGCGTCACCGTCCAGCTGGACTGGGAGGCCAAGGGCCTCGTCGAGAAGGTCGGCGCCGCGATCGGCGTCGACGACCACGTCATCAAGGCCGACCTCAAGAACTTCAAGGAGTTCATCGAGAAGCGCGGCTCCGAGGACGGCGCCTGGCGCGGGGACGTCCAGGCCTGATCATGGACACCTCCGAGATCGTCTGGAACCAGGAGGCGCGCGACAAGATCCTCACGGACAGCGACCGCGTGCTCCAGGAGGCCGTGCTCACCGCGGCGAAGGAGCTCGAGGGCGAGGACTGGGAGACCGTGTACCAGCGCCTGTTCGAGCAGCTGAAGGACCGGTTCATCGACTTCGAGCCGGGACCGGACCTCCGCAAGTACGCCGAGGCCGTCTCCCGCGGGGAGATCCAGGGCTGACGCGAGCGTCATCTGCACGACCAGCACGACCGGGAGGGCCCGGCATCCGCGAGGGTGCCGGGCCCTCCTCGCTGCCGTTTCCCCACCTGCTGGATACTCTGGATCCGCGCCGCGGGGCGCGACGAGCAGGGGAGACGCGATGAGCGACGCGCACGACGACGGGCGGCCGGACGCAGGGCAGGGGCGGCCGCGGGAGCAGGGCGGGGCGGCGGATCCGCAGGACGCGACGGCGTACGGGCCCGCGTCCCCCGCGACCGACGACGGGCATCCGGAACCCGCGTACCCGGCCGGGTCCTTCCCCGGCGCCGCGTACCCCGGCGGCCCGTACCCCGTCGGTCCCTACCCGGCCATGCACCCGGGCGCGGTCCCGCCGCCGGGCTCCGGCATGGTCCTCGTCCCGCACGCGATGCGCCCCCTCCCGGAGCACATCGACCCGGGCTGGCGGCTCGCCGGCGTGGGGCGGCGCGCGGCCGGGCGGATCCTCGACCAAGTGGTCTTCGGCCTCGTCGGCGGGGTCTCCGCGGGCGCCTTCATCGTCCCGCTGCAGGGCATCGCCCGGCAGTGCATCTACGACCAGCAGCTGTTCGGCCAGGCGGCCGAGGATGTCATGGACACCTACTTCGGCGGTGCCGTGCTGGGCCTCTTCATCAGCCTGCTCGCGTACCTCCTCATCGCCACCTGGTGGCTCGGCTGGAAGGGTTCGACGCCGGGCAAGGCCATGGTCGGGATCCGCGTCCAGCGCTTCTCGGAGCCCGGCATGCTCGGCTTCGGCCGGGCGCTCCTGCGCGGCGTGGTGCAGAACGCGTTCGCCCTCGGCTGGCTGTTCACCATCTGGCTGCCGTACGCGTCCGTCGGCTGGGACCCGCGGCACCTGCTCCGCGGCTGGCACGACCTGGCCGCCGACGACGTCGTGCTCGCGCGCCGCACCGAGGCTCCCGCGTCGTACTGAGCGGATCGCGGCGCGCCCGGCGGGCGGGCAGCCTGACGAGCGCCTGGGAGAAGCGCGCCCCGAGGAATGGCCCTCCGGTCGGCCGGGTTCGTGCCAGGGCGGTCCGCTGGGGCCGCTGGCCCCGCCGCCCTCCCGACGCGATCCGTCGCGGTGCGCGCTGGCCACCCGCGAGACGAAGGATCCACCACGTGAAGCTGTTCTCCCCCGTCGCCCTCGGCGCCCTTGAGCTCCCCAACCGCGTCGCCATGGCGCCCCTGACCCGCATGCGCGCCGACGAGCACGGCGTCCCCGGCGACCTGATCGTCGAGCACTACCGCCAGCGCGCGTCCACCGGCCTCATCGTCACCGAGGGCGTGTTCACCAGCGAGCGCAGCAAGGCGTACCCGGGCCAGCCCGGCATCGTGACGGACGAGCAGATCGCCGGCTGGCGCCGCGTCACCGACGCCGTGCACGAGGCCGACGGCCGCATCGTCATGCAGCTCATGCACGGCGGCCGCGTCTCGCACGAGGACATCACGGGCGGCCTGCCGCTGCTCGCGCCGAGCGCCATCGCGATCCAGGGCGAGGTGCACGTGCCCACCGGCAAGAAGCCGTACCCCGTGCCGAGCGAGCCCGAGACCGACGAGGTCCCGCTCATCGTCGACGAGCTGACGGTCGCGGCGCGCAACGCGGTCGACGCCGGGTTCGACGGCGTCGAGATCCACTCGGCCAACGGCTACCTGCTGCACGAGTTCCTCTCGCCCGTCTCGAACGTGCGCACCGACGCCTACGGCGGATCGCCCGAGAACCGCGCGAAGCTCGGCATCGACGTGGCGCACGCGGTCTCCCGCGAGATCGGCGCCGAGCGCGTCGGCATCCGCATCTCGCCGTCGCACAACATCCAGGACGTGCTCGAGGAGGACGCCGACGAGACGCGCGCCACCTACGAGGCGCTGCTGTCCGGCATCGCGCCGCTCGGCCTCGCGTACGTGAGCATCCTGCACGCGGAGCCCGCGGGCGAGCTCGTGCAGGGCCTCCGGAAGACGTTCGGCGGCCCGCTCATGATCAACAGCGGCTTCGGCGTGCAGACCGAGTACGACGAGGCCGTCCAGCTCGTCGACGAGGGCACGGCCGACGTCGTGGCCGTGGGCCGCATGGTCATCGCGAACCCCGACCTCGTCGAGCGCTGGGAGTCCGGCGCGCCCACGAACGAGCCGAACCCGGCCACGTTCTACGGCCCCGGCGCCGAGGGGTACACCGACTACCCGGCGCTCGCCGCGAGCTGATCCGCGCCCGGTGACATGACGAGAGCGGCCGTCCCGAGGGGCGGCCGCTCTCGTCGTCCCGCGGTCAACGGGTGGTGCGGGCCGCGCGGCGCTCGGCTCGGGAGGCGCGCCAGCGGCGCCAGGCGTCCCAGAAGCGGCGCAGCTGGCGCTTGAGGAACACGTTCACGCGGTGGGCGGCGGGGAACTCGGTGCCGAGCACGGCGATCCCGAGGAAGACGATGAGCCAGCCGGGGCCGGGCAGCGGGATGAGCACGACGCCGACGAGGACGATGCCGACGCCGAGCATCCCCACGAGGATCCGGTACAGCCAGCGGGCCTTCGGGTGCAGCTCGATCCAGGCCCGGCAGCGACGCAGGAACCGCCGGAGCGGATGCGCGTGGCTGGAGCCCGCCTCGTACTCGCGGGTCAGGGTGTCGGACATGGGTCAACGCTACGGGCGGGTCCCGGGCGCCGTCTCCCTCATCCGGGGAATCCGCAGGATGCCGGGACGGATGCACAGGGGAGCGGCGGCGTCAGCGCCCGGCCGGCGCGATGATCCTCCGGGCCGCCTCCACGACGGCCGCCCGGTCCGCGGCGCGCGCCCGGGGCGAGTCCTGGTGCATCGCCGGGTACGGCGACTGCACCCACGCCTGCGCGAGCGCGAACAGCATCGTGAGGAGGCGCTGCGGATCCCACGACGGGTCGATGTGCCCCTCCTCCTGCCCGCGGCGGACCGCCTGCACCTTGGCCGACGGCGACGTCGCGCTGTGCGGCACGTCGAGCTCCAGGCCGTCGAGCCGGGCCCACGCGAGCATGCGGCGGTGCTGCGGGTGCTCGTACGCGTGGTCGAAGAGCTGGCCGACGAAGCCGGGGAGGTCGGCGGGATCCAGCGTCACGGCGGAGAAGAACTCGATGCCGTTGAGCTTCAGCACCGCGTGGAACAGCGACTCCTTGTCGGTGAAGTGCGCGTACAGCCGCTCCTTGCTCGCGCGTCCCGAGCGGGCGATGCGGTCGACGCGCGCGCCCGCCAGCCCGTGGGCGGCGAACTCCTCGCGCGCGGCGAGGAGGATGCGGTGCCGGACGTCGTCCTGCTTCTCGTCGGTGGATCGGGCGGACCCCGTCGTCTCTGCCATGTGAACAGCGTATGTCAAACGAACCGGTTCGTTTGACTCTGCGCACGGCGCGGCCCTAGATTGGACCGTCCTCGCCCGCCCGGGCGCCGCACGACCATCCAGGAGCACCAGATCTCGCACGCACGCACCCCTGAGAACGCACCGCCCTCGACTCCCGCCGCCGCATCCGCCGCCGGCACCGCACCCGTCGGCCCGGCCGCGCCCGCCGCCCCCGCCGCGCCGTCCGCTCGCAACAAGTGGATCCTCCTCGCCGTCGTCGCCCTCGCCCAGCTGATGGTCGTGCTCGACGGCACCATCGTGAACATCGCCCTGCCGGCCGCCCAGCGCGACCTCGGCATGACCGACGCCGACCGCACCTGGGTCGTCACCGTCTACGCGCTCGCCTTCGGCTCTCTCCTCCTGCTCGGCGGCCGCATCGCCGACTACTGGGGCCGCAAGCGCTCCTTCCTCCTCGGCATGGTCGGCTTCGCGGCCGCCTCCGCGCTCGGCGGCGTCGCCGTCTCGAGCGAGATGCTCCTCCTCGCCCGCGGCCTGCAGGGCGTCTTCGCGGCGCTCCTCGCGCCCGCCGCGCTCGCGCTGCTCTCGGTCACGTTCCCGTCCGGCCCCGACCGCGTCAAGGCGTTCGCGGTCTACGGCACCATCGCGGGATCCGGCGCGGCCGTCGGCCTGCTGCTCGGCGGCGTGCTCACCGAGTACCTCAGCTGGCACTGGTGCCTGCTCGTCAACGTGCCCATCGCGATCGTCGCGATCGTCGCCGGCATCCCGCTCGTCAAGGAGAGCCGGGCCGACGGCGACCGCAGCTACGACGTGCCCGGCGCGCTCCTCGTCACGCTCGGCCTCGCCTCGATCGTCTACGGCTTCTCCCGCGCGGAGAACGGCTGGGGCGAGCCCGACACCATCGGCTTCCTCGCGCTCGGCGTCGGCATCATGGTCGCCTTCGTCTGGTGGGAGTCGCGGGCGCGCAACCCGCTGCTGCCGCTCCGCGTCGTGGCCGACCGCACCCGCGGCGGCGCGTACCTCACCTCGGTGATGGTGGGCGCGGCGCTCCTGGGCGGTCTCCTCTACCTCACGCTGCACTTCCAGATCGTGCTCGGCATGTCGCCGTTGATCTCGGGCCTCGCGTCGCTGCCGATGGCCGCGTCGATCATGCTGACGGCGCCGCAGGTCGCGCGGCTCCTGCCCCGGGTCGGCCCGCGCGTGCTCATGACCGTCGGCCCGCTCATCGCGGCCGCCGGGCTCCTGTGGTTCAGCCGGGTCACGGTCGACGGCGCGTACGTCGTGCAGGTGCTGCCCGGCCAGATCCTCCTCGGCATCGGGCTCGCGTGCGTGTTCGTGCCCATGCAGAACGTCGCGCTCTCCGGCATCGAGCCGCGGGATGCCGGCGTCGCGGGCGCGGCGCTCACGGGCACGCAGCAGATCGGCGGATCCATCGGCACGGCCGTCTTCACCGCCCTGTTCGCGTCCGCCGTCACCGCGTCGGTCACCGACGGGGTCGCGAACCCGCTGCAGCAGCAGGTCGACGGGTACCACGTGGTGTTCCTGGCCGCGGCGATCGGCGTGGCCTGCGCTGCGATCATCTCCTGGTCGATGGTGCGCGTGCCGCTCGAGCGCTTCCGCGAGGGCGCATCGACCGAGGCCGTCGGCATGCACTGATCCCACGCCGGATCACGACGACGCCCCTCCCGCACGGACCCTCATGGTCGGGCGGGAGGGGCGTCGTCGTGCGTGGGTCGTGGATCAGGCGGCGGGCGACCACCCGAGGGCCGGGCCGAGGCGCTCCGCGATGTCGGTGAGGATCTGCTCGAGGTCGGCCTCGCCGAACGTGAACGGGAGGGCGAACGCGACCTCGTCGACCGCCTGGAACCCGGCGTCGGCGTGCAGCGTCGCGGCGATCTGCTCGGACGTGCCCACGAGATCCGCCGCGAAGAGCATCCTCCGCGGCCCCACCGGCACGCCGACGCGGTGTGCCCGGGAGGCGGCGTACGCCTCGTAGCGGGCGACCTGCTCGGGCGTCGCGCGGTCGGTGGGGATCACGACGAGGCCCTGCGAGACGCGGGCCTCGGCGCCGCGCGGGTGGGCGGCGCGGTAGGCGTCGATCTGCGCGCGCTGGTTCGCCGCGAAGTCGTTCCCGAGCTCGCCCTGGATCACGCTGGAGGTGAGGAGGTGGAAGCCGTTCTCCGCGGCCCACACCGCGGAGCGCGTGCTGCCCGCGCCGTACCAGAGCCGGTCCACGAGGCCCGCGGACTGCGGCTGCACGGTGTCCGCGAACTCCTCCTGGCCCTCGCGTCCCGCGCGGTCGTTCACGGCGTCGCCGCGCACGTGGTCGCGGAAGCGGAGGAGCCGGTCGTAGCCCAGGTCCTCCTGCTCGAGGGTGTCGGGGTAGATGGCGTCGCGGTACCGGTCGAACGACATGGGCGCGCCGGCGCTGAAACCGGGCTGCAGTCGGCCGCCGGTGAGGAGGTCCACCGTGGCGAGGTCCTCGGCGAGGCGGAACGGGTTCTCCGCGCCGATGGGCGTGACGGCGGTCCCGAGCTGGATCCGGCTGGTGCGCTGCGAGGCCGCGGCCATGACGGCGACGGGGGAGGAGATCCCGTGCTGGAGGTGGCGGTGCCGCAGCCACGCGCTGTCGAGGCCGAGCTCCTCGCCGCGCTCGAGGACGCGGAGCGTGGTCTCGTGGCCGGCCGCGGGATCCGCCGCGTCGAAGGTGCCGATGGTGAGGAAGCCGAGGCGCTTCAGGGGGGAACCGGATGCGGGCATGGATCGAGGGTAGGCGACCCGGGCGGATCAGGCGGTGGCGGGCGACCAGCCGAGCGCGGGGCCGAGGCGCTCCGCCACGTCGGTGAGGATCCGCGCGAGGTCGCCCGCGGGCAGCCCGGCCGGGAGCGCGATCGCGAGCTCGTCCGCGGCCTGCACGGCGGGATCCGCGAGGAGCGCGGCGGCGACCTCGTCGGACGGGCCCACGAGGTCCGGCGCGCGGACCATGCTCGACGCGGCACCCGGATCCTCCGACTGGTCGGCCCGCGCGGCCCGCTCGGCGCGCGCCGCCGCGTCGGCCGCGTACCTCGCCCGCTGGTCGCTCGTCGCGCCGTCGGTGGGGACCACGACGAGGGCCAGCGTGACGTGCGCGGCGGCCGGGTCGGGGTGCGCGGCGCGGTAGGCGTCGATGAGGTCCCGCTGGTCCTGCGCGAAGCCGCCGCCGCGGGATCCGCGCTCGGTCACGTCGGACGCGAGCAGCCGGAAGCCGTGCGCGCCCGCCCATGAGGCCGTGCGGAGCGTCGCCGCCCCGTAGCCCAGCCGGTCGGCGAGCCCGGGTGACGCCGGCTGCACGGTGGAGGTGAGGGCCTCGTCGTCGTCGCGCTCCTCGGCGTCACGGTCCTCCGCGCCCGGCACCAGCCCGCCGCGCAGCAGCTCGCGGAAGCGGAGCAGGCGCTCGCGGCCCGGCTCCTCGTGCTCCGCCGTCGTCGGGTGGATCGCCCGGTCGACGGCCGCGACGCGCGTCGGGTTGCCGACGGAGAGCCCGGGACGGAGGCGTCCGCCGGAGAGGAGGTCGACGGTCGCGAGGTCCTCGGCGAGGCGGAGCGGGTTCTCGGCGCGGACGGGGATCGAGGCGGTGCCGAGCCCGATGCGGCGCGTGCGCTGCGACGCCGCGGCGAGCATCGCGACGGGAGAGGAGATCGCGTTCCTGAGGTGGTCGGGCCGGAGCCAGGCGGTGTCGAGGCCGAGCGCGTCGCCGAGCTCGACGAGCCGGAGCGCGTCCTCGAGGCCGGTCGCGGGGTCGGCCGGGTCGAAGGGGCCGGTGGTGAGGAAGCCGAGGCGCGTCAGCGCGGATCCGGGTGCGGGCATGGCACGAGGGTAGGCGGTGCGGATCCGGGCCGGCTCAGGGGAGGAGCACGATCGACCCCGTCGTGCGCCTCGCCTCGAGGTCCTCGTGGGCGCGGGCGGCGTCCGCGAGCGGGTACGTCGCGCCGACGCGCACGTCGAGGGATCCGTCGAGGAGCCCTGCGAACAGCTCGCCCGCGCGCCAGCGTCGCTCCTCGGCGTCGAGCAGGAAGTGGGCGAGCGTGGGGCGGGTGACCGACAGGGATCCGCCCGAGTTGAGGCGCTGCAGGTCGAACGGCGGCACCTGCCCGCTCGCGCCGCCGAAGAGCACGAGGGTGCCGCGGATGCGCAAGCTGGCGAGCGAGCCGTCGAACGTATCGCGGCCCACGCCGTCGTAGACCACGTCGACGCCGCGCCCGTCCGTCAGATCGCGGACCCGCACCGGCACGTCGTCGTAGCCGAGCACGTGCGTCGCGCCGGCCGCGCGCGAGAGGGCGGCCTTCTCCTCGGTCGACACCGTGGTGATCACCTCGACGCCGCGATCCACGAGCAGCTGCGTGAGCAGGAGCCCCACGCCGCCAGCGCCCGCGTGCACGAGCGCGCGATCCCCGGGGCCCGCGGGGTACGAGCTCGTCGCGAGGTAGTGCGCGGTGAGGCCCTGGAGGGGGAGCGCGGCGGCGGTCTCGAAGCCGACGCCGTCGGGCACGGGCAGCAGCGTCTCCGCGCGGACGAGCGCGTGCTGCGCGTACGTGACCGACGCCTCGGCCGTCGCGACGCGGTCGCCCACGTGGACGCCCCTCACGCCGTCGCCGAGCGCCTCGATCACCCCCGCCGCCTCCGATCCCGGTACGTACGGGTGCGCCATCGGGTAGACGCCGCTGCGCCGGTAGGTGTCGATGAAGTTCACGCCCGCGGCGTGCACGCGGATCCGCACCTCGCCGGGTCCGGGATCCGGCACCGGGCCGTCCGTCAGGGTCATGACCTCGGGGCCGCCGGGCCCCCGGATCTCGATGCGCGCGCTCATGGGACCAGCCTGCCGTGTCCGCAGGTCGCGGTCACGCGTCGCGCGCCGGTCGGTCCCCCTCGTCGCGCTCCCGCTCCTCGTCCGGCTCGTCCAGCTCGCGCTGTGCATCGCGCTCGGCGATCTTCCGGCGGTACCCGTCCATAGCCCGCTCGTCCAGGCGTCGCCGAATCTCCGCCACGTCCGGCGCGAACATCTCCTTGGTCATCTCCTTCGTCTTCACCCACTTCTCGTGGTACTCGGCGTCGGTGTCACCGGGACGCCAGGCGCGCGACCAGAGGACGAAGGCCGCTTCCACGCCGGACATCACCGAGGCGAGCACGACACCGGTGGGGGCGCCGAGCCACAGGATGACCGTCGCCGCTGCGGCCATCGACCCCGCGAGCCACGGGAGGACCGCGAAGCCCCACCCGCCCGGGGCCATCAGCCGACCGCGGACGACGAAGGGACGCTCTACCACGACCTCGACGGTGCAGAAGACCAGGGTCATGAGGGTCACAGCTCCGATCGTCCGGTCGAGCGGCCCCGGGCCCCAGGCGGGGACGAGCATGAGGGCCTGGGACGCCACGACCACGATCGGCGCCTTGAGCAGCGCCACGGTGAGGTGCCCGGACAGCGGCGCCCATAAGCCAGGCGGTGTCCAGCCGGGAGGGTTCCGCCGGACCGGGTCTCTCGCAGTCTCCCTTGACATCTCAGGCCTCGAGTGACGTGGGGCTGAAGCACGCGGCCACCACTCCGTCGAAGCCCAGTAGCGTGGTGATCAGCTCGGCCGCCTCGCCCGGGATCTCTTGGGCCAACGCACCGGTGCTCAGCGCCTCGATGATGCCTCGCACGCTGCCGTAGATCTCGCGCGCCTCCCGGATCCAACCGACCACCTTGAACACGGGCAGACCGTATTGGGCGATGACGCCTGCCACGGCTGCGCCGCACGCGATCCAGTCGATGGCGAGTCGAGCCGTCGGAGCGGAGCCGCGGAGATCCGTTGCGTGCACGGCGCGTCCCGTGCCGATCAGGGAGAGTGCGTCGTCCGGCGTCACGGACCGCGTCGATGTGCCGACGCTCGACGATGCGGTCACCCGGTCGATGGCCTGGCTCAACCGATGCCCGTAATCGGGCGTCGTGCGGGGATCGGCCGACTTGATGTCGTCGGGCAGAGCGTCCAGCACAGCGACGAGGCCGTCGAGGTCGGCGTCGCTCATGGCGGGGGCGGAGGCTAGGAGGGTTGCCGGTGTCGTCGGGGCGGCGGTGCCGACGCCCGCGTGCACGACCCTTGACTGGCGCTGCGCGGCTTCCGGCACGGTGCCGGGAACCGCTCCCACGGCTGCGGTCATGGCCCGACCAGCGAGGCAGCCGTGACGACGAGCATCATCGTGAGTGGACGCGCGGGGATGGGCATGTCTCTCCTTCATGAACAGGAGCGATCACGCGTCGGGTGCGGGTGGAGGCCGCCGCGGGATCGCCTCGGGTGGTCGCGCGCATCCTCGCCCGGGCGGCGCGGGCGGCGACGGCCTCCTCCACAGCTCGTCCGGGTAGGCCGTCCGCCCGCCCCGGAATGACGCCGCGTCACACGCGGTTGCGCTCGCATAGGCTCGGAACCCGAGCAGGTGCGCGCGGCAGCGCCCCGCACCGACCAGGATCACGACGAAGGTGGAACCCATGGCAGGTCGCGTCTACGACGACATCACCCAGCTGGTCGGCGGCACGCCGCTCGTCCGGCTCAACCGGCTCACCGAGGGGCTCGACGCGACCGTGCTCGTGAAGCTCGAGTCGCACAACCCCGCGTCGAGCGTGAAGGACCGCATCGGCGTCGCCATCATCGACGCGGCCGAGGCCGCCGGAGCGCTGAAGCCCGGCGGCACGATCGTCGAGGGCACGAGCGGCAACACGGGCATCGCGCTCGCGATGGTCGGCGCGGCCCGCGGCTACAAGGTCGTCCTCACGATGCCCGAGACCATGAGCGTCGAGCGCCGGCTGGTGCTGCGCGCGTACGGCGCCGAGATCGTGCTGACGCCCGGCCCCGAGGGCATGCGCGGCGCGGTCGACCGGGCCAAGCAGATCGTGGACGAGACCCCGAACGCCATCTGGGCGAAGCAGTTCGCGAACGCGGCCAACCCGCAGAAGCACCGCGAGACCACGGCCGAGGAGGTCTGGGCGGACACCGACGGCGGCGTCGACGTCTTCATCGCGGGCGTCGGCACGGGCGGCACCATCACGGGCGTCGGCCAGGTGCTCAAGGAGCGGAAGCCGGGCGTCAAGATCGTCGCGGTCGAGCCGCTCGACTCGCCCATCCTCAACGGCGGGAAGCCCGGCCCGCACAAGATCCAGGGCATCGGCGCGAACTTCGTGCCCGAGATCCTCGACACGGAGATCTACGACGAGGTCGTCGACGTGTCGCTCGAGGACTCGATCCGCGTCTCGCGCGCGCTCGCGACCGACGAGGGCATCCTCTGCGGCATCTCGTCGGGATCCATCGTGTGGGCCGCGCTCGAGATCGCGAAGCGCCCGGAGAGCACGGGCAAGACCATCGTCGCGATCGTGTGCGACTACGGCGAGCGGTACCTCTCGACCGTGCTGTTCGACGACCTGCGCGACTAGGCGTGGGGATCGTCGCCCGGGTCGTCGAGGACCTCCGCACCGCGCGCGCCCACGATTCGGCCGCGCGCGGGTACCTGGAGATGGTGCTCGGCTACCCGGGCCTGCACGCGGTGTGGCTGCACCGGGTGTCGCACGCGCTGTGGCGTCGACGCATCCGGCTGGCGGCCCGGCTGCTCGCGCAGGCAGGGCGGACGCTGACCGGGGTGGAGATCCACCCGGGCGCGCGCATCGGCCGGCGGCTGTTCATCGACCACGGCATGGGCGTCGTGATCGGCGCGACGGCCGAGGTGGGCGACGACGTGCTGATGTACCACGGCGTCACGCTCGGCGGGAAGAGCCTCGTGCACGGCAAGCGGCACCCGACGGTGGGCGACGGCGTCACCATCGGGGCCGGGGCGAAGCTGCTCGGGCCCATCACGGTCGGCGCGGGCAGCGTCATCGGCGCGAACGCGGTGGTCGTGAAGGACGCGCCCGCGGGATCCGTGCTCACGGGCATCCCCGCGGTCGAGACCGGGAAGCGGGCGGGGCGCGCGCCCGACGCGCACGTGGATCCCGCGTTCTTCGTGGATCCTGGGATCTACATCTGATGGGCGAGCCCGACGGCTCGGAGCCGACGCCGACCGGCGACGCGGCGCCGACCCACGAGCACAGCACCCACGGCGTCGGCCCCTGGCCCGGCGGCCCCGAGGCGTGGCCCGACGAGCCGCACCTGGATCCCGAGCTGCTGGAGCGCGGCGACACCCGCAGCGTGATCGACCGCTACCGGTACTGGCGCATGGACGCGATCGTCGCCGACCTCGACCAGCACCGGCATCCGTTCCACGTGGCGATCGAGAACTGGCAGCACGACATGAACATCGGCTCGATCGTGCGGAGCGCCAACGCGTTCGCGGCCGACACGGTGCACATCGTCGGCCGCCGCCGCTGGAACAAGCGCGGCGCGATGGTCACCGACCGGTACCAGCACGTCGTGCACCACGCGACCATCGCCGACCTCGTGATGTGGGCGCGCGGCGAGGGCCTGCCGATCATCGCGATCGACAACGTCGACGGATCCGTGCTGCTGGAGACCACGCGCCTCCCCGAGCGCTGCGTGCTCGTCTTCGGGCAGGAGGGCCCGGGCCTCAGCGACGAGGCGGTGGCCGCGGCCGACATGACCGTCGCGATCTCGCAGTTCGGATCCACGCGCTCCATCAACGCGTCGGCGGCGGCCGCGGTCGTGATGCACGCGTGGGTGATGCAGCACGTGGCGTTCGGCTGACGGGCGACGCCTCGCCTGGCAGGATGTCCCGGTGATGGACGACCGCGACCGCCGCCGACCCGACGTGACCGCAGTGGAGATCGTGGGCGGGCGAACGCCGCTCACGGTCGGATTGCAGGCGCACGACCCCGCCTGGTCGGAGGCCTACCGCGAGCACCGGGAGCGGATCACCTCGGCGCTGGGCGACGACGCGCTCGCCGTCGAGCACATCGGCTCCACGTCCGTCCCGGGCCTCGCGGCGAAGCCCATCGTCGACATCGTGGTCGTGGTCGCGGACATCACGGCCGAGGAGGATCACGTCGAGCGTCTCGTCGCCGCGGGATACGACCTGCGCGTCCGCGAGCCGGGGCATCGCCTCGTGAAGACGCCCGCGCGGGACGTCCACGTGCACGTCTATGAGCACGGTGATCCCGCCGTGGAGGCGTACCTGCTGCTCCGCGACCGGCTCCGCTCCGACGAGGCCGACCGCGACCTCGACGAGCGCACGAAGCGGGAGCTCATGACCCGGCGGTGGGAGTCGATGGACGCCTACGCGGACGCGAAGACCGAGGTGATCCAGGGGATCCTCGCCCGGGCGCGGGCGGCGCGCGGATCTCGACCGGCCTGAGCCCGCGCGGCTAGCCGAACGGCCACTCCTCGTGCGTGTGCGGCACCGCGACCACCTGCACGTCGTCCGCGTACACGACGCGGCCGGGCGTGCGCGTGCGCAGCTCGTGCCAGGGCACGCCGTGCCGGTCGAGGAGGGCGAGGTAGCCGTGCGTCACGCCGAGGAGGTCGACGGCGTCGACGCGGAACCAGGCGCGCGCCCGCGGGTTGCGCGTGCGGTCGTAGCAGCCGGGGACGACCGTGGACGGATCCGCGTACGCGGCGTTCATGTGCGCGTTGGAGGCCGCGATCCAGGCCATCTCCTCCTCCGACAGACTGCCCTCGTCCCGCAGGCCGTCCGCCAGGGCGAAGACGCCGGGGAAGGTGCCGCGGCGGTTGGGCGCGGCGCTCTGGAAGCGCACGTACTCGGGCATCCGGCGAGGGTAGCCCGGCGCACGCGGGGCGGGCCGGCGGTGCTCCCAGACGTGCGACGGCGCCCGCGACCGGCGGAGGTCCGGTCCTAGCGGAACGGCCAGTCGTCGATCGTGTGCGGGGTCGCGATGACCTGCACGGCGTCGGCGTAGACGATGCGGCCGGGCGTGCGCGTGCGCAGCTCGTGCCAGGGGACGTCGTGCCGGTCGAGCAGGGTGAGGTAGTCGGCCGTGAACGCGAGCAGGTCCGTCGCGCTCGCCAGGTACCAGGATCGGGCGCCCGGGTTCCTCACGCGGTCGTAGCAGTCGGGGTCGACGCTGCGCGGATACGGGTAGGCGGCGATGGCGCGCGCGTTCACCGCGTCCATCCACGCGACCTCCTCCGCCGAGAGCCGGCCGCTCTGGCGCAGCCCGTCCGTGAGGGCGAACACGCCGGGGAAGGTGCCGCGTCGGTTGGGCGCGGCGCTCTGGAAGCGGATGTACTCGGGCACGCGGCGATGCTAGGGAGCGGTTCCGGGGAACCGGCCGGTCGGGTGCGCAGCGGACATCCGGGCATCGCTGGGCGGACATCCGGCACCGCGCGGGGACCGCGCCGGTCGGATCAGAGCGCGGAGGCGCGCCAGGCGTCGACCGCGGCCAGCAGCTCCGCCCGGCGGGCGTCGGGGAGGAACGACGCCTCGAAGGAGTTGCGGGCGAGGAGCGCCAGCGCGTCGTCGTCGAAGGCGTGCGCGCGGCGCAGCTGCCGGAGGTTCTCGCCGAGGTAGCCGCCGAAGTAGGCGGGGTCGTCGCTGTTGACGGTCGCGAGCACGCCGCGCGCCAGGAGCTCGGGCAGCGCGTGCTCGTCGAGCGTCTCGTTCACGCCGAGGCGCACGTTCGAGAGCGGGCAGACGGTGAGGGGGATCCGGTCGGCGACGAGCCGGTCGACGAGCGCGGGATCCTCGAGGCAGCGCACCCCGTGGTCCACCCGTTCCACGCGCAGCAGATCGAGCGCCTCGTGGATGTAGGACGGCGGCCCCTCCTCGCCCGCGTGCGCGACCGCGTGCAGGCCGAGCTCACGGGCGCGCGCGAAGACGTCGACGAACAGCGACGGCGGGTAGCCGACCTCGGCGGAGTCGAGCCCGACGGCGAGCAGCTCGTGGGCGCGACCGGCGACGGACTCGAGGGTCGCCATCGCCTCCTCCACCGGCCGGTCGCGGAGGAAGCTGAGGATCAGGCCGCCCGAGATGCCGTGGCGCACGCGCGCGTCGCGGAGCGCGTCGAGGAGGCCGTCGAGCACGTCGTCGACGGCGACGCCGCGGGTCGTGTGCGCCTGCGGGTCGAACGACATCTCGACGTGCCGGATCCCGTCGGCCGCGGCCCGCTCCAGGTACGCGGCCGCGAGGTCGTGGAAGTCGCGGCGGGTGCGGAGGACCGCGGTGCACGCGTAGTAGAGGTCGAGGAACGACTGCAGGTCGGTGAAGGCGTAGCGCGAGCGGAGGTCCTCGATGCCCGCGTACGGCAGGTCGACGCCGTTGCGCTCGGCCAGCTCGAACACCAGCTCCGGTTCGAGCGTCCCCTCGACGTGCAGGTGCAGCTCGGCGGTGGGCGGGAGCGTGGAGATCATCCGTCCACGGTAACGGGCGCCCGCTCGTAGGCTCGTCGGATGGAGGCGTTCGAGGTCACGGTGCGCGGCGAGCGCTGGCGGATCGCCGAGCGCGAGCCGGCCGGCCCGACACCGACCTACGACCTCACCTGGCTGAGCGGGCCGGATGACGGCACGTACGGGATCACCGTCGGGGGAGCGCGGCGGACGCGCGAGCAGCTGATCGCGGAGGCGGCCGTTTGCGAGCATGGCCGCATGGATCCCGACGCCGAGCCCGACCTCGTCCCCGAGCTGCTGGTGACCGACCTCGCCGCGAGCCTCGCCTTCTGGCGCGACCTCTGCGGCTTCGCCGTCCAGTACGACAGGCCCGCCGAGGGCTTGGCGTACATCGCCCGCGGCGGCGCGCACCTCATGCTCGAGCAGGCCGGCATCACCCGGAACTGGGTGTCGGGGCCGCTGGAGCGGCCGTTCGGGCGGGGATCAACTTCCAGATCGCCGTCGAGGACGCCGACGTCGTGGCGGCGGCGCTCGCCGCGGCGGGCGTCGCGCTCTTCCTCGAACCGGAGACCACCTGGTACCGGATCGGCGACGAGGAGACCGGCGTCCGCCAGTTCCTCGTGCAGGATCCCGACGGGTACCTCGTGCGGTTCCAGTCGTCGATGGGGCGCCGGCCAGCGGCGACGAGCTGACCGTCCGCGCGGGAGGTCCTCTGGCCGTCCGGCTCGCGGACGGACCGACGTGATCCGGTCCCCTACGGCGACGCGGGGCCGTCGGCCAGCACCGGCATGAGCTCGATGACGGCCGGGTGCAGCTGCGGGCGCCTCGGCTCGCGGAGCAGCGCGACGACGGGCTCGTAGGTCATGAGGAACGCCTGGAAGTTGACGACGCCGAACAGCGCGAGGTCGTGGTCGTCGAGCGTCTCGCCGCGATGCAGCCGGATCAGGGACTCGCGGGCGCCCAGCCCGTCCACGATGATGCTCAGGTTGATCGCCCCGTCCTCGTCGCCCGCGACCCACTTCCGCGGCGGGTTGTCCCACGGCCCCGGGTTGACGATCATCCGTCCTGTGCCGCTCCTGCCGCCTCCGCTGGGCGTCACGCGACCGGCCCCGGGCCCTCGGCCGCCTCCGCGGCGGCCTCCCGGGCGCGGAGCCGCTTCAGCTCCGCGAAGGGGGAGAAGCCGATCCAGGCGACCGACGCGATCGCGGCGCCCATGATCATCGAGGGGATGTCCATGGCATCGACGCTACCGGCGGCCCCGCCGAGGTCGCGTCCGTCGCGCGACGGACCCTCCGTCGGTGGCGCGCGCCTACGCTGGCGTCACGCCCGGATCCGCTCGGTGCGGTCCACCGGAAGGCCCTGCCGTGACGCGACGCCCGACCCTCCCGCCCGCGGCGTCGTTCGGGGTGGCGGCCGGTGGCCTCGTCCTGTCGCTCGGGGCGAGCGGGGCGCCGGCGATGCTGTATCCCGCGTTCTCGGCCCTGTGGGGCACGGGGCCCGTCGTCACGACCGCGCTGTTCGCGGTCTACCCGGTGGCGCTGGTCGTGGTCATGGTGGCGGGCGGCGGGCTGTCCGACCGGTTCGGCCGGCGGCGGCTGATGCTCGCCGGCGTCGCGGTGGTCGCCGTGGGCACCGTCCTGTTCGCTCTGGCCGACGCGCCCGCGTGGGCGTTCGCCGGCCGGATCGTGCAGGGCGCGGGCGTGGGCCTCGCGATGAGCGCCGCGAGCGCCGCGCTGGTCGAGTTCGACCGGTCCGGGAACCCGACGCGGGCGAGCGCCGTGAACGCGGCCGCGACCTCGCTCGGGGCGACCGCGGCGATCCTCGTGGGCGGCTGGCTGGTGCAGCACACGGCGGATCCCACGCACCTGGCGTTCTGGATCCTGCTCGCCGCCGTGCTGGTGCTGCTCGTCGCGCTGGTGTTCCTCCCCGAGACGGCGCGGACCGCGGGCGCGCGACCGGCGGCGGCGGCGTCGGCCGGGCGCCGCGCCCTGCTCGCCGTCCCGCGGGCGGGCCGCCGCCCGTTCCTCGTGGGCACGGCCGCGGTGACGGTCGCCTTCGTCACCGGCGCGGTCTTCCTCGCCCTCGGCGCGCAGATCATCCGCGACGTCGTCGGCACCGCGAACGCGTTCCACGCGGCCGCGACGCTCGCGACCTGGCCGCTGGTCGTGGTGCCGACGACGCTCCTCGCCCGCAGGATCCCGACGAGTGCGGCCGTGCGGATCGGCGGCGTGGTCGCGGCCGTCGGCCTCGCGCTGCTGCTGGTCGCCGGCGTCGCGGACTCCCTCGCCGTGTTCCTCGGATCCGCGCTCCTCTCGGGCGTCGGCTACGGCTTCCTCATGTACGGCGGGCTCGGCCTCGTCACCGCGGCGGCGGACGACGGGCGCCGCGCGAGCACCTTCTCGAGCATGTACCTCGTCGCGTACCTCGCGCAGGGCAGCACGGCCGTCCTCGTCGGCGCCCTCGCGACGGCGACGAGCCTCGACGCGGCGGTCGTCGTGGCGGTGCCGGTGATCGTGGTCCTGTGCCTGGCGACAGCGGCGGTCGCCCGCCGGTCCCGGGGATCCCACGGCCAACGCGGCCTGGGCCGACGGTCCCGGACGCGGAAGGGCCCCGCGGATCCGAGGATCCGCGGGGCCCTCCTACGTGCGGTCGCCGCTTACGCGAACGTCTTCGCGTCGATGACGAAGCGGTAGCGCACGTCCGACTTGAGGACGCGCTCGTAGGCCTCGTTGATCTGCTCGGCCGAGATCAGCTCGGTCTCGGGCACGATGCCGTGCTCGGCGCAGAAGTCGAGCATCTCCTGCGTCTCGGCGATGCCGCCGATCATGGATCCGGCCCAGCTGCGGCGCGCGGGGATGAGCGCGAACGCGGGGATCTCGAGCGGCTCCGACGGGGCGCCGACGTTGACGAGCGTGCCGTCGATCGCGAGCAGGCCGATGTACTTGCTCATGTCGAGCTTCGCGGAGACCGTGTTGATGATCAGGTCGAACGAGCTCGCGAGCTCCTCGAAGGTGGCGTCGTCGCTGGTCGCGAAGTAGCGGTCGGCGCCGAGGCGCAGGCCGTCCTCCTTCTTGGAGAGCGTCTGCGAGAGCACGGTGACCTCGGCGCCCATCGCGTGCGCGATCTTCACGGCCATGTGGCCGAGGCCGCCCATGCCGACGACGGCGACCTTCGTGCCGGGGCCCGCGTTCCAGTGGCGGAGCGGCGAGTAGGTGGTGATGCCGGCGCAGAGCAGCGGCGCGACCTTCTCGATGTCGAGGGACTCGGGGACGCGGAGCACGAAGTCCTCGTCCACGACGACGGCCTCGGAGTAGCCGCCCTGCGTGATGGTGCCGTCGGCCGGGTCGGTGCCGCCGTAGGTCTGGATGTTGCCCTTCAGGCAGTACTGCTCCTGGCCGGCCGTGCACTGCTCGCACTCCTTGCAGGAGTTGACCATGCAGCCGACGCCGACGAGGTCGCCGACCTTGTGCTTGGAGACCTCGGAGCCGACCTCGGTGACGCGGCCGACGATCTCGTGGCCGACGACCTGCGGGTACTGGATGGGGCCCCACTCGCCGCGGACGGTGTGGATGTCGGAGTGGCAGACGCCCGAGTAGGCGATGTCGATGGAGACGTCCTTCGGGCCGACGTCGCGGCGCTCGATGGTGGTCTTGATGATGGGGTCGGTGGCGGACGGGGCCGCGTAGGCGTTGACGGTGCGCATGGTTCTCCTTGTGCTGTCCGGTGGGGGAGGGGAGGGATCGGGTCGATCCGGCCGCGCCCTCTTCGGATGCGGTACCCCTCGACGCTACGCCTGCCCGAGCTGATCCCCGAAACCGCGCGGCTTTTGCTCGGCCGCCGGATACCGTGGCGGGATGCCCGCTCCCACCGTCCCCGGCCCGACCCCGACGCGATCCGGCCCGGTGACGGGGCGGCAGGACGGCGACGTGATCCGGTACCTCGGCATTCCTTACGCGACGGCGGCGCGCGGCGTCCCGCCCGTGTCGGCGGTGCCCGTGCGCGGATCCGACGGGCGGCCGGTCGTGCTCGCGGCCGTGCACCCGGCGCCCGCGTGCCCGCAGCCGTCGTCGCGGATCCTCGACGCGCTCATGCAGGGCGCCCTCGACGGCGTCGCGCGTTCGGAGGACTGCCAGCGGCTCTCGATCACGCTGCCCGCGGACCTCGCGCCCGGCGAGACGCTGCCGGTCATCGTGTGGTTCCACGGCGGCGGATACACGACGGGCGCGGGCGACCTCGCGATCCACGATCCGCGCGCCCTCGTGGTGGAGCAGCGCGTGATCGTGGTGGCCGTGACGTCGCGGCTGGGCTTGCTCGGCTTCGGCGGCGGCGCTCCCGGGGGTCCGCCGGCCAACCTCGGCCTGCTCGACCAGCTGGAAGCGCTGCGCTGGATCCGCGACTCCATCGCCGCGTTCGGCGGCGACCCGCGGACGGTCACCGCGATGGGGCAGTCGGCGGGCGGCGACGCGATCCTGCACCTCATGATCAGCGACGGCGCGCGCGGCCTCGTCCGGCGGGCCATCGTGCAGAGCCCGCCCGTGGGGATCACGGGCGGTCGCGAGCGCATGTTCCGCGCGATGGGGCGCGTGACGCGGTCGCTCCCGGCCGATGCGCCGCTCGACGCCGTGCTGCGCCGCCAGGCTCAGGCCGAGGTCGCGTCGTGGGCGTCGGGGATCCGCGCTGGCCTGCCCTGGGGACCGCGCTACGGCCACGCGCCGCTGCCCGCCGAGGCCGACCGCGATGCCGCCTGGCGGGCCGTCGCCCCGGAGGTCGACCTGCTCATCGGCACGACGCGCGACGAGACCGCGATGTACCTGCCCGCGCTGCCGGTGATCGCGCCGCTCCTCCACGTGCCGGTCGTGGGCCGGGCGCTCCGGGCGGTCCTGATGCGCGCGGTCGTGGGGCCCACCACCCGTGCCGTCTACGGGCGGCCTGTCCGGGCGTTCGCGGCCCGTCATCGCGCGGCGGGCGGCAGGGCCGTGCGCTACGTGCTCCGAGGGGCGCCCGCGTCGAGCCCCATCGGCACGGGCCACACCGCCGACGTGCCGCTGATCCTCGGCACGCGCGAGGCGTGGACCCGCATGCGCCTGGTGCCGCCGGAGGCGTGGCCCGAGGTCGCCGCGCGTGGTCGCGCGGTGCGGCGGGTATGGGCCGACTTCGCGCGCACGGGCACGGTGGCGGCGGACGCGGACGCGCGCGCCTGCGGGATGCGGTTCGAACGCGGGTGACCCTGCCGCCCGCCCGGCCGTCGCCGCCCACCCGGATCGCGGCTCAGTCGAGCTGCACCCGCAGCGGCCCCGCGCCGCGGTCGCCCAGCGCGTCGTCCGGGTTGAGGAGCCCGCACGCCTTCATCGAGAGGCAGCCGCAGCCGATGCAGCCCGTGAGCTCGCGCTCCAGGCGCTCGATGCCCTGGCGCCGCTCCTCGAGCAGGCGCTTCCAGCGGCGCGACGCGCGCTGCCAGTCGGCGTGGCTCGGCGGGCGGTCGAGCGGCACGTCGTCGAAGGTGGCCTGCACGTCGGCGAGCGGGATCCCGAGGCGCTTGGCCACCGTGATCAGCGACACGCGACGCAGCATGTGCCGGGCGTAGCGGCGCTGGTTGCCCGCGGTGCGCTCGGCGGCGATGAGGCCGAGGTCCTCGTAGAAGCGGAGGGCGGAGGCGGCGACGCCCGTGCGGCGGGTCATCTCGCCGACGGTGAGCAGCTCGCCGGGCGCGTGCCGCGGCGTCGCCGCGACGACGGTCGGCTCCTGCGCATCCGCCACGACGTCCCCTCCCGATTGACCTCAAGGGTACGTGAGGTTCTAACGTGGACACCATGCGCATCACCTCCCCGGCCGTCACGACGGCCCCCCTCCGCGAGGACGCCCTGTGACCTACGTGATCGCCCTGCCCTGTGTCGACGTGAAGGACCGCGCCTGCATCGACGAGTGCCCGGTGGACTGCATCTACGAGGGCGAGCGCTCCCTCTACATCCACCCCGACGAGTGCGTCGACTGCGGCGCCTGCGAGCCGGTGTGCCCGGTCGAGGCGATCTACTACGAAGACGACCTGCCCGAGAAGTGGTCGGACTACTACACGGCCAACGTCGAGTTCTTCGCCGAGATGGGATCGCCCGGCGGCGCCGTCAAGATCGGCGCCGTCGCGTACGACCACGCGGTGGTGGCCGCCGTGCCGCGCCCGGGCGAGCCCGCGTGAGCGCCGACCCCGACCTCTTCAAGGCCGCGTTCCGCGCTCACCCGGCCGGCGTGGCGCTCATCACGGCGCGCACCGCGGACGGGCCGTCCGGGCTCACCGCCTCGAGCGTCGCGTCGCTGTCGGTGGATCCGCCCGCGCTCTCGTTCTCGGTGACGCGCGCCACGGGGTCCGCCGGCGCGATCCTCTCCGCCGACAGCTACGTCGTGCACCTGCTCGCCGGGCAGCACGCCGCGCTCGCCCGCTCCTTCGCGGTCTCCGGGTCGCCGCGCTTCACCGAGGAGCAGGGCTTCCAGGAGCTGCCGACGGGCGAGCCGCTGCTCGCCGACGCGCGCGCCGCCCTCCGCTGCCGCACCATCCAGACCGTGCCGGTCGGCGGATCCGTGCTGGTCGTCGCCGAGGTCCTCGACGTGATCCTGGGCGAGGCCGCCCCGCCGCTCGTCTACCGCGACCGCCGCTTCCACCTGCTCGAGGACGACCACCCGGAGCTCTGAGCGCGGGAGGCCGCCGCGGCCGTCAGGCGATCATGAACTCCGACGGCTTGAGCGCCCGCTCCACGATGCGCACGTCGCCGATCGACGCCGGCAGCACGTGGTCGAGCTTGCCGCCGTAGAGGTTCGCGCCGAGGAGCCATGAGGTCGCGGGGGATGCCGCCGCGAGCCCGCGGTTCGCCGTGGACGGGTTCCGCACCACCGGGCAGCCGTCGATGTACATGGTCGTGTGCTGGCCGTCGTTGACGACCGCGACGTGCCACCACGTCGCGGCCGGCAGCTCGTGCGACCAGTTGGTGAGGGATCCCTGCTGCGTGGTCGGGTAGACGCACCACTGGATCTCGCGGCTGCCGGAGACGCTGAGGGTCGCGGCCGGCTCGTCCGGGTCGCCGGCGTCGCCGGGGGTCTTGCCCGCGTCCTTCGCGGAGGCGGCGCGGGAGAGGATCGCGCTGAAGCCGTCCGCGTCGCCGTCGAAGTCGGCGGGGATGCGCACGAACGCCTCGACGGTGTAGCCCTGGCGGAAGGTCGCGGCGTCGAGCGGGGCGCCGACGACGGTGCGCAGGTGGTCGCCGCTCTTCTTGCCGCCCGTGAGGGTGAGGCTGCCGAAGCCGGGCTGGTCGTCGTGGTGCGCGGAGGCGAAGCGCAGGGATCCGGGCGCCGCGCCCGCGCGGTTCGCCACCACGAGGTCGTTGCCGCGGCCGGACGCGTCGGGGATGCGGGTGGTCGTGCCGAGCGCGGATCCGTCGGCGTGCCCGTCGAAGCGCCAGTACGCGACCGTGCCGGGCACGAGCATCTGCGCGGCCGGCCGGGCGGCGCGTGCGGGGACGGGCGCGAACCCGGCGAACCGCTGCTCGAAGTCCACCGACACGGTGAACCGGTCGACGTCGCCCGAGAGCTGCGCCTCCTCGTCCGCGAGCTCGTTGCCCGCGCCGAGCCCCCCGCCCAGGATGAAGGGCGACAGGGTCTCGACGTCGATCGCGTTCCGCTCGAGGTCCACGTGGTACAGCCGGATCATCGCGGCGCCGCCGTAGTAGCGGTCCTGGTAGTTCACGAGGTGCAGGTCCACGTCGTGGCCCGCGCGGTTCCGCAGCGTCGTGCGGCCGGGCTTCCAGTAGTGCCCGTTGAGGGTGAGGAAGACCTGGTCGTGCTGCGAGATGAAGGAGTCCCAGAGGCCCTGGCCGTAGTCGTCGAGCACGGCGGAGCCGTCGGGCTTCGAGTCGACGATGTCGTGCGCCGTGAGGATCACCGGCAGCGTCGGGTGCGCCGCGAGCACACCGCGCGCCCACTCCACGCCGCGGGCGCTGGTGCGCCAGTCGAGCGCGAGGACGAGCCAGTCGCGGCCGCCCGCCGTGAAGGTGTGGAACGAGTTGTAGCCGTCGGGGCTTGATCCGCGGTAGCTCGGGGACTTGCGGAAGCGCTTCGGGCCGAACGCGTCGAGGTAGGGCGTGCGGCCGCGCTGGTCGTCGGTGGAGGACGGGACGTCGTGGTTGCCGGCGAGGACGCTCCACGCGGCGCCCGCCTTGTCGAGCAGCGTGAACTGCGCGCTCGCCGCCTGGATCTCCTTCTCCGCGCCGTTCTGGGTCACGTCGCCGAGGTGCGCGAGGAAGACGATGTTGTGGCGGTCGCGCTCGGCGAGCACGTACCGGAGCGACGCCTCGAGCGGCTCGGGGTGGATCGACGCCCCGTCGAAGAGGTACTGCGTGTCGGGCAGCACGGCGATGGTGAAGCGGGGCGACGCGGTGTCGGGCTTCCAGCGAGCGCCGGATCCCTGCTGCGGGGCGGGCGTCTTCACGGCGCTGGCGCGGAGCGCGTCGTCGGATGCGGTCGCGGCCGCCGCGGGGAGCGCCCCGCCGAGGCCGGCCACGCCGAGCGCGCCGGCCGCGCCGCTCGTGATGAGGAAGCCGCGTCGGGAGAGCGCGGAGGAGGAGGGAGACGTCGTCGGGTCCTGGGTCACGGGGGACGACGGTAGGGCCGGCGGGTGAATGCGACGCGTCAGCCGGGTGGACGTGCGGCGGCGGGTCAGCCGACGGGCGGCTGGATCAGGTCCCACGGCGCGCCGTACGGGTCCTCGAAGATCGCGACGGTGCCGTAGGGCTCGTGACGCGGCTCCTCCCGGAAGACGACGCCGTGCGCGAGCATCCGCGCGTGCTGGGCGGCGAAGTCGTCGGTCTCGAGGAAGAAGGCGACGTCGTCGCCGGCCTGCCGGCCCACGCGGTCGGCGTCGTCGCTGAGCGCGAGGACGAAGCCGGCACCGGCACCCTCGGGCCCCACCACGACGCGACGCCATCCGGTCGCGCTCGTCTCGTCCTGCCGCACGACGAAGCCCAGCGCGTCGACGAAGAACGCGAGCGCCTCGTCGTGGTCGCGGACGAGGTAGGTGACGTCCTTCAGCCGGATCTTGGGGGAACCGTATTGGGGCTCCCCGCCTCGCGCGGAGCCGCCCCCGCCGCATGCCAGCATGGGCCATGCGCATCGCCGACTTCCCCGGGCCCGACACGGTCGCCGCCCGCGGGGCCCTCGAGCTCGCGACCTCGTACCAGTCCGCCGCGATCACGGCCCACGGGATCCGCTCGTGGCTCTTCGCGGAGGCGTTCGCCGTCGTCGAGGGGCGGACGGGCGTCGACCACGAGATCCTCTACGTGTCCGCGGTGCTGCACGACATCGGCACGGTCACCGAGTTCGACAACCACACCCTGTCGTACGAGCACGCGGGTGGCCACGTCGCCATCGCGCTCACCGCGGGCGCCGGCTGGCCCGCCGCGCGTCGGCAGCGCGTGCTCGACGCGATCGTGCGGCACAACTGGCCGCAGGTGGATCCCGCGCTCGACGTCGAGGGGCACCTCCTGGAGGTCGCGACCGGCCTCGACATCTCCGGCGCCCGGCCCGACGCGTTGCCCGAGGACTTCCTGCGGGAGGTGCTTGCCGCGCATCCGCGGGGTGCGCTCGCGGCGGAGTTCGGCGCGTGCGTCGTCGACCAGGCGGAGCGGAAGCCCGACACCGCCGCCCGCCGGCTCGTCGACGGCGGCCTCGTGCGGAAGCTCGCGGAGAACCCGCTGGAGCGTCTCGCGTGAGCGGCCGTCGATCCGCCACCGTGCTGCTCGCGGTCGCCGCGCTCGCCGTGGTGGGCGGGGCGGTCGCGCTGATCCGGTCGCTCGCGCAGCCGGTGACCTTCTTCTCGGGCGGCTACGCGCCGCTGTCGGGCGAGACCTTCACGACGCCCGCGGGAGCCCGAGGCGTCCTAGCGGGCGCCGTCCTCGGCGGCACGCGCCGCCGCCAGCGCCCCGTCGCGCTCCTCGCGCCACGTCGCGCGGTACGGGAAGGCCGCGTCGACGGCGTCGCTCCGGATCACCGCGAGGGACGCGGGCGCCAGCGCGACGGCGTCCGCGGCGTCGTGGGAGTGCGCGAGCGGATATCCGTACCGGCCGCGATGGTGGGACAGCCAGAGCACCACGAGGTCTCGGTCGTCGGCGAGGTGCACGGTGTCGACGGTGCCGCGCTCGTGGCGCGTCACGGTCCAGCCGCCGCCGCGCGCGGGCTCGGCGGTGAAGTCGGGATCGCCCATCCACCGCCAGCCGGCGCGCGTGCGCCGCGGGCCGCCGTACGGCGCGTCGACGAGCGCGTCCGCGAGGGCCTCGGGAGTCCACGGCGCCGGGAACCACGAGGTGAGGCTCACCTGGAGCTCGAACGGCGTGAGGCGACGGTGGTCGGCGGTGGCGGTGGGAAACCGGGGGCGGTCGAGCGCCACGGCCAGCGCGACGGTCGGCAGCTCGGGTCCGCCGCCGTCGACGAGCGCGAGGTGCGTCTGCAGCATCCGCACGTAGCGCGCGTGCGCTGCGTCATCGGCGAAGGGCGGCAGCGGGATGCCCGGCACGACGGGCGAGCCCCACGGCGCCCGTGCCTCGAGGAATGACACGGTCCGTCCTCTCCGCGGCAGCCGGCGCCGCCCGCCCGACCTGTCTAGCAGGCGGGGCGGGCGGCGTCGGGGTCGCGCGGGGTCAGCCGATGAGCGACGGCCGCAGGTCCCGCAGCGTGCGGTGCGACGTGATCCGGATCGCCCCGGCCAGCGCCACCGCGAGCCCCGCGACCAGCCACAGCGCGAGCACGCCGGCGTCCTGCGCCGCCTGCCCGAGGTCGCCGCCGTACATGAGCTGCCGGAGCGCATCCACCGCGAAGCTCATCGGCAGCACGTGGTGCAGCGCGGCGAGCGGGCCGGGGAGGGTCTGCCAGGGGAACGTGCCGCCCGCGGTGACGAGCTGCACGACCATGAGCACGAGCCCGAGGAACTGGCCGACGCTGCCGAGCAGCACGTTGAGCGCGAGGATGATCGCCGCGAACGTGATCGAGGCGAGCACCATCGTCCCGTACATGGCGAGCGGGTGGGCGATGTGGAAGCCGAGCGCCCCGGCGACGATCGCGTAGAGCCCGGCCATCTGCACGACGCCGAGGAGCGCGGGCGTGAGCCAGCCCGCGAGCGTGATCCGGAGCGGCGCCTTGCGGGCCGTGATCGCGCGGCGCGACAGAGGCTTCACGATGAGGAACAGCGCGTAGATCCCGATCCACGCCGCGAGGCTGATGAAGAACGGCGCGAGCCCGGCGCCGTACTCGCCGGCCTGCGTCACGGCGTCCTGCCGCAGCGCGACCGGGTCGCCGATGGTGTCCGCCTGCGCGTTCCGCTGCGCGTCCGTGGAGGCGGGGATCTGGTCGAGCCCCGAGTCGAGGCCGTCGCGCAGCTTCGTCGTGCCGTCCTGCAGCGTGCCGAGTCCGGACGCGAGCGAGGTCGCGCCGTCGGCCGCGGAGTGCGCGCCCGTGGCGAGGGTCGCGCTGCCGTCGGCGGCCTGCGCGATGCCGTCGGCGAGGGCGGGGGAGGCCTTGGCGAGCGCATCGGCGCCCGTCGCGACCTGCGAACTGCCGGACGCGAGCGTGCCGGCTCCGGTCGCGAGCGCGGCGGATCCGGTCTGCAGCTTCCCGGCGCCGTCGGCGACCTGGGCGCTGCCCTGGGCGACCTGCTCGCTGCCGGCGGCGAGCTGCTGCAGCTGCGCGTTGAGGCCGTCCGTCTTCGTCGTGGAATCGGTGATGTCGGTGCCGAGCACGTCGAGCTTCGCGAGCGCGGCGTCGATGTCGGCCTTCGGGATGCCGGCGTCCTCCATGCGCTCCTGGATCGCCGCGCGGATCGCCGGCACCTGACCGGCGAGCTTGTCGGCGCCCGCGGTGGCGGTGGATCCGAGGGCCGCGATCTGCGCGTTGCCGTCGGCCACCTTCCGGGCGCCCGCGGCCGTCTTCTGCGCGCCCGGCGTGAGCGCGGCGGCGCCGGTCGAGAGGTCGTTCGCGCCGGTCGAGAGCGTCGCCGCACCTGACGCGACCTGGTCGGCGCCGGTCGCGAGCTCCTGGGTCTGGGCGGGGAGCTGCGCGGTGCCCGAGCGGAGCTGCCCGAGGCCGTTGGAGAGCGTGTCCGCGCCCGTCGCGAGCTTCCCGTTCCCGTCCGCCAGCGAGTCCGCGCCGGAGCGCGCGGTGGCGGTCCCGTCGACGAGCTGCTGCGCGCCGGATGCCGCGTCGCCGAGGCTCGAGCGCACGTCCGCGAGGCCGAGCAGGAGCTTGCCCGCGGCCTCGGTGCCGACGCGCGAGGCGACCGACTTCGTGATCCGCGCGCCCGCCTGCTGCGCGATGGTCGTGGCGAGGTAGCTGTTCGCGTCGTCGGTGGCCATGACCACGCGGGCCTGCTGCGGATCCGTGCCCGAGGCGGACGAGAGCGCCGCCGAGAAGCCGGACGGGATGGTCAGCGTGAAGTCGTACGTGCCGTCCTCGAGGCCCGTGCGCGCCTCGGCGGAGGAGACCTCGTGCCAGTCGAACGAGGCGTCGTCGAGCACGTCCTTCGCGACGTCGGTGCCGTAGTCGACCGGCTTGCCGTCGACCGTGGCGCCCTGGTCGGCGACGACGAGCGCGGCGGGGACCTTGTCGAGGCTGCTGTACGGATCCTGGTTCGCCCAGAGGTACAGACCGCCGTAGAGCACGGGCACCAGCACGAGCGCGACGAGCGCGATCTTGGACATGGTGGTGGCGGTGAGGCGCGTCAGCTCGGCGCGCACCAGGGGGATCAGTCTCATCGGTCCAGCGTTCCGTCGATCGAGGGGGTGGGTTCGGGGGCGGCGATCGCGTCGTCGGCCGGGAGCGCGGCGATCGCCTCGGCGGCGGCCTCGCTCGTGACGACGAGGACGCAGGTGCCGGAGCGGGCGAGGCCGCGGAGCACGCGCATCCACTCAGCGACGGCGCCGCCGTGCCGCTCGGGCGAGGTGACGACGACGGCCTCGACGTCCGCGCGGGAGGCGGCGAGCGTGGTGAGCAGGCGGATCCGCGCGACCGCCGGTACGGCGGAGAAGGGCGCGCGGGCGAGGTCGGCGAGGCCCTGATCGTCGAGGATCGCGCCGACCTCGTGCCGGCCGGAGCGGTGCCCGGCGAGCGCGAGCTCCTCGGCGACCACCGCGCGGAGCGTGACGTCGTCGGCGGGCTCGTTGATCCGCGGGGTGTCGACGAGAGCGACCCGCTCGGCGACGCGCGCGGCGACGCCGTCGGAGTCGTCGCCGTCGAGGGCGAGGGATCCGCCGTCGATCCGCATGCGTCCGGACGCCACGAGCGAGAGGACGGTGGGGCGCAGCTCGGTCTCGGCGACCGCGACCACGAGATCCGGGCCGCCGTAGGAGAGCGAGATGGCGGGCAGGGCGGGCGCGGGGCCGTCGCCGACGCGCGCGTCGGTGAGGGTGACGATCACGACGCGGCCTCCGTCCGGGCGGCGGCGGCGGCATCGGTGACACGGGGCGCGGCCTCGCGGAGCTCCGGCGTCGCGGCGATGAGCTCGCCGGCGGCGCGCCAGTCGAGGCCGCAGAGGGCGAGCGAGGTGAGGATCACGAGGGAGTGCCCTTCGGCGCGGCCGATGTCGCTGCGGGTCGCCTCGTCGAGCACCGCGAGCGCGCCGCCCTCGATCAGGCGCGCGAGCGTCGGCGCGGGGATGTCGCCGCGCAGCTCGCCCGCCGCGATCCCGCGCTCGACGACCCGCTGCAGCTCGGCCCGGAGCGGCGCCAGCTCGGTGCCGACCTCGCGCGCCAGCGGCCCGCGGACGGCCACCCGCGCCATCACGCGCACCTGCTCGACCTCGGCCCAGAGCCGGGCGCCGATGAGCGCGACGTGGATCCGGCCGTCGGGGTGCGTGATGCCGGCGAGCGACTCGACGATGCGCCGGGCGCCGCGCCGCAGCACCTCGCGCACGAGGTCGTCGCGCGTGGCGAAGTGCCCGTAGACGGCGCGGCGGCTGAGGCCGGCGGCGGCGGCGATGGTCTCGAGGGACGCGTCCGGGTCGCGGTCGAGCGCGACCACGGCCGCGTCGACGAGGGCCTGGCGGTTCGTCGCGGCGTCCTTGCGGGGCGCGCGCGCGGAGGGGAGGGAGGTCATGCGACCAGGGTAGTGATCCTGCACACGTGTGTGCAACTTAGTCCGGCGAGCTCCCAGCTCGCGGTGGCGCGCCCGCCCGGGTCAGCTCCGCAGCGTCTCGCTCGGCAGCTCGCCGAAGACTCCCGCGTACGACGCCGCGAACCGGCCGAGGTGCGCGAAGCCCCACTCCTCGGCGACGCTGCGGACGGTCGTGGTGGTGGGCGTCGCGTCCAGGAGCTGCGCGCGCACCCGGCGCAGGCGGATCCCGCGCAGGTACTCGGTGGGCGTCTGGCCGTGGTGGCGGCGGAGCGCGAGCTGGAGCACGCGCGTCGAGATCCCGGCGGAGGCTGCGGCCTCGGCGGGCGTGATCGGCAGGTGCGCGTTGTGGTGCAGGTACTCCACGGCCACGCGGATGTGCGCCATGCGCGGCGTGCGCAGCTCGTCCGGCATCTCCACGTCATCCCACGGGAAGAGGCGGAGCGTGGCGCGGGCGAGGGAGAGGTCGGCCTCGAGGCGCATCAGGGGAGAGGCGTCGGGATCCGTGATGACGGGGGCCGCGGCGGCGACCGCGCGGCGCCAGACGGCGGCCGTCTCGGCGGTCGGCACGTTCTGGTGCTCGAACAGCAGCGGCCGCGCGGGGCCGTGGTGGAACTCCGTCGCGGTCTGCTCGAGGAAGCCCGCGTCGAGGTGGACGCAGTTCTGGCGCGTGGCGCTCGCCTGGTACTGGAAGGGGCGGCCGGTGGGGAGGAGGAAGGGGAGCTGGCCGCGGGAGCTGACGGCGCGGTGTCCGCGGTCGACCGTGATCTGCCCCTCGAGGAACCAGGTGACCACGTGCTCGGGGAGCCGGCCGCTCTCGGCCCACTGCGTGCCGGCGATGCGCGACGTGCGGAGGGTGACGCGCTCGCTGCCGAGGACCGCGTAGCGGTAGGAGAAGGTGTTCGTGCGGCGGTCGGGGGCGAAGCGGATCCCCTCGAGGACCGCGCTGAAGCTGGAGGTGGCCTCGTCGATGTCGGCGCCGGCCAGGACGGCGCGGAGGAACGGCTCGGTGGAGGCGTCGACGGGAGCTGATGCGGGGGCGGCGGCCGTGTCGGCGGGGGCGGCGGCAGGTGCTGTCGCGGCCGGCTCCGGGTGCGCGTCCTGCGGGGCGTGATCCGCGGTCGCAGAGTCGCTGGCGGCCGCGTCGGCGGCCATGCCCATGACGGCGGCGCCGGCCCCGGCGACGAGCGAGAGGGAGCCGGTGCCCAGCGAGGAGGTGTCGGGGACAGCGGGATCCGCGGGGGCGCCCGGCCCGGCCACGGACGTGGCGGTCGGCGACGGCGCGACGAGCGACGCGGCGAGCGATGCGTCGGCGTCGGCGTCGGCGTGCGGCGTGCGCGGGCGGTGCGAGGGATCCCTCGTTCCGGCGGGGGTCAGCGTTGTCGTCATGGTTCCTGCGGTCTCTGGGCGTCGATCGTCTCCGCCCTCCCGCTCATCATGCATCGTGCACTCACGGTCAGGCCCCTCCGGGGTGCCGGGAGGTGACAGTCATTCGGCGCCGCCGCGTCAGAGAGCGGGTCGTCGCTCCGCGGATATCCGCTGAGCGAAATCGCGTCCCCCGGCCGTGTGCCGCAGCGGGGGACATCGCCTCCCGGCGCGCGCCCCGGCGGCGCACCGCGGGCGGTCGGCGCGCGCACCGGATCCGCACGGCCGGGCCTCCTAGGCTCGGGAATCGCGGTCGTCTTCCCCACCGCATCCGCACCCCCGAGAGGCGCCGCATGACGAGCGACCGGTCCCTGGCCTTCATCCTGCTGCGCTCGTGCCTCGTGATGGTGGCGCTCGGCGTGGTCACCGTGCAGACCGGCGGCGGCCTCGGCGTGGTGGGCGTGATCGCGTTCGTGCTCGCGGCGGGCCTCGGCGGCGGCGCGACCTTCTACTGGCGGCGGCACCTCCACGCGAAGCGGCGCGACCCGTTCAGCTGACCGTCGACGTGAGGGTGGACGACCCGTCCGCCCGGCGCCGGACCTCGATCCGGTCGGCCACGCGCTGCTTGAGCTCCTCGACGTGGCTGACGATGCCGACCGTGCGGCCGTCGGAGGAGAGCCGCCCGAGCTCGGACATGACGGCGTCGAGCGTCTCCGGATCCAGCGTGCCGAAGCCCTCGTCGACGAAGAGCGTGCCGAGCTGGAGCCCGCCCGCCTCCGCCTGCACGACGTCGGCGAGGCCGAGCGCGAGGGCGAGCGACGCGTAGAACGTCTCGCCGCCGGAGAAGCTCGCGGGCTCGCGCACGCGGTCGACGACGTGGTCGCGGATCTGCAGCGCCAGCCCCGTCTTCCGCGACCTGCTCGTCGCCTCCCGCTCCTCGCTCACCTCCAGCTCGTAGCGGCCGCTCGACATGATCCGCAGGCGCGCGTTGGCGGCCTGCACCACGTCCTCGAAGCGGCGCAGGAGGACGTAGGTGCCGAGGGTCGTGCCGCGCGTGTTCTCGGGGGTGACGGCGTTCGCGACCTCGGCCATGCGGATCGCGGCGCGCGCCTCGTCGCCGGCGCGGGCGCTCTCGAGGCGGGCGGCGTCGTGGCGGGCGAGGGCCGTGGCGCTGCGGTCGGCCCGGTCGCGCGCGCGGGCGGCGCGCTCGGCGCTGGTGCGCGCGGCGGCCTGGGCGGCGTCGAGGGCGGCGCGGGCGGCGTCGGGATCCGGGTGCTCGGCGCCCGTGAGCGACGCGACCTCGGAATCCACGAGGCCCTCCGCGACGACGGCCTGCTCCCGTTCGTGCGCGGCGACCCGCCGGGCGACGGCCTCGAGCTCGGCCGGCGGGAGCGCCGCGGCGCGGGCCTCCTCCTCGGTCGTGAACGACCGCTCGGCGAGCGCCTGGGCGAGCTCCGCGGCGCGCTCGGCGGCGTCGGCGGCCGTGCGCTCGCGGGCGGCGGCGAGGGCGATGAGGCGGTCGACGAGGGCGCGCTCGGCGGCGCGGTCGGCGACCAGGGCGGCGACGCGCGGGGTGTCGTCGGTGTCGGCGTCGTCGGTCGCGTGCCCGTCGGCGTCCCGCTCCGCGAGCCCCGCGCGCACGGCCGCCTCGTCCTCCACCAGGAGCTCGCGCGCCCGGATCACGCGCTCCCGCAGCCCCGAGAGGGCCGCGCGGGCGTCGTCGCGGCGGGCGCGGATCCGCTCGGTCTCGGCGTCGTGCGCGACGACCGCCGCCTCCGCCGTCCGGAGCGCACCGCCGGCCGCCTCGGCCTCCGCGAGGCGCGCGGCGCGGGCGGCGACCTCGGCGTCGGCGGTCTCGGCGGTGATCCCGTCGAGCGCCGCCTGGGCGACCTCGTGCCGCGCGGTCGCCGCCGACAGCGCCTGCGCCGCGTCGCCCTGCGCCCGCTCGGCCCGGGCGCGCGCCTCGGCCGCCCGCTCGATCTCGTCGTCGTCCGGGTGCCCGGGCGCGCTCGGCGCCGGGTGCGGGTGATCGACCGCGCCGCACACGGGGCACGGCGCGCCGTCCTCCAGCTCCCGGGCCAGCTCGCCGGCGAGACCGCGGATCTTGCGCTGCCGCAGATCGGCCTCGTGGCGCACCGCGGACACCGCGGCGGCCGAGCGCGCGTCGAGGGCGTCCCGGGCCGCGTGGATCCGCGCCTCCAGCTCCCCGAGCTCCGTCACGCGCCGCCGGGTGGCCTCCGCCTCGGCGACCGCCGTGCGCGCCGCGTCGACGCCGCCCGCCGCATCCGCCGCGGCGTCCCGGGCCTCGACCAGCGGGATCCGCCCGGCCGGCCGCTCCGCGAGCGCCGCCTCGGCCTCCTCCGCGGCGGCCTCGCGCGCCGCCACCGCGTCCTCGGCGGCCCGCGCGTCGGCGCGACGGCGCGGCAGCGCTCGCTCGCGCGCCTCCGCGTCGGCCAGCGTCGTCAGCTCGGCCACGAGCGCGTCGCGCCGCTCGGCCAGCGCCGATGCGGTGGCGTCGGCGAGGGCGGGCCGCTCCTCCCGGCACGCCGCGCGCGCCGCGTCGTCGGCGACCTCGGCCGCCGAACGTGCCGCATCCGCCCGGTCGCGCCCGGCCAGCTGGCCCGCGACCGCCGCCGCCCGCCGTGCCTCCTCCGCGCGTCGCGCGAGCCCGGCGATCTCCTCGGCCGCCGCGCGCAGGGCCTCCTCGCGCGCCATCAGCGCCCGCCGCCGGTCGACCCCGCGCGACACCCGCTCCGCGTCGGCCAGGGCGTCCGCCGCGTCCCGGCGCGCCCGCTCGTCCTCGGCGCGCGCCTGCTCGGCCGCGTCCGCCAGCTCGGCCAGCAGCCGCACGGTGTCCGCGGCGTCGGCGACCTCGAGCGCATCCACCCGCGTCGCCTCGCGCAGGCCCGTGAGCGCCTCGGCGACCCTCGCGTCGGCGGCGTCGGTGCGCGCCTTCGCGGCCGTGCGCATCTCGGCGAGCTGCTTGGCCGTGGCGTCGTAGACGGCCGTGCCGAACAGCGACTGCAGCACGAGCCGCCGCTGCTCGCCGGTCGATCGCAGGAACTCGGCGAACTCGCCCTGCGGCAGCACGACGGTTTGCACGAACTGCGGGCGCGTGAGCCCGACGATGCGCGCGATCTCCGTGCCCACCTCCTGCGTGCTGGTGCCGATCACCTCGCCCGCGTCGGCGTCGGGCGACGACAGGCGCACGAGCGTCGCGGTCGCGTTCTGGTTCGTGGTGCCCGTGCCGCGGGCCTTGGGGCGCTGGTGCTGCGGGCTCCGCCGCACGCGGTGGATCCCCGCGGCCGTCTCGAACACCAGCTCGACGTACGGCTCCACGCCGGGCGCCGCGTGGTGGCTGTGCAGGCGGTCGCGGCTCGACCCGTCGCTCGCGAGCGACCCGTAGAGCGCGAAGACGACGGCGTCGATGAGCGTCGACTTGCCGGATCCCGTCGGCCCCTCGAGCAGGAACAGCCCCGAGCGCCCGAGCTCCGCGAAGTCGATGACGTGCTCGCCGGCGAACGGCCCGATCGCGCGCAGGGTGAGGCGGTGCAGGTCCATCAGGCGCTCCGGTCCGCGCCGAGGGCCTGCTCGTACGCCTGGCGGAGCACGAGCGCCTCGGCCTCGGTGGGCGACGCCCCGGTCGCGTACGCGACGAAGTCGGCGGCGACCTCGAGCGGATCCGTCGTGGCGTCGACCACGCGCGACCGCTTGCCCTCCACGCGCCCCGCGGGCTCGTGCAGGACGACGAGCGCGTGCGGCAGCGCCTCCCGCACGCGCGCGACGAGGTGCGGCGGGTGCACGGGATCGGTCACGTGCAGGCGCAGCCACGCGTCCGCGAGGTCGGCGTGCCGCCCGTCGGTGATCTCCGCGAGCGTCCCCGTGATCTCCGCGAGCCGCCGCGGCACGGGCGCCTCGATCAGCTCGACCGTGGTGGATCCGTCGGCCGCCAGCTCCACGAGCGCGCTCGACTTCCGCTGCATCCGCTCCCCGAACGAGAACGCGAGCGGCGAGCCGCTGTATCGGATGCGCGGGCCCTCCGCCCGCACCTCCTGCGCCCCGTGCAGGTGCCCGAGCGCGACGTAGTCCGCGCCCCGGAACACCGACGCCGGCACCTGGTCGAACCCGCCCACGCGGATGTCCCGCTCGCTCTCGCTCGGCGCCGCTCCCGTGACGAACGCGTGCGCCACGACGACCACGCGCGCCTCCGGTCGTCCGGCGGCGTCGGCGCGCACCCGGTCCATCGCGGCACCCAGCACGGCCTCGTGCGAGCGCGGCAGGGGAGGGGCGTCGGCGGCGGCGGCGAGCGGAGCGCGCACGGCGTCGGGATCCAGGTACGGCACCCCGTAGAACGCCACGGGCCCGTCGGCGTCGTCGATGACCACGGGCACGTCGAGCGCCTTGACCGACGCGAGGATCCGCAACCCGTCCCGCAGCAGCGCCGACGCGAACCCGAGCCGCGCGGCCGAGTCGTGGTTGCCCGGCGTGACGATGACGGTCGCGAGCGCGCTCAGCCGCGCGAGCGCGTCCCCGAGCAGCCGCACGCTGGGCACGCCCGGCACCGCGCGGTCGTAGACGTCGCCCGCGACGAGCACCACGTCGACCTCCCGCTCCTCCACGAGCGCGACGAGGTGGTCGAGGAACGCCGCGTGATGCGCGTGCAGGTCCTCGCCGTGGAGGGTGCGCCCGAGGTGCCAGTCGCTCGTGTGGAGGATGCGCACGCGGGTCCTTCCTCGGGTCGAGCGGCGGTGCCCGTCACGCTACCCGAGGGCGCCGACACGGCCTCGCCCGCCGGCGCCCTCCACGGCTGCTAGCTGTCGCCCGCGTCCTTACTTCCCGTGCGCCGCGACCGACACGTCCTCCCACTTCCGCCACGTCTCGAGACGTGACGCGTAGTCCTTCTCCGCGATGGCGAGCGGGCCGTCGCCGAGGAAGATCCGCAGCGGCGGCTCGTCCGCGTCGACGATGGCGAGGATCGCGTCGCGCGTGGCCGTCGGGTCGCCCGGCGTCGTGTTCTTGTAGCCCGCGGTGCGGCGCTCGCGCATGCCGTCGTACGCCGCGATGGGCTCGGCGCGCTTCGCCGAGGGGCCCGACCAGTCGGTGCTGTAGCCGGCGGGCTCGACGAGCGTCATGTGGATGCCGAACTCCGCCACCTCGAGCGCCAACGACTGGCTGAACCCCTCGAGCGCCCACTTCGACGCGTGGTAGATGCCGGTGCTGGTGAACGCGCTGATGCCGCCGATGCTCGAGACCTGCACGATGTGCCCCGATCCCTGCTCGCGCATGATCGTGACGGCGGCCTGCGTGATCCACAGCGCGCCGAACACGTTGGCCTCGAACTGGCCGCGCGCCTCGTCCTCGGTGAGCTCCTCGATGGCGCCGAACTGGCCGAAGCCCGCGTTGTTGGCCACGACGTCGAGCGAGCCGAAGCGCTCCGCCGTCTGCTTCACGGCGGCGATGCCGGCGTCGCGGTCGGTGACGTCGAGACGGATGGGGAGCACGGCGTCGCCGTGCCGCTCGACGAGCGCGTCGAGCGTGGAGGTGTCGCGGGCCGTCGCGGCGACGCGGTCGCCGCGCTCGAGCGCCGCCTCCGCCCACTCGCGGCCGAAGCCCTTGGATGCGCCGGTGATGAACCACGTCTTCATGGGGATGTCCTCTCGTAGGTACCCCTCCGCCAACGTCGCGCGCGGCCCGCGCATGCCCCGGATCCCGGGATCCCCTCCCAGGCGCGCTCGGCGGACACCCGCGACGGGATCCGCCCGCCCTCGGGACCCGGAGGACCGCCTTGGTAGGATCGAGTGTGACTGGAGAGAACCTGCTCGGCGTGCCCGAGACGCGCCTGGCCGACGAGCCCGAGGTCGCCGCCCGCATCCAGGATGCCGACGGCCACCACGACACCCTCGGCGCCATCGCCGCCGACCACCCGCAGTCGTCGCTCGTCTGGGCGCTGCTCGCGGATTCCGCGTACGTGCAGGGCGACCGCATCGCCTCCTACGCCTTCGCGCGCGTCGGCTACCACCGCGGCCTCGACTCGCTGCGCAAGTCCGGCTGGAAGGGCCAGGGCCCCGTGCCGTGGAGCCACGAGCCGAACCGCGGCGTCCTCCGCTCCCTCTACGCGCTGCGTCGCGCGGCCGCCGCCATCGGCGAGGAGGACGAGGTCTCGCGCCTCAGCGCCTTCCTGCGCGACGCGGACCCCACGGCCGCCGGCCACATCGAGGCCGCCACCGCCGGAGCCCTCCCGCCCACGGAGGCCATCGTCATCCGCGGCCAGGACTGACCCACCGCACCGCCGCCACCACCGCACGTCACCCGATCCATACCGACCGACCCGCCCCGATGAGGAGTGAGCCATGCCCGCAGTAGTGATCATCGGCGCCCAGTGGGGTGACGAGGGCAAGGGACGCGCGACCGACCTCCTCGGCAGCCGCGTCGACTACGTCGTGAAGTTCAACGGCGGCAACAACGCCGGCCACACGGTCGTCGTCGGCGACGAGAAGTACGCGCTGCACCTGCTGCCGTCCGGGATCCTCACGCCGGGCGTCGTGCCGGTCATCGGCAACGGCGTGGTCGTCGACATCGAGGTGCTCTTCCACGAGCTCGACGCGCTCGCCGCCCGCGGCGTCGACGTCTCCAAGCTCCGCGTGAGCGCCAACGCGCACGTCATCACCCACTACCACCGCACCATCGACAAGGTCACGGAGCGCTTCCTCGGCAAGCGCCAGATCGGCACCACCGGCCGCGGCATCGGGCCCACGTACGCGGACAAGATCAACCGCGTCGGCATCCGGATCCAGGACCTCTTCGACGAGAACATCCTGCGCCAGAAGGTCGAGGCGGCCCTCGACGCCAAGAACCACATGCTCGTGAAGATCTACAACCGCCGCGCCATCTCGGCCGAGGAGATCGTCGAGAGCCTCCTCTCCTACGTCGAGCGCCTGCGCCCGATGGTGTGCGACGCGTCGCTCGAGCTGAACGCCGCGCTCGACGACGGCAAGACCGTGCTGTTCGAGGCGGGCCAGGCCACCATGCTCGACATCGACCACGGCACCTACCCGTTCGTCACGTCGTCGAGCGCCACGTCCGGCGGCGCGGCCACGGGATCCGGCGTCGCGCCGAACCGGCTCGAGCGGATCATCGCGGTCGTCAAGGCGTACACGACGCGCGTCGGCGCCGGTCCCTTCCCCACGGAGCTGCACGACGAGTCGGGCGAGTACCTGCGCGCCAAGGGCTTCGAGTTCGGGACCACCACCGGACGCCCGCGCCGCTGCGGCTGGTACGACGCGCCCATCGCGCGCTACACGGCCCGCATCAACGGCGTCACCGACTTCGTGCTCACCAAGCTCGACGTGCTCTCGGGCCTCGCGACGATCCCGGTCTGCGTCGCCTACGACGTCGACGGCGTGCGCCACGACGAGGTGCCCGTCTCGCAGTCCGACTTCCACCACGCGACCCCGATCTACGAGGAGTTCCCCGGCTGGCAGGAGGACATCACCGGCTGCCGCCGCTTCGAGGACCTGCCGAAGAACGCGCAGGACTACGTGACGGCCATCGAGCGCATGAGCGGCGCCCGCATCTCCGCCATCGGCGTGGGCCCGGAGCGCGAGCAGGTCGTCGTGCTGCACGACCTCCTCGAGGCCTGACCCTGATCCACGACGGCTGGGCCGACGACGCCCGCCTCGGCACGGACGCGTCCGACCTCGCGCGCTTCCTCAGCCGCGCGGACGCCCGCACCATGAACCGCGAGCGCCTGCAGGCGGATCTCGACATGGGCCAGGAGCAGTACGTCGCTGCCTGGCGCGAGCTGCACCGCTTCGGCTACGTGTCCTCGGCGGAGCTCAGGCGGCTCGTCGTCGAGCGGTAGGGCGACCTGCTTGTGTTGTCGGGGTATATGCGGTGTACTCGACCTAGTCAGCGACAATCGCTTTCGCGCAAGACATATAGTCATGTAGTTGTCGACCCCGTGTGGCCATCGATAACGATATCAAGTGTGCCGCCAGTATCGGGCCCGCGGCGAAAAGGAGCCTCCACGCGTGATTGCCGAAACGAATAATAATAGTCACGACTCGGAATGGCCGTCATTGACGCCGAGGCGCTCCGAAGGCAACACGTCGGTTGACCGACTGCTAAATGAGCTGCGCGGTCTAGCTGACAGCGAGCGAATGAAGGGCAACTACCTTGAGCAGTTGGCTAAACACTTCCTCACGGTTGAGCCGCTTTGGGCCGACCAGCTGGGTACCGTCTGGCTTTGGAAGGACTGGCCGGGACGAGAAGGGCGGCCTGATACCGGAATAGCTTTGGTCGCCGAGATTCGGGGCGGCGGTTTGCTGGCCGTTCAGGTGAAGTTCTTTGACGAGATGCACCGGATCGAGAAGAAGGACCTCGACTCATTCTTTGAGGCCGTGGGCAAGGAGCCTTTCACGGAAGGCCTGGTCATCGATACGACTGTCGGAGCCTGGTCGACTCACGCTGAGGAAGCGCTGCGCAACCGGACGAAGCCGGTTAGGCGCGTGAATCTTGAGGAGTTACGGCATTGCGCGGTTGACTGGTCGAGCTATGAGTTGAAGTACCCGGCAAAGGCACCCGCGCGCCATGCCCGAAAGACTGAGCGTGCTCACCAACGCCGCGCCATATCGGCTGTAATTGAAGGGTTCAGAGGTACCTCGAAAAGGCCAGGAGTTGATCGTGGCAAAATGATCATGGCCTGCGGTACGGGTAAAACCTTTACAGCTTTGAAGCTTGCTGAGCGGTGGACGCGCGAGCACTCAAGCGGCAGCTCTTCAGTTCTCTTCATGGTTCCGTCGCTCGCTCTCCTGCAGCAATCGCTGGCCGAGTGGAGTGCCGAGCACGACCCCGAGCTGGGCTTCCGGGCCTTCGTCGTCGGCAGTGACATGAACATTGGGCGAACAAAGAACGACGACCTTACCAGTGTGATGCTCGAAGATCTCGGTGCGCCGGCTACCACAGACGGTCGGCGCCTCGCGGAACTCCTGGATGAGCAGGAAGACGCAGAAGGCATGGTGGTTGTTTTCTCGACCTATCAGTCTATCGACGCCATCGCGACAGCCCAACAGTTGGGTGCACCCGCCTTTGATCTGATCATTTGCGACGAGGCCCATCGGACCACCGGCGCCACGCTCGCCGGCGCGGAAGAGTCTCACTTCACGCGTATTCACGACGACGCTTACGTGGCCGGCAGCAAGCGTGTCTACATGACCGCCACGCCTCGCATCTTCGCTCCTGATGTCAAGAACTTGGCCAGGCAGAAGGAAGCCGAGCTTATCTCCATGGACGACGAGTCGTTGTTCGGGCCGGAGCTGTATCGCATCGGTTTCGACGAGGCAGTTCGTGCACAGCTGCTGACCGATTACAAGGTGATCGTGTTAGGCGTGAGCGAGGATCAAATAGTTGAGGGTTTTCAACGCGAACTCGCTGACGACGGCCACGAACTGCAGATTGGCGACGTCGCGAAACTAATTGGTTGCTACAACGCCCTTGCCAAGCGTAACGCCGGTCAGCTCGCTGGCGGCTTTGGGGCGGACCTCAAACCTATGAGGAAAGCGATCGCCTTCGCGAAGGACATCAAAACCTCTAAGGGTGTCGCTAACGACTTTGAGACCCTGGTCGATGGACATCTATCTAACATCCTCAACGATGACCCCTCCGACGACTTGACTGTACAGGCACGACACATCGACGGAACAATGAACGCTACGGAACGTGGCACGCTACTAGATTGGTTGAAGTCGGAGGGCGTCACCGATCGGCACGATAGAGCCGTTGCACGGGTGCTCACCAATGCCCGCTGTCTCAGTGAGGGTGTTGACGTCCCCAGCCTAGACGCCGTGCTATTTCTTCATCCTCGTAAAAGTCAGGTAGACGTCGTTCAGGCTGTAGGGCGGGTGATGCGCCGGGCCGAGGGCAAACGAGTTGGTTACATCGTGCTTCCGATCGCGATCCCCGCCGGCGTGGAGCCGGAAGACGCTCTGAATGACAATGACCGATACCGTGTGGTGTGGCAAGTACTGCAAGCGCTCCGGGCACACGATGAACGCTTAGACACCGCCATTAACCAGGCGGCGCTTACCGGCATCCCACCGGAGCAGATCACTATACTTCGGCTTGATTTCACGGCTAAGAAGGGCGCTGTCGGTCACGGGATTGGTACGAGCGGCGCTGAGGGTGACGACGCGGGCGGCGGAGCCGGCAGCGACCATTCGTCGGGGCTGACCGCCTCCTCTCCTTTATTCTCTATGACGGACGCTGGAAAATGGAAAGACGCGGTCTACGCGAAGCTGGTCGCGAAAGTCGGCGATCGGATGTACTGGGACGACTGGGCTGGAGACATCGCCGACATTGCCCAGCGTTTCATTTCACTGATCCGGGCCCATTTGGACGCGCCTGGTGCGGACAAGGATCCATTCGAATCCTTCGTTGCTGCGCTGAAGGCGACGGGTAACCCAGAGATCAGCGACGAAGAGGCTCTTGAGATGCTTGCCCAGCACCTCATCACGAAACCTGTTTTTGAGGCCATGTTCCCGGACAGCAGTTTCTCACAGGATAACCCGGTCGCTGTTGCACTAGAGGCGGTCGTGGGTACATTTCATGAAAACTCCGCCTTTGACCGCGAGCGCAAGCCCCTGGACTTATTTTACTCACGAGTAACTGATCGCATTCGAGGACTGCGCACTGTTCAAGCTAAGCAAGAGCTTTTGCGCACACTTTACGATCGTTTCTTCACGAAAGCCTTCCCGCTTTTATCCGACAAAATGGGTATCGTGTTCACTCCTGTTGAGGTGGTAGACTACATTCTTCGCTCAGCCGATGATTTACTGAATGCACGCTTTGGTCGTCGGCTTAGTGACCAAGGCGTAAACATTATCGATCCTTTCGTCGGTACTGGCACCTTCATTACTCGCTTGCTGCAAACAGGCCTGGTCAAACCAGCGGATCTATCTCGCAAATACAGTCACGAACTATACGCGAACGAGATCGTATTACTGAGTTACTACATTGCCGCCGTAAATATCGAAAGCGTCTATCGAGAGTCCTGCCGCGAATTAGGTCTCGAGCCGACGACTGGTGGCTTCCAGGGCATAAGCCTTACCGATACATTCGCCATGGGCGAGCGCGACAATGAGCTCGCCGGAGGGGTGTTCCCCGAAAACACAGCGCGTTTGGAGAAACAGCGGTCGATGCCTATTAACGTTGTGGTCATGAATCCGCCATATAGAGCAGGGCAGTCTAGTGCGAATGATGAGAGCAAGAACGCCAAGTATCCGCAAATCGATACGGCGATCAAAAACTCGTATGTCGCAATGTCGTCTGGAATCCGCAAGTCAGATCTCTATGACTCGTATTACCGCGCCATTCGTTGGGCGTCCGATCGCATTGGGGATGCTGGGGTCATCGCCTTTGTATCAAACTCCGGTTTTCTAGAGGGGGCGACTGCGGAAGGTGTGCGTCTCAGCTGGGTCAATGAGTTCAGTCAGATTGTTATATACAATTTGCGCGGAAATCAGCGCAAGAAGGATTGGCGGCTGGAAGGCGGAAAGGTGTTCGGAGGAGGTAGTCAGACCGGCGTAGCAATCACGTTCCTCGTGAAGGAGCCCGGTCACCAGGGAGCAGCCCGGATTGACTACCTGGACATCGGGGACTCTATGAGCCGCGAGGAAAAGCTCGAGCGCCTTGTTAGTGAAGGTTCTGTTGACGGAACAGAGTTTGAATCAATTGTCCCGAACGGGGCCGGAGACTGGATCAATCATCGCGACGAGCGATTTGGGTCATTCCAGCCTATTGGTGACAAGGCTACCAAGGGTAGGGATACCACATCTGGCGTTTTCACTACCTTTGCACTGGGTGCATCTACTAATCGTGACGTGTGGGTCTATAACTTCGGTAAGGCGGCGCTGCGTGAAAACATTTCTCGTTTGGTCAAGGAATTTGACATGTACATCGACGACCGGAATCGCAAGGTTGATGGTGCGAGAATTGGATGGTCGCGAAGTCTAGAGACTCGGCGACGACGGGAAAAGAGGCTAGACCTCAGCGACGGTGTAATTCGGCGGGTCAGTTACCGGCCGTTCGTGAAAATGAAGCTGTGGTATGACCAGGCGATGATAGACAGCCCTGGTATTTCCCAGAGGCTCTCTCCGACTGAAGCACATCAAAACATCGCCATTGCGGTCACGGCTGACTCACGTAAACTGTCTCCGCCGCTGATGGTCGCGGGATTGGTGGACTTGAATCTTAACTGGTCAACACAAGTGTTTTCGAGGTATATCTGGGAACCGACGGCTCTTCCGGATGGCGGGATCAACCTAGATGCGTTATATAATTCAGACGAGACGGTGGATGGCTACCGTCGCGTTGACAACATCACCGACGCAACTCTCCATCGTTACAGAGACGCCCACGGGGAGATGGTTACAAAGGACGATATATTTTATAGCGTCTACGCGTTGCTTCATCATCCAACATATCGGGCTACATATGGCGCCGACCTGGCAAAGATGTTGCCAAGGATACCGTTGGTGGATAGCTTCTCGGAGTATGTTCGCGTCGGCCGCGAGCTTGCGTGCCTTCACCTCGATTACGAGTCCGCCGAGCCCTATCTGGGTGTGAAGGAAGAGTGGGCGTCCACGGCCCCATCTAGCTCGGCTGAGCGATTCGCGATCAGGAAGCTCGCGTGGGGGTCCCGAAAAGATCACACGACGGTGCGGTATAACGAATACCTGACTTTGGCGGGTATTCCGGAGGTGGAGGCCGAGTACAAGGTGGGCGGTAAGAGTCCGCTAGAATGGATCATTGATCGCTACAACGTAAAAGTTGATTCGGCGAGCGGAATTGTCAATGATCCAAACGACTGGTTGCGTGATCATGGCGACTGGCGGTATGTAGTCAACTTGATTCGCTCCCTTGTGACGGTGAGCCTTGAAACTCAGCGGCTCGTCAGTGAACTTCCTCCGTTTGTGGTAGCTGAGTCCTTAGAAAAGCCAGGGTTTCCGTGATTCGCCGCCCGGGCGTGAGCCGCGAGTACGAGCAGGTAGTCGTGCTTGACAGTTTCCTCGAGGCCCCGCGGCAATCCTGGATTGCGGAGCGAACTCCTGCCACTCTGCGAACCGCGAATGCTTGCAGGAGGATCTCTACGGGCCCCCGAGCAGTACGTTGCTGCGTCGCGCGAGCTGCACCGGTCTGGGGCGTGTCTGGTGCGCCTGCGCGAGCGGGGTCGGGCAACAGTTGCTTTCCCCGGGCGAGTGGCATCTGACGCCGAGTCTCTTGGAGATAGAGGAAGTCCGGTTCCTGAGGGCGATAGTTTTCGAGACCGTGTTCGTGGTCTTCTGCGTCGGCCTCCCGGTGCTCCTGGTGGCGGCGGCCGAGGTGATGCTCGCGACAGCGGTCTACCAGGGCGTCCTCTATTGTCTCACCATCGCCGCGGCCGCGTCCTCGCGGGCCTACTCGGTGCGCAGCGCGCGCACCATGGCGCGCAGGATCCGCGTGGCCGCGTCTCGGTCGTGCTGCGTGAGGTCCGCGAGCATCCGCAGCTCCACCGCGCGCACCGCGGCCGTCGCCTTCGCCAACTCGCGGCGGCCCTTCGCGGTGAGGCGGGTGGGCTGCACGCGGCCGACGACCTCCTCGGCGGGCCGGGTCACGGATCCGTCGCGCTCAAGGGACTGCAGCAGCACGTTCATCGACTGGCGGGTCACGAAGGCGCCGCGGGCGAGGTCGGAGTTCGAGGATCCGGTACGCTGGGCGAGGAGCTCCAGGCACGAGTAGTGCGTGATCGTCATGCCGAGCGGTCGGAGCGCCTCCTCCATCGCGGTGCGCAGGGCGCTCGCGGCCTCCTTCAGCAGGTAGCCGAGCGAGGTCGGGAGGTCGATGCCGTCGTTGCCTTGACTCATGTCAGCAGTCTGACATACGCTCCTCCATGTCAGGCATCTGACATCGAACACAGGAGGCACCATGCCCGTCACCGGACCCGACTTCATCTCGCTCCAGGTCACCGACCTCGACGCCTCGCGAGTCTTCTACGAGCGGTACCTCGGACTCGTCCGCTCGCCCGCCGGACCCCCGCACGCGGTCGTCTTCACCACGACGCCCATCGCGTTCGCGCTCCGCGACGTGGTCGCTGGCACGGACATCGCCGGGACGCCGCAGCCGGGGATCGGCGCGGCCGTCTGGCTGCACGCGACCGACGTGCAGGGGATCCACGACGCGCTCGTCGCGGCCGGTCACCGCATCGTGACCGCGCCGTTCGACGGCCCGTTCGGCCGGACCTTCACGTTCGCGGATCCGGACGGCTATCAGGTGACGCTGCACGACCGGGCCTGACGGCCGCCGTCCACGATGCGAGCGGCGGGTCCCGCCGCCTGGGCGGGGGTGCCTGGCGGGGCCATGCTGGAGGGGCGGCGGGACCCGAGCCCGCCCGAGGACGCGCGGCCTCGCGCACCGGGAAGGACACCATGCTCTCCATCGTCTACTCCAGCACCGCCGAGCGTTCCTTCGACGACGTCGACCTCGCCCAGCTGCTGGCGCAGAGCCGGGCGACGAACGAGGCCCACGGGCTGACTGGACTGCTCGTCCACCGGCAGGGGCGCTTCCTCCAGCTCATCGAGGGGGAGGAGGCCGACGTGCGCGAGCGCATGGCGGCGATCCTCGCCGACGACCGGCACGGGCGCATCTCCACGCTCATGGAGGAGCGCATCACCGAGCGGCAGTTCCCGGACTGGACGATGGGCATGGCGAAGTACGACGCCCGCGTGGCCGAGCGGATCCCCGGCTACCGCGACACCTTCGACGACCTGCAGGGCGAGCGTCCGGACGACGCCATCCGGCCCGCCCTCCGCGAGCTGATCCGGTGGTTCCAGGAGGACACGGGCCGGCTGTCCTGACGGGCCTGGTCCCGCGGGCGGCAAACCGCCTGGGCGATCAGGCGGCCGGCGCCGCGCTCCGCCAGAACCCCGCGAGCAGATCCGCGCTCGCCTCCGGCTGGTCGACCTGGGCGGAGTGGCCGGCGTCCGCGACGACCTCGTAGCGGGCGCCCGCGCGCTCGGCCATGTCGCGCTGCCAGTACTGCGGCCAGGCGTCGTCGGCGTAGCCGTGCGAGACGAGCACGGGGACGCCGGTGGCGCGCAGCTCGTCGACGCGGTCGGTCTGCTCCTGCATGATCTCGAGCGCGCCGAGCAGCTGCGCCGACGCCGTGCCGACGAGGCGCGTGCGGAACCACTCGACCTCGGGATCGTCGCCGTCGAGCTGCTCGGGCAGGAACCACAGCGGCCAGAGCCCGGCGCTGCCCGACGCGCGGACCGCGGCGATCTGCTCGGAGCGCTCGCCGCGGCTGCGGGGGCCCGAGTTCCAGTGCGTGTAGCTGGCGAAGCGGCCGGGGTCGCGGATCACGGCCTGGAGGCCGACGACGCCGCCGAAGCTGTGGCCGAGGAGGTGCACGGGGCCCAGGGGCGCGGTGGGCGCGGCGTCGGTCGCGACGTGACGGCCGCCGGATCCGCCGCGACCTGCGAGCGCGTCGACCACGTGGTGCACGTCCTGGCCGAGGGTCTCGAGCTCGTAGCCCGACGCGTCGACGGGCGGCTCGGCCTGGCCGGGGCCGGTGGATCCCCACTGGCCGCGCTGCGAAAACGCCACGACCGTGAAGCCGCGGTCGGCGAGCGGGCCGAGGAGCGGGAAGAAGTCCTCCTTGGATCCCGTGAAGCCGGGCACGAGCAGCGCGACGGGCGCGGTGGCCGGATCCCCGGTGCGGGCGGGCACGCGCACGGCCGACAACCGCGCCGCCGGCACCTCGATCGTCAGGTCCTCCGCGTCCTCGGGCCGGTGGTCGGACAGGGTGCGCGGGGCGCGGGCGTCGGTGCTCATCTCGTCAGCGTAGGCCGGGGGCGACGCCGTGACCGGCGGTGCGGTCGCTCAGGAGCCCGGATCCACCACCGGCAGCATCAGCCGGAACCGGGCGCCGACACCCGGCGCCGCGGGGAGGCACACGAGGTCGCCGCCCTGGGCGCGGGCGAGCGCGCCCACGAGCGCGGCCGCGGCGGACGCCCGGTCGGCGAGCCGGTCCTGGATCTGCTGCCGGAGCTGCGCCCCGAGGATCGCCTGCACGGGGAGCGACAGCGCCACGAGCAGCACGGCGAGGAGCGCGAGCACCGCGAGGACCGTGCGCCTGCGGAGGGATCCGGTGCGCAGCGGCGCGTCCGGCGCGTCCGGTGCGACCGGCGCGACGGCGGGAGCGCGACCGCGGGTCCGCGCGCTCACGCCTCCACCCGGTAGCCGAGCCCGCGGACGGTGTGCAGGAGCCGCGGCCCCCGCGCCTCCATCTTCTTGCGCAGCGCGCTGATGTGGACCTCGACGAGGTTCGGGTCGGCCTGGTCGTAGCCCCACACCTGCGTGAGCAGCTGCGTCTTCGAGAGCGTGCGGCCGCGGTGCGCGGCGAGGTACGCGAGGAGCTGGAACTCGATCGAGGTCAGCTCGAGCTGCTCGCCACCGCGCCTCGCGAGGCCGGAGTCGGGATCCACGAGCAGGTCGCCGATCTCGACGACGGACGCGAGCCGCCCGCGCCGCCGGAGCACCGCGCCGACGCGGGCCACGAGCTCGGCGAGCGCGAACGGCTTGACGATGTGGTCGTCGACGCCCTGGCCGAAGCCGCGCAGGCGGTCCTCGACGGCGTCGCGCGCGGTGAGCATGATGACGCTCGCGTCGCTCCAGCGGCGGATCCGCTCGGCCAGCTGGATCCCGCTCGGGCCGGGCAGCATCCAGTCGAGCACCACGAGGTCGGGCAGGAACCCCGTGACCTCCTCCTCGAGCCCGACGCCGGATGCGAGGCCGCGGACGACGAAGCGCTCGGCGGTGAGGGTGGAGACGACGGCGGCGCGGATGGCGGCGTCGTCCTCGACCACGAGGACGCGTGCGGGAGGGAGCGTGCCCCGACTGTAGGAGCCACGGATGGGCGCTCCCGGCCGCATGTCCGTCCCGGGCGCGGAACGTGAGGAGGACTTCAGATCCGCCGCCGAGCCTGGATCCACGACCGCCGGCGCTCCCCCGCTCGGCGGCGGACACGGAAGGACCACCATGGACGACACCGTCACCGTCTTCGAGAAGGGACGCGGCGTCCGGGAGCCCGGCGCGCCGACGCCCGCTCCGCGGAAGCGCCGCGTCGGCATCGCCGTCGGCATCGCGTGCGCCTCCCTCGGCCTCGTCGCGGTGTTCTCCTCGCCGGCGTTCGCCGACGGGAACGGCGGCGACACGAGCGGCGCGGCCGGATCCGGGAGCGGCACCACCGCGACCTGCCACGCGCCGCCCGCCCCGCCCGACGGATCCTCGCCCCCGGCGCATCCACACCCCCGCCACGACGCCCGCGCCCACGGCGACGTCCGGCAGCTGACCGGATCCATCGCCCGGCCGGGGCACGCGGACTCCGCGGGTCCCGGCCGCGCGTCTGCCAGGCTGGCCGGGTGACCGCCACCGTCCCCGCGCCCGCGTCCCTGATCGGCACCCACGTGCGGCTCGACCCGCTGACCCCCGACCACATCCCCGCGCTGCGCGCCGCGATCGCGCACCAGGCCGTCTTCGCGGGCGGCTTCGGCGGCGGCCCGGCCGGGCTCCCCTCCGACCCGGACGCGTTCGACGCCTGGGCCCGCGGCTACTTCCGCTGGGACGACCTGCCGACCGCCGTGATCCTCGTCGGCGGCCCCCACGACGGCCAGCTCGTCGGCACCACGAGCCTCACCGAGCTCGACGTGCGCCGCGAGCGCGCGCACCTCGGCTGGACCGCGTACGACCCGCGCGTCTGGGGCACGGTCGTCAACGCGGAGGCCAAGCGCCTCCTGCTCGGCCTCGCGTTCGACTCCGGCTTCGGCCGCGTGAAGCTCCAGGCCGACGCCCGCAACGCGCACTCGCGCGCCGCGATCCTCAAGCTCGGCGCCACCTTCGAGGGCGTGTGCCGACGGGATCAGCGGCGGGCCGACGGCAGCTGGCGCGACGCCGCGATCCACTCGATCCTCGCCGACGAGTGGCCCGCCGTCCGCGCCGGCCTCGACGCGCGCATCGCCGCGCACGAGGGGCGACCGGTCCTGTTCCGCACGCCCGCGATCTGAGCGGGTGCCGCCCGGCGGGACGGATCAGTCGCCGTACGGATCCGCGTCGCCGGGCTCCGCGGGGTAGTGGAACTGCATGCCGATGGAGTCGATGGCGCCGGTCCACACCATGTCGCCGCCCTCGCGGTGCAGCGGGGGAGCGGTGGAGTCGATGACGTCGGCGAGGCCGAGCTCCGCGATCCAGTCCTCGATGATCTCGCGACGGGCCGGGCGCGAGTAGGCGTCGGCGCTCCCGATGAAGTGCACGAAGTCCGCGTCGCCGACCTCCCACGCCAGCGGGCGGAGGCCGCGCGTGCGCCCCTCGGCGTTCCAGGCGATCGCGACCATGAGCTCGATGTCCGCGCGGCGCATCGAGCGGCGGCCGAGCGGGATGGGGGCTTCGGCGCTCATGGGCTCTCCTGGATCGTCGTACGGCTGCGGGACGGGCACGTGCGCGAGCTGATCCGGTGCTCCGCCGGGGAGGCGGGGCAAGGGGAGTGGAGCGGGAAGGGAGGGGAGGGCGTCACCGAGCCCCAGCCCGACGAACGCGCGACCGCGCACCGGGCCCTGCTCCCAGGTACCCGGATCGGGCGGGCGCCTGGTGTGATCGCTGTCGCATCGCCGGACCGTCGCGTTCCAGCGGTGTCACACGACGTCCCCAGCGACGGGTGACCGATCGGGACTGGGGCGAACATAACCCCTCGGGTGGGGAAACACCAGGTGCGCGGGCATTCGTGGGGCGCTGATCGCCGGCGCATCGGCCCGCGCGCGTGCCGGGCGCGGCGTGGCGCCGCTCTCCGCCGGGTCGGTCTAGGTGTACCCGGCCATGACGTTGGTGACACTTCGGGGCGTGTGAGGAGGCCTCCTGGCTTGATGGAGCTGTCTAGTTCTGCCACTGCCAGGAGGCCTCGATGTCCCACGCTAATGCTCGTCTGACGGTTCACGGGAGGGTTCTCCTCGTGCGGCGGGTGGTCGAGGATCGTCGGCCGGTCTCGCATGTCGCGCGCGAACTCGGTGTGTCGCGTCAGTGCGCGCATCGGTGGGTGAATCGGTTCCGGTCCGAGGGCTTCGAAGGCTTGTCGGACCGGTCCTCGAGGCCGAGACGGGTGCCGACGAGGACGAGCCCGGAACGAGAACGAGCCGTCGTGGAAGCGAGGACCCGATTGCGATCAGGTCCTGCCCGGTTGGCGCCGGTGACCGGTGTTCCAGCCCGCACGATCTCCCGCATCCTGCGGCGGCACGGGGCACCGCCGTTGGCATGGTTGGACCCCGTCACCGGGGCCGTGATCCGGGCATCCCGGTCGACGGCAAACCGGTACGAGCATGAGCATCCCGGCGACCTGATCCACGTCGACGTGAAGAAGCTCGGCCGGATCCCGGACGGCGGCGGCTGGCGGGCGCATGGCCGCAGCGAACAGGTTCGTGGTCGTGGGATCGGGTTCGATTACGTCCACGCCGTGGTCGATGACCACACCCGCCTCGCCTACGCGGAGATCCACCCGGACGAGAAGGGCGTGACCGCGGCAGGGTTCCTGACCCGGGCCGCGGCGTACTTCGCCGAGCACGGCATCACCCGCATCGAACGGGTCCTGACGGACAACGCGTTCGCCTACCGGCACTCGGCCGCGTTCCAGAACGCGGTCACGCAGCTCGGTGCGAGGCAGAAGTTCATCCGCCCGCACTGCCCCTGGCAGAACGGCAAGGTCGAACGCTTCAACCGCACCCTCGCGACCGAGTGGGCCTACCGGCAACCCTTCACCAGCAACCAAGCCAGAACCGACGCCCTTGATCCGTGGATCCAGCACTACAACACTGAACGAATCCACTCGAGCCACGGGCTGACGCCCGCGGCCCGAGTGTCACCAACGTCATGACTCAGTACATCTAGGCCGCGTCGGCCTCCGCCGCGAGCCGGTCCGTCGCGGGCGGGACGGCCACTCCGGCACCCGCGTCCTCGTCGGGGCGGATGCCCGTGACGCGGAGCGAGTGCACGTGCAGCCGGGCGTCCGCGGGCCCCTCGGCAACGCGGATCACGCCGGGTCCGCGGCGCATCTCGACGTCGAGCACCAGCGTCCGCCGGGTCGCGCCCTCGACGAGCGGCGGGTAGCGCACGGTGCGGGTCTGCGCGCGGTCGAGCGCGAAGCCGAGGGCCAGCGGGCTGGACGCGCCGTGGTCGTAGGTGACGGCGACGGAGTGGGGGCCGTCGTGCTCGGCGACGACGGCGAAGTCGAGGAAGCTGCGGCTCCCGGGATCGGCGTCCGCGGGCGGGGGCGGCGCGCTGGCCTGGACGCGCGAGGCGTCGACGGCGGGGTAGCAGCGGACGTGGGGGATGGCGTGCCTCCGGGCGGTGCACATCGGTGTGACGGGACGCAGCGTCGGGAGCGGCCGGGAAGCCGTGCCCGGTCCTGCGGGGCGGCGCGTCGGGCCGGTGTCGGCGGCGGCGCGTGCATCGTGACCAGCTCGCGCACGGGACGGTCGGACGTCGGCGGCGCGTCGTTCGGCCCCGGCGATGCGGGGCGACGGGCTCACCATACGGCGTCCGGGCGCGCGGCGCGCGGGCCGCGCCCCCGTCTCGCGCGGCGCCGCGGTCCGCCTCCTCGGTAGCGTGGCCGGGACGGCACGACGACGGGAGGCGGACGATGGCGGATGTCCGCGGATCGCTCCACCACGTGGAGCTGCAGGTGCGCGACCTCGACCGGGCGCTGGCCTCCTGGGGCTGGATCCTCGGGGAGCTCGGCTACGCGGAGGAGGCCAGCTGGGCCGACGGCCGGAGCCTCCGCCTCGGCGACGCGTACCTCGTGATCGCCCGGGCTCCGCGGGACGCCCCGCACGACCGGCGCGGCGCGGGCCTCAGCCACCTCGCGTTCCACGCGGGGTCCGCCGCCGAGGTCGACCGCCTCTGGGCTGCAGCGCCCGACCACGGCTGGGCGCACCTCTACGCCGACCGGCACCCGTTCGCGGGCGGGCCCGACCACCGGGCCGCGTTCCTGGAGGACGGTGAGCGGATCAAGATCGAGCTCGTGGCGGACGCCTGAGGACGACGCCCGACGGCCCCGCCTGCGACTCGAGTCGCAACCCGGGTGCCGACTCCCGCGCCCTGTGCGGGAGCGGCCGAGCGGGGAGCGTGGGATGCATGGACACGACACCCCGCTCCACCCCCGCCGCCCCGATCCGCGGCCGCCGACCCCGGCGCCTCGCCGCGACCGTCGGCGCGCTCGCCCTGGCCGTCGCCCTCCCGCTCGCCGCGGGCGCCGCGACGACCGCGACCCCCGCGGATCCGCCGCCCCCGGCCCCGCCGCAGCACCAGCAGGGCGGCCACGACCTCACGAAGGACGACCTCGACGCCTGGCTCGACGGCGTCGTCGGCTCCGCGCTGCCGACCACCGGGATCCCCGGGGCCGCCGTCTCCGTCGTCGCCGATGGCCAGGTGCTCACCTCCCGCGGCTACGGCCTCGCCGACACCGGCACCGAGAGCGGAACCGCCCGCCCGGTGGATCCCGACGACACCCTCTTCCGCGTCGGCTCCGTCTCCAAGGTGGTCTCCGCCACCGCCGTCATGCAGCTCGTGGAGGAGGGACGCCTCGACCTCGACGCCGACGTGCAGCAGTACCTCGACTTCGACCTCGACACCCCGAAGGGCGCCGTCACCCTGCGGCACCTCCTCACCCACACGTCCGGGTTCGAGGAGGTCATCACGGGCCTCATCGGCGTGGCCGGCAGCGAGCGCGACCTCGGCGACGTGATGAGGACGGATCCGCCGGAGCAGGTCTTCGTCCCCGGCACCACCCCCGCCTACTCGAACTACGGCGCCAGCCTCGCGGGCTACGTCGCCGAGCGCGTGGCCGGGAAGCCGTTCGTCGACCTCGCGCAGCAGGAGGTGCTCGACCGCGCCGACATGGCCTCGTCGTCGTTCGCGCAGCCGCTCCCCGCCGACCTCGACGCGCGCCTCGCCAAGGGCTACCCGGACGACGCGCAGCCCTCCTACCCGACGGAGGTCGTCAACGCGGCCCCGGCCGGCGTGCTCTCCGCGACCGCGTCCGACATGGCCCGCTTCATGCTCGGCCACCTCGGCGACCTGCCCGCCGACCAGGCGCTGCTGGATCCCGCCACCCTCGACGAGATGCACCGCCCGGCCCTGGGCGCCGACCAGCTCGGCACCCTCGCCGCCGGCCAGCGCATGGACCTCGCCTTCTTCGACGACAGCACGCCCGGCGTCCCGGCCTTCGGCCACGACGGCGACACCAACGTCTTCCACACGGCCATGCGCATGTTCCCGGAGAGCGACGCCGGCATCTTCGTGACCTTCAACGGCAACGGCCGCGACGCCGTCGACACCCTGGAGCTCCGCACGACCGTGCTGCAGGGCTTCGCCGACCGGTACCTGCGCGCCGACGACGGCACCGCCGGATCCGCCGGCGCGCCCACGGGCGACCCCGAGGCCGCCGCCGCGCTCGCCGGAACCTGGCTCTCCTCCCGCTCCCCGTTCTCGAACCCGGGCGCGCTCCTGGCCCTCAGCGGGCAGACCGAGATCGTCCCGCGCGCCGACGGGACCATCGCGGTCACCCCGAAGCCGCTCGGCGTCACGACGGGCGTCTACGAGAAGGCGGGCGACGACCTGTGGCGCGAGGTGGGCGGCGACGCCGTGCTCGCGACCCGCGCCTCCGCCGACGGGGGCCCGGTCGACGCGATCTCCTGGGGCGCGTCGTTCACGCTGCTCCGAGCGGAGCCGTGGCAGGTCGCGTCCGTCGCGATGCCCCTGCTGCTCGCGTCCGTCGCCGTGCTGCTCGTGTCGGTGATCGTGGGGCCGGCCACCGCGCTCGCCGGGTTCGGACGCCGACGGGCCGCCCGCGCGGACGCGACCGTCACCGTGGCGCCGCGTCCCCGTCGCAGCCGCGCCCACCTGCTCTCCCGCATCGGCCAGGCCGTGACGCTCGTCGCGCTCCTCGGCTGGACGGCCGCGGCCGTGCAGGCGCTCTCGTTCGTCGACGTCCCCGCCGGCGCGCTCCGCACCCTGCAGGGGCTGCAGGTCCTCGGCGCCCTCGCGGTGATCCCCGCCGCGCTCGCCGCGTGGCAGGCCGTGCGGACGCGGCGCGGCGCGTGGATCGTCGCCGGACGGATCCTCGTCGCCCTCGCGCTGGTCGCCGTCGCCGGCTTCGCGGTCGGCTTCCGCCTGCTCGCGCCGAGCGTGAGCTACTGATGCGCGGCGACGCGGGCGACGGCGGCGGCCGGCCGGCCTGGCATGCTCGGAGCGTGACCGCCCCGACGCCCGCCGCCCTCGTCGCCGTCCGCCCGCGGGGCGTGCTCGGGGAGCGGATCCGCGCCGGCCTCGCCCGCGTCGGGATCCGCACGGACGCGGGCCGGGACGCCGCCGCCGCCGCGGCCTGGGCGGTCCTCACGGTGCTGCTCCTCGGCGTGCTCGCCGCGCTCGTCTGGGCGGACGGCACCTCGCGCAGCATGTCGCCGGCGCAGGGCGCGCTCATCGGGATCCTCGCGGTCGTCCAGTGCGCGCCCCTCGCCCTCCGCCGCCGCCACCCGCGGTCGACGCTGCTGGCGGTGTCGCTCCTCCAGGGCGCGCTCGTCGCGGTGATCCCGCCGCACTTCGGGTTCTGGGCCGCCGCCCCCGTCGTCGCGGCCTACACGGTCGGGGCGCGGCTCGCACCGGCCTCCGCGGTGCGCGTCGTGGCGGCGGCCATCGGCATCGAGGCCGTCGGCGCCTACCTGGCCGCCACCGGCCAGGTCCGGGCGCTGCTCGTGCCCACGGCCGTGCACGCGGGGCTCAGCGTCGACACGGTGATCGCGGCCGTCTCGATCCTCGTCAGCGGCCTGCTCATCGCCGCGGCCAGCGCCGCCGTCGGCTCCTGGGTCGCGCTCCGCCGGCGCCACGACCGCGACGTGCTGGCGCGCGCCGCCGAGAGCCTCGAGCACCAGGCCGCCCTCAGCCGGGCCGCGGTCGCCGCCGAGCGCACACGGATGGCCCGCGAGCTGCACGACGTGGCGGCGCACCACCTCACGGCGCTCGTCGTGCAGGCCGGCGCCGCCGAGCGCCTGGTCGACCTCGACCCGGAGCGCGCCAAGGACTCCCTCCGCGGGATCCGCCGTCAGGGCCGCGAGACCCTCGACGCGCTGCGCTCCATCGTCGGGATCCTCCGGCAGGGCTCCGACGGCGAGGCCGGCGACGCGGCGGGCACCGCCCCCGTGCCCGGCCTCGCCGACCTGCCGGGCCTCGTGGCGGCGGCCCGCACGTCGGGCACCGAGGTCGAGGAGCGCGCGACGGGCGCCGCGCCCGCGCTCGCGCCGCTCGCCGACGTCACCGCGTACCGCACCGTGCAGGAGTCGCTCGCCAACGCCCGGCGGCACGCGCCCGGATCCGCCGTCACCCTCACCACGGAGGCCGGCCCCGCGCGCATCGCCCTCACCATCGAGAACGCGGTGCCCGCGGCCGCCCCGGCGACGGCGCCCGGCTACGGCCTCGTCGGCATGCGCGAGCGGGCCGCGCTCGTCGGCGGCCGCCTGGAGGCGGGCCCCACCGGATCCGGCACCTGGCGCGTGCGCCTCGAGCTGCCGGTGGAGCCCGTGCCGGCGGCGGGGGCCGACGCGTGATCCGCGTGGTGCTGGTCGACGACCAGTCCATCGTCCGCGCGGGCTTCCGCGTCGTGCTGGAGACGGCCGGCGGGATCGAGGTGGTCGGCGAGGCCGCGGGCGGCCGCGAGGCCGTCGAGCTCGTGCGCCGCCTCGGCCCCGACGTCGTGGTGATGGACGTGCGCATGCCCGGCGGCGACGGCATCGAGGCGACCCGCGCGATCACCGGCGCGGACGCCGACGCCCCGGGCCGCGGGCGCGGCGGCGACCGGCCGGGACCGGCCGTCCTCGTCGCCACCACCTTCGACCTCGACGAGTACGTCTTCGGCGCGCTCGAGGCGGGCGCGCGCGGCTTCGTGCTCAAGGACGCGGAGCCCGAGGAGTTCATCCAGGCGGTCCGGGCGCTCGCCGAGGGCCGCGCCGCCCTCGACGGCGTCACCACGCGCCGCGTCATGGCCGAGTTCACCCGCCGCCGCGCCGCGTCCGCTGTGCACCCCGGCGCCGAGGTCCTCACGCCGCGCGAGCAGGACATCGTGCGGCTCCTCGGCGACGGCCTCTCCAACGACGAGATCGGCGGCCGGCTCGTGATCGAGACGAGCACCGTCAAGTCGCACCTGACGCGGATCATGACCAAGCTCGGCACGCGCGACCGCCTGCAGACCGTCGTGTGGGGCTACCGCTCGGGCCTGCTGCCCTGACCGGCGGCGGCGCGCGCGGACGGCCGCCGCGACGCGCCCGGGCGGCGCGCGGAGCCCGCACGCGCGTCCCGCCGCGTTCGCCCGCGATCCACCGTCCGTGCCGCGAACGTCCACCGCGGACGGCGCGCGCTCCCAGGCCCGTCGTGGTCTGATGGATCCATGGAACCCATCTACACCGCTATCGCGCACGCCTCCGGCGGAGGACGCGACGGACACGTCCGCAGCGAGGACGACCGCATCGACTTCGACACCCGTCCCCCCAAGGAGATGGGCGGCTCGGGCGAGGGCACGAACCCCGAGCAGCTCTTCGCCGCCGGGTACAGCGCCTGCTTCCTCGGCGCCACCCACCTCGTCGGCAAGAACGCCGACGTCGACACGAAGGACGCGGGCGTCTCCGCCAGCGTCTCGATCGGCGACAACGGCCAGGGCGGCTTCGGCCTCGCGGTCGAGCTCGACGTCTACCTCCCGAACGTGGCGCCCGAGCGCCGCCAGGAGATCGCCGACGCGGCCCACCAGGTCTGCCCGTACTCCAACGCCACGCGCGGCAACATCGACGTGAAGGTCACCATCGTCGACTGATCCACCCGCACGACACGAGGCGGGCGTCCCCAGCGGGGACGCCCGCCTCCGTCGTCCCAGGCGCGGATGGGTAGGGTCATCCCATGCCTGAGAACACCGGCCCCGCTGGGGCGCCCCTCGACGACGACGCCCGTGCCGCCCTCGAGGAGCTGGGGGAGATCCGCGGGAGCATCGACAACATCGACGCCGCCCTCGTCCACCTGCTCGCCGAGCGCTTCAAGTTCACGCAGTCGGTCGGCCGGCTCAAGGCCGCGCACGGGCTGCCCGCCGCGGATCCCGAGCGCGAGCGCCGCCAGATCCTCCGCCTCCGCGCCCTCGCCGAGGAGTCCCGGCTCGACCCGGCCTTCGCGGAGAAGTTCCTGAACTTCATCGTCGCGGAGGTCATCCACCACCACACGCGCATCGCCGAGGACCAGGGTGCCGCCACCTCCGCGGTCGCGCCCGAGGACGGCGGCCCGGCGGCCTGATCCGCCGGCCCTCGGCCCTCCGGGGCTCAGCCCTCCGGGTAGGTCTCCCGCAGCACGCGCTCCAGCAGCTCCGCCACCGCGCCCGGCCCCGACGCCGGCGCGACCGCCTCGACGCCGGCGTTGTAGTTCGTGTTCGTGTTCACGTCGTAGGTCACGAGCCGACCGTCCGCGGTCTCGATGAACTCGATCCCGGCCACCTCGATCCCGAGCCCGGCGAGGAACGCGACGTAGCTCTGGACGAGCGGGTGCTCCGCGGTGATGTCCTCCCGCAGCGAGAAGATCGTGTCGCCCGGCTCCTGGGCGATGGTCGCGCCGGGCGGCATCACGAGCGCGCCCGTCGTCGGGTCGATCGCGCACGCGTCCGCCGGGCACAGCTGGTACCCGCCGCGCGCCGTGTCGGCCTGGATCGCGTACACGAAGCGGCCGCCCACGATCTCGACGCGCGTGACCCGCGGCGTCGCGGCCTCCAGGAACTCCTGCAGCAGCGTGATCCCGTCCTGCGGCTCCTCGAAGTCCGGCCCCTCCCCATAGGCGGCCAGCTCCTCGACGCTGTCGAACCTGCGGACGCCGAGGCCCTTGCCGCCCTGGTTGTGCTTCGTGATGAACGGGGTCGGGAGGCCCTGCGCCGCCTCGACGATGCGGTGGCTGCCGATCACGGCGCGCGTCCGCGGCACCTCGATGCCCGCGGCCCGCAGCGCGGTGAGCTGGTCGACCTTGCTCACCTCGAGCTCGATCGTGCGGCGCCCGTTGACCGTGCGGCGCCCGTGCGCCTCCAGCCAGCTCATGAGGGCGCGCGTGTAGTCCTTGGAGAGCGCGTGGTCGCGCGTGTGCGCCGAGGCGCTGATCCTCGACCAGAAGATCCCCTCGGGCGGCGCCTCGTCGATCTCGAGCACGCCGTCGGTGAGGAGCCACTCCTCGTACGGCACGCCGCGCGCGTCGAGCGCGGCGGCGAACGGGCCGAACCACTCGGGGTTCTCGTGGATGGCGAATACCTTCGGTGCGGTGGTCATCCCCCCAGGCTACGAGGCGGGCGGGGCGGCGACGGACGCGTGACGGCCGGCGTCAGCCCGGCGTCAGCCCCAGCCTGCGGCGGCGGCCGGCGTCAGCTCAGCCGCACGAGCGCCTGCACCGGCAGGTGGTCGCTCATCATGCGCCCGCGCCAGGCGAAGTCGTTGACCGCGGCGGCGCGGACGTCCACGCGGTCGCTCACGAGGATCCAGTCGATGCGCGGCCCGTCGACCACCGGCGGCCGGTAGTCGGGGAAGGTGCCGAAGGCGGGCGTCGCCTGGCGCGCGGTGTCGAGCCAGGAGTCGCGGAGGCCGGCCCGGCGGGTGAGCGCGTCGTAGGGGAACGAGTCGACGGGCGCGTTGAAGTCGCCCATGAGCACGAGCGGCAGCCCCGCGAAGCGCGTGCGCACGAGCTCGGCGATGGCCTTCGCGGCACGGTCGCGCGCCTCGGCGACGTCGTGGTCGAGGTGCGTGTCGAGCACCACGAGCGGGTGGCCGGTGGCCTCGTCCTGGAAGCGGGCCCAGGTGAGGATCCGCGGCATGGGGTTGCCCCACGTCATGCTGCCGATCACGTCCGGGGTGTCCGAGAGCCACATCACGTCGTGCTCGAGGAGGGTGAGGCGGGAAGCCTGGTAGAAGATCGCGCCGTGCTCGCCGTGGCTGCCGCCCTCGCGGCCCTGCCCGACCATGCGGTACGACGGCGGGAGCGCCTTCTCGATGGCCTGGATCTGCGGCCACAGCGCCTCCTGCACGCCGAGCACCGTGGGCCGCTCCTGCTGCAGGAAGCGCGTGAGCACCTCCTGGCGCTCGGGCCAGTGGTCGGCCTCGCCCTCGCGGGTGCCGTGCCAGGGCATGCGCACGTTGAGCGAGATGAGGTGGATGTCGTCGCCGGTCGTCGGGCCGATCGCGGGGGTCATGACGACCATTCAACCCCGTGCGGCTGACCGCCTGGCCGCGCAGCGACGGATCGGGTGGGGAGCGGGCGTCAGCAGCCGGGCGTGACGAGCGCCTTGACGAAGGCGCCGGTCTGGTACGTGTACTGCGAGACCCACTGGCGGAGGCTGAAGTCCACCGGGTCCTCGACCACCATCAGGTCGCCCGTGAAGCAGCGCGAGAAGATCAGCTGCGTGCGGGTCACGTGCGGGGTCCAGGTGATGACGATGGCGCTCGTCCAGCCGTTCTCCTCGGACTTCTCGCGCAGGTAGCGGGCCTCGCCCTGGGTGGTGAAGGGCGACGGGGTGTCGCACGTGACGGCGTAGGGGAACTCGCCGTTGCAGGCCGCGAGCTCGTCGGCCGACTGCGGGCCGGTGGGCGGGACAGAGAACACCACCGTGTCGGAGTAGCCCTCGTCCACCAGCTTCGCCGCGAGGTCGCGGCGGGTGGGGTTGGGCGGGCCGATGACGTAGATCACGTCGGCCTTGTCCGGCTGGCTGGCTGGGGGGAAGACGAAGAGCGGGATGCCGGCCAGGAGCCAGGCCAGCAGGAGCACGAGCAGCGCCAGGAGGGTGCGCACGATCCAGCGACGGACGCGGTGCGCCCGGCGAGGCGGGGTGGTGGTGGTGCTGGGTGTCAACGTGTGCTCTCGGCCTGGAGGATCCGCGGGGGCGGCGTGCGGGCATGCGGGGGCGGGTACGTCCCCCGGCGGCTCATCGAGCCTATGGGGAGCGCGTGACGGGCGCTAAGCCCCCATCCGGGGCGGGCGGTGCGGTGTCGTCGGGGCGGCGGGCGGCGGGTCAGCCGCCCGTGGTGCAGGGGACCTGCGTGATCTCGGACTCGAGCGGACGCACGAGCGGCGTGTGCCGCACCTCGAGCGGGCCCGGGGCGTCGGCCGCCGGCACGGTGAACGTGACGTCGACGGTCTTCGTGTCCTGTGGCGCGAGCTCGGTGCGGATGCGGATCATGCCGCGCCCCATGTCGGTGCCGCGGGCCTCCTCGGTGGTGAGGTCGGCCGCGGTGGACCAGCCCGTGACGGTGGATCCGACGGGGCCGTACACGAGGAGGTCGTCGAACTGGCGGCCCTTGGCCTTGCCGTCGAGGCCCGTGACGTAGCGCGGCAGGCTCGTCGCGGCGTCGAGCGGCGCGATGCTCGTCATGTCGACGGACACCGTGTACGTGGTGGTGTCGCCGCAGGTCTCCGCCTGGATCCGGGAGGCGGAGCGCAGGTAGTAGCTCATCTTGGATCCGGAGCCGATGTCGTTGAAGTACAGGCCGATCGCGGTCTGGTCGGTGTTGTCGTCCGGCAGCGCGCCGCTCAGCGGCCCGCCCTCGATGAGCGCCTGCTCCTCGGGCACCGTGCTCCACAGCAGGAGCCGCCGCTCGTCGATGGCCCGGTCGATCGCGGTGACCAGCGGGACGACGGGCGGGGTGTCGGTGACGAGCTTCGCGAAGATCGTGCCGGCCGCGCTGGCGAAGTAGCGGTCCTGCGCGAGGTAGTCGGGGTACTGGCTGTAGACGGCGCCGAGGAGCGTGGGCACCGCGTTCTGGGCGTTGAGCTCGTCGCCGGTGGCGAGCGTGATCGGCCCGGTCGCCTCCAGCAGGTAGCTGAGCGCGATGGGGTCGAACGACAGCACGCCGTCGACCCGGTCGCCGATGTTGGCCTCCCAGTACGACTTGGCGAGGGCGCCCGAGGTGGGGAAGTCGGGGAACATCGTGATGTTCTGCTCGAACCGGTCCGAGCGCGGCTCGATGAGGCGCACGGTCTCGTCGGGCACGTCGCCCTGGCGCACGTTCCGCGGGAAGTCGTTGCTCGACGCCTGCTTCGCGATCCGCACGCTGCCGTCCTCGACGGTCAGCAGCACGAGCGCGGCCGGGTTGCCGCCGGTGGAGCGCACCTCCGCGTTGTTCTGGAACATCAGCAGGTAGTTGCGCGCGCCGTCGGCGCCGAGGAGGTCGGGCAGGATCCCCGTGACCTCGCGGAAGGTGCCCGCGGTCTCCTCGGTGCTCGTGAGCGTGTCGTCCATGAGGTCGACGTCGTCGGCCACCTGCGCCCAGAGGCTGTCGCGGTCGATGGTGTCGAGCGCGGCGCGGGCGCCGGCGAGGCCGTCGCTCGCGGTGTCGACGGTCTGGCCGAGGGAGCGGATCCCGTCGAGGTCGATGCGGCCGAGCACGGGCGTGAACGCCGAGAGGGAGACCTCCGTGGCGGGCGTGACGACGTCGGTCGCGAGCCGGTCGCTGGTCGCGGCCAGCACGCGGGCGGCGTGGAGGTTCGGGCCGACGAAGGGGATCCACTCGTAGGCGCCGAGCACGCCGTCGTCCGCCGCCTCCGCGGCCTTCGCGGTGTGGTCGCGGAGCTCGGCGGCGCCGGTCTTGGCGGTGTCGATGTCGCCCGCGAGGAGCGCCGTCTGCACCTGGTCGGAGAGCGGGAGCGCGTCGCGCAGCTCGGACTGGACGGTGTCGACGCGGGGCAGGATCAGCGCGGCCGAGACCGCGGTGCCGATCACGAGGACGCCGATGACGCCGACCGGGATCCAGAGGCGCTTGCGCTTCCCGAGCGGCCGACGGGGGCGGGACGCGTCGCGGGCCGCGCGGTCGTCGCGGCGGCTGCGGCCGCCCGCCGATCCGTCGGAGCGGGATCCGTCCGAGCCGTCCGCCGGGGGCAGGATGTCGTCGATGCCGCTCACCGGTCGGGCGTCCAGGTCCCGGCCGGCCGTCCGGCCGGGAAGGCGCGCCCGTTGCCGATCGCGGGGCGGGCGTCCGCGGCGGCGGGGGTGGATGCGCCGACGGCGCCGAGGCCGACGGAGCCGGCCCCGATGAGCGCCTGCTCGCGCACGGCCGCGGGCGCGGTCTCGTCGGGCAGGGGCACCGGGGCGCTGACGGGCCCGGTGACCTGCTTGCGCGTGGAGGAGAACCAGAAGAACAGCAGGAGGATCACGAGCGACGCGATGCTCGTCGACATGCCCTGGTACGCGTCGCCGCGGATGAGGGAGAAGAGGTAGGGCGTGACGACGACCGCGATGGCGGAGCCGAGGAGCCCGCGGCGGCGCATCCGGGCGCGGATGAAGAGGCCGGCCACGAGGCCGAGGAGCGCGCCGACGGCGACGACCCCGGGGATGCCGAAGTTCGAGAACGCCTCGCCGATGGCCGACAGGCTGGTCTCGACGCGGTTGACGCCGTAGAACCGGGGCACGTACGTGGACGTGAACCACGTGTTGCCGCCGCCGAACGGCTTGTCCTCCCAGAGCCCGCGCGGGACGAACCAGGCCGGCACCGCCGCGTAGGTCGCACCCCACTGGTAGACGAAGTCGGGCAGCGACGCGACCTCGTTGAGGCGGATGAGCACGTCGAACGGGCGCGTCTCGATGCCGCTGGTGAGGCGGTCGAGGAGGACGCCCAGCGGGTCCTGCGTGAGGCGGTCGAGCGAGCGGCCGTTGTCGAACGTGGACTCGCGGATGACGATCGAGTAGACCATCGCGACCACGGCCGTGACGCCGCCGATGAGGGCGATGGTGCGGAAGCGGAAGGGCTTCGGGCCGATCTGCTTGAGGATCAGGAACGGCAGGAACACGCCGATGATGAGCGGGCCGCGGCCGCCGGCGGACCCGGCGCAGACCACGAGCACCAGGACGGCGACCAGGTTGACCCAGTTCCAGCCCTCGAGGCCCTTCTGGCGGCGCGCGAGCACGTTGTAGACGATCGCGATCTGCACGGGGATGTAGGAGAGGCCGATGAACGACTTGCCGGAGAGGAAGTCGCTCCGGTTGGCGAGGCCCGTCGTGTACGCCTGGATGCCGCCGGAGGAGAAGACCAGGTAGACGAGGAGGCCGAGGGCCACGACCGAGGAGATGACCACGATCGCCTGCGACACCGACGTGTTGAACACGCGCTGCCAGCGCACCTGCGTGTCGGGGTCGACGAAGGCGGGGCCGCCCGCGAGGGCGCTGTCCTCGAGGGCCTTCGCGTCCTCGCCGCCGCGGGAGACGCGGCGGGCCTCGCGGGCCACCGAGTAGTAGTAGACGACGAAGAACGCCGAGAAGAAGATCAGCGCCTCGATGAGCGCGGAGCTCGCGGCGAGCTGCAGCGTGGGGGAGAAGAAGCGCGTGTCGGCGATGGCGCCGGGGCTCGTCTCCATGCTGTTGGCGACCGTGAGCGGCCGCAGCACGAACAGGAGCAGGCCCGTGAACGCGACGATGCCGCCCGGGGTGATCGGATCCCCGTTCGAGACCGTCTCCTTCACGAGCACGCCGACGAGCAGGATCGCGAGCACCGCGATCATGAACGGGTAGGAGAGCTCGTTGCCGAGCAGGGCCACGCCGCCGAGCGCGGCGAGGATGGTGAGCACCACGGCGGCCGCGAAGACCGCCGGGGTGGCTAGGCGGTACGTCGGACCCATGTGGTCATCTCCTCGAAAGCCGCGTCCAGGCGGGCGGTGGCGGCGACGAGCGCCGCCGCGGTGGTGGATGGGGCACCGGCGTCGGCCGGTGCGGCGATGGCGGTGCGGGCCGCCCGGTCGAACGCGGGCTCCGTGCGCGTGCCGAACTCGGTCGTGAACGCCCCGACCTTGGTGGCGCCTCCGACGGTGACCACGGGCGTCGTCAGCATCGTACCGAGGTACATGGCGTGCATGCGAGAGGCGATGACGACCTCGCGGTCGGCCATGAGCTCGGCCGCCCGGCGCCAGCCGTGGTCGCCGGGCTCGGTCGTGAGCCGGGCGCGGACCTCGGGGGAGAGGGCGCCGGCGTCGGAGTCGTCGCCCTGGTCCATCGACACGAAGACGACCTCGCCGAAGCGCTCCTCGAGGGCCGCGACGTCCGCGAGGGTGACCTCGGGGGAGTGCTTCGCGTTGAGGGCGACCACGGCACCGCGGCGGCGGTCGGCCGGCGCGGCCATGGCGGCGAGCTCGGGGGCGGCGAAGAGGCTGACGTCGGCGGCGACCTCGACGGGGAGCTTCGAGTACCCGGCGGCGCGGCCGGCGGAGTCGGGGTCGCGGGTCCAGACGCGGGCGCCGTCGAGGCCCGCGCGGAGGGCGAGGCGCGCGCGGCGGCGGGTGACGGGATCCGCGCCCACGCCGAACACGGCGAGCGGCGTGCGGCTGGTGCGCGCGATGAGCCCGGTGACGGCCATGAGGCGGGGGAGGCCCGCGAAGGGGCGGCCCGGCTGGTCGTCGGCGAGGAGCGTGCCGCCGCCGACGACGACCGCGTCGACCTGGCGCACGACGTCGGCGAGCGCGCGGACGCCGGCGACGCGGACGCGCTCCTCGGTGGAGTCGCGGCGCGCGGTCCGCCCGAAGTCGGCGATCACGGTCTCGTGGCCGGCCCGGCGGAGGCGCTCGGACAGCGCGTCGGTGAGGAAGGCGTCCCCGAGGTTCTGCGGGTGGCCGGACGCGAGGGTGCGGTCGGCGGAGACGATGAGGGTCCTCATGCGTCCTCCTTCCTGACGGTGCGGTGGCGGTGGCGGATGAGGAGCGCGGCGATGGCCGCGCTCAGGACGAGCTCGGCGGCGAGCGTGACGCCGGCGAGCAGGGCGGGGCCGGCCGTGAGCGCGGCGACGCGCGTGAGGACCACGGCGACGATGCCCGTGACGATCGTCGCGGTGAGCCGCACGCGCACGAGGCCGGAGCCCATCGCGTACGCCATGAGCGCGTAGTTGCCGAACTTGGGGGCGACCGAGAGCAGCACCACGAGGAAGATCGCCTGGTCGAACGCGTCCCCGCCGAAGACCTGCTCGACGGGCTCGCGGAGGAGCGCGAGGATCCCGGCGAGCACCAGGCCGCCGAGCGCGAACCGCCACCAGTAGGCGCGGGCGGGGCGGGCGGCGGCGCGGATCCGCGGGATCAGCTGCTGCGAGAGCGTGGCCGGCAGGACCTCGAGCGGCTGCACGATCCGGTAGGCGAGCGCCAGCGGCACGATGGCGTCGGCCCCGAGGATCGCCGTGCCGAGCACGAGCGGCGCCTGCGAGTAGAGGGCGCTGAGGGATCCGGAGAGGCCGAACTCGAGGATCTGCGGCAACACGCGCACGGGCTCGTCGCTCGTGGTGGCGAGGTCGCGGCGGACGGCGATCCACGTGCCCGCGGTGACGACGAGCGACACGACCGGGAAGGCCAGCAGCACGAGGATCTCGGGCACGAGCACCGCGATCACGAGCGGCACGGCCTTCAGCACCACGAGCGCGAGGTCGGGGAACGCGTAGGAGGCGTCGCGGCGGCCGACGAGCAGGGGCGCGCGGATCGTGCGGGTGAGCGAGTCGAGCACCTGGCTGACGCCGAGCGCGACGAGCAGCAGCGCGGCCTCGCCGGGCACGGACGAGGCGGACGCGACGGTGATCAGCACCGCGACGGCCGCGCCGACCGAGCCGAGCGCCGCGTGGAAGCCGACCGCCCGCGCGTGCACGCTCCGGGTGAGGCGCGTGCGCGGCAGCGACAGCAGGAAGTTCGCGGCGCCCGAGTCGGTGATGATCGCGAACGAGCTGAGCAGCGCGAACCCGGTGACGAGCGCGGCCCGGGCCGACTCGTCGGCCAGCTGCGTGAGGACCACGAGCAGCACCAGCTGGAGCACGCGCGTGAGCCCTGCGGCTCCCGTGGGGAGCAGCAGCCCGATCCGCCTGGTCATCGCGTCCCGATGCTCTGGTAGGCGTCGTGGACGGTCTGCGCGGAGGTGCGCCAGTCGAAGCGGCAGGTGACGGCGCGGCGGATCCGGGCGGCCTCCTCCTCGTCGAGCGGGGCGGCCGCGGCGAGCCGGGCGAGCGCCTCGGTGATGGCGGACGTGTCGGCGGGGGAGAAGTAGTCGGCGTCGCCCTCGCAGATCCAGTGGAAGACGGGGATGTCGGAGACGGCGAGGCGCGCGCCCGCGACCATCGCCTCGACGAGCGGCAGGCCGAAGCCCTCCGCGAGGCTCGGGAAGACGACGCCGCGCGACGCCGCGTAGAGCACGGCGAGCTCGTCGTCGGTGACGTAGCCGGCCAGCTTGATGTCGTCCGACTCGGCCATGTCGACGTCGCCGAAGACGGCGCTCTTCGCGCCCACGAGCACGAGGGGCGCCTGGGCGCGGGTCTCCGCGGGCAGCTCCAGGTAGGCCTCGGTGAGGCGCTTCAGGTTCTTGCGCGGATCCATGCTGCCGACCGCGAGCAGGTACCCGCCGTCGGTCACGCCGAACCGCTCGAGCACGCGAGCGCGCTCCTCGGCTCCGCGCGGCGCCCCGAAGACGGGGCTCGGCGCGTTGGGCGCGACCACGACGGGCGCGCTGGAGAGGCCGAGCTCGCGCACCTGCTCGGCGACGGGCTCGCTCACGGTGACGATGACGCGCGCGTCGCGCAGGTTGGCGCGCAGCAGCGGCACGTGCGTGACGACGTACTCGCGGCTGTACCACTCGGGGTTCGTGAGCACGAAGAGGTCGTGCACGACCACGATGTGGCGCCGGTGCACGAGCGGTGCGCGGCTCGTGAGCGACAGCAGCACGTCCTGGCGCGTGATCCACGGCAGGGTCGTCTGCACCCAGAGCCAGCTGCGCGCGCCGGAGGACGCGATGCCGTCGGACGGCGTGGCGCGGGTGACGCCCTGCTTGCCCTCGAGGGCGCGGGCGATCTCCGTCGCGTAGCGCTGCTGGCCGGTGACCCGCTGCGCCGCGTACGCCTCGTTGACGACGAGCCGGCGCATCACGCGACCGCCCCGTCGAGCCGGGCGCCGTCGTGGCGGACCCAGGAGGCGATGCGGCGCTCGAACACGGCCGCGTCGAAGTCGGCGGAGCGGCGGACGCTGTCGGCGGGATCCAGCGTCGCGGCCCGGGCGACGGCGTCGGCGAGGCCGGCGCCCTCCCAGTCGTGCACGTGCACGCCCGTCACGCCGTCGACGACGCTCTCGGTCGCGCCGCCCACGTCGGTGACGAGCACGCGGGCGCCCGCGGCCATCGCCTCGACGGGCATGATCCCGAAGTCCTCGACCGCGGGGAAGACGTACGCGAGCGCGCGCTGGTACAGCGTGTAGAGGAGCGCGTCGCTCGGCCGCGGGACGATCGTGACGGGCACGCGCGCGGCGTCGGCCTGCGCCCGCAGCTCCTCGGCGAGCGGGCCGGATCCGGCGAGGACGACGGGCACGCCCGCGGCGTCGCCCGCGCGGATCACCAGGTCGAGCCGCTTGTACGGCACGAAACGGCTCGCGCCGAGCACGAACTCGGCGGGCAGGGAGGCGGCGAGGGCGGCGTCGGATCCCGTGAGCGCGTCGGCCCAGGAGGCCGTGGCGCGGATGACGGAGGCGTCGACGGGCGGGTGGATGACCTGCGCGTCCACGTCCCACGCGGCGCGGATGCGGTCGCGCACGAACGCGCTGTTCGCGGCGACCTCGGCGCCGGACGCCTGCGCGCGCCGCCGGTCGAGCGCGCGGAGCGGGGGAGCGGCGGCCTTGACGAGCGGGTTGGCGCCGCGCCGGTCGAGGTCCGGGGTCCAGAGGTAGCGGGCGGGGCTGTGCACGTACACGTGGCGCCGGGTGCCCCGGCCGCCGTGGCCGAGGTGGTGCGCGAACAGGTGCGAGCTGGCGAGGGTCCACTCGTAGGCGGACAGGTCGACCGAGCTCCACGTGAGCGGCATGAACGGCAGCGCGAGGGGCTTCCTCCGGCGCAGCGGCGTGCGGGCGATCCAGCTCTCCCGCACCGGCCGGTCGCCGAAGCGGCCCGGGTCGTCGTTCCAGAGCGTGAAGAGATCGGCGTCGGGGAAGGCGTGCGCGAACGCGTCGAACACCTTCTCGGATCCGCCCGACTTCTCGATCCACTCCTGGACGACCAGCCCGCCCATCAGACGGCCCCGTCCGCGCCGAAGACGGCCTTGAACGTGCGCGCGAGGATGATGATGTCGCCCGTGAGCGACCAGTTCTCCACGTAGTAGAGGTCGAGGCGGATGGCGTCGTCCCACGAGAGGGAGGAGCGGCCCGAGACCTGCCAGAGGCCGGACATGCCGGGCTTGATGAGGAGGCGGCGGCGCGCGGCGCTGTCGTAGAGCGCGACCTCGCCCTCGCGCTGCGGGCGCGGGCCGATGAGGCTCATGGATCCGAGCAGCACGTTGAGGAACTGCGGCAGCTCGTCGAGGGAGTAGCGGCGGAGGACCCCGCCGACCTTCGTGATGCGCGGGTCGTCCGTCACCTTGAACAGCGGGGTGTCGGCCGTCCCCTGCTGCTCCAGCAGCGCGAACAGCTCGGCGTCGGCGTTCATGCGCATCGAGCGGAACTTGAGCATGTGGAACGGCTCGCCGTTCAGGCCGATGCGCTCCTGCTTGTAGAAGACGTCGCCCTTGCTCGTGGCCTTGATGAGGATCGCGAGGAGGAGGAACACCGGGCTCAGGACGATGAGCGTGATGCCGGAGACGACGATGTCGAACAGGCGCTTGGAGAGGAGCTTCCGTCCCTCGAAGCGGGGCGTCTCCACGTGGATGAGCGGGAGGCCGGCGACGGGGCGCGTGTGGATGCGCGGGCCGCCGATGTCGGTGAGGCCGGGCGCCATGACGAGGTGGTGGCGGCCGGGCTCGAGCGACCAGCTCAGCTCGCGGATCCGCTCGGGCGGCAGCTCGTCGCTGGAGGTGAGCACCAGCGTGTCGGCGCCGAGGCGCTCGAGCTCGGCGAGCGCGTCGTCGGCGTTCCCGACCACCGGCACGTCGAGGCCCGGGAGGCGCGAGGGCCGCGCGTCGCCCGTGAGGCACGCGCCGACCACGCGGTAGCCGGCCTTGGGGGCGCGGGCGAGGGTGGTGGCGGTGTGGGTGGTGCTCTCCAGGGATCCGACCAGGAGGATCAGCGAGGAGAACTCGCCGCGGCGACGCTGGGCCGACAGCCACACGCGCCAGAGCGCGCGGGACAGCAGCAGGAGCACGAGGCCGAGCGGCAGGCCCGTGACGATGTAGCCGCGCGCCAGGTCGATCTTCACGAGGAACGCGACGATGGCGATGATGCCGAAGAGCCGCAGCGTCGCGTCGGCGACCTGCTTGTACTCCTGCGTGCCGGTGCCGACGATGCGGTAGTCGCGGGTGCTGTAGACGGTGAGCACGAAGAGCCACGCGAGGATCAGCACGACGGAGACCATCGTGTAGGTCACCGCGACCCCCTGGGCGTTGCCGCCGAGGTCGACCGAGCCGGCCGTGGTGCCGAACCAGAGGAACTGCACGCCGAAGGTCGTGAGGATGATGACGAGCGCGTCGCTCAGCGCCAGGCGTCGGGCGTAGACGACCCGCCAGCGCGACCCCTCCTGGGCCTCGTCCGTGCGTCGTGTCTGTTGCGTGTCCACTGGTCCCCCGGGGCAGGCGGCTCCCGAGGGGAGCCGGTGGTGTCTGATGGAGCGGCGTGCGCTCGCGTGTGCGGTGGCGGGCTGGTCGGGTCAGCCCCGGAGGCGTGGCGCGTCCGTGCGGGTCACGGCCCGCACCGACTCGAGGATCGACTCGATGGCGCCTCCGGCCTGCTCGCCCGAGGCGTCGTAGGTGGCCTGCGACCGGCGGTAGGGGTCGACCACGTCGTAGTCGTCCTCCTGCGCGGGAGGCAGGGTCACGCCGCGCTGCGCCGCCACGAGCGGGATGAGCGCCCGCAGCTGCTCCGGCACGTCGCTGTCGCACGCGATGTGCTTCTCGTCCCCGGTCACCTCGACGAGGTGCTCGAAGAGCGCCGCGAACTCGCGGATCGTGAAGGTGAAGCGGTTGGCGCGGGGCACCGCGCGCACGACGGCGCTGCGGTGCTCGCGCGCCATGGTGAGCACCAGGTCGACGCCTTGGATGATGCCGGGCGTCAGGAAGCGCGCCCGGTGCTCGCTCGGGTCCCCGCCGTAGCGGACGGACAGCTCGGCCGCCTGCTCGGGCATGCGCTGCCCCTCGGCCGCGATCGTGCCGGCGCTGGAGAAGCGCACGACCGAGTCGGCCTCGGCGGCGTGGCCGCCGAAGATCGCGCGGACGCGGGCCCGGAGGACCTGCTCGGCGAGGGCGGAGCGGCAGATGTTGCCCGAGCAGACGAACAGGACGCGGAACGAGCCGTCGTCGACGCTCTCGGAGGATGCGTCGCCGAGGGCCGCGCGTGCGGCCCTGCGGCTCGTGGGGGGGAGTTCCGACATGGAGGGGAGCTACGCCTTGATCTTCTCGATGGGCGCCTTGGTCTTCTGGCCGTCCTCGTCCTCCGTGTACCCGTACCCGTACCCGTAGCCGTAGTGGCCGTAGCCGTACGCGTCCGGGCCCTTGGTGGGGAGCATGGTGATCACGAGGCCGAGCACGTCCGCGCCCACGTTGGTGAGGTTGGCGATGGCGCTCTTCAGCTGCGTGCGGTGCGTGCGTCCTGCCGCGACGACGACGATCGCGCCGCCGGCGTTCTTGGACAGGATCGCCGCGTCGGTGACGGGGAGCAGCGGCGGGGCGTCGATGAGCACCACGTCGTATCGCGCCTCGAGGTCCTGCAGCAGGCGGGCCATGCCCTGCGAGCCGAGCAGCTCGGACGGGTTCGGCGGGATCTGGCCGGCGGGGAGGATCGAGAGCATGCCCGAGCCCCAGGGCTGGATGACGTCCTCGATCTCGGCGCGGCCGATGAGGATGTCGGTGAGGCCCACGGCGCCCTCGAGGCCCATGTAGGAGGCCAGGCGCGGGCGGCGGAGGTCGGCGTCGATGAGGACGACCTTGATGCCGGAGTCGGCCAGGGCCAGCGCGAGGTTCGAGCTGGTGGTCGACTTGCCCTCGCCCTGGATGGAGGAGGTGATGACGAAGCTGCGCGACCGGCCGCCGAACTCCAGGAACTGGAGGTTCGTGCGGAGGCTGCGGAAGGACTCGGCACGGGGGCTGCGCGGGTCGTCCTGGACGATGAGGGGACGCTCGGTCGCCTTCGGGTCGTACGCGATGCCGCCGAGGATGGGCTTGGTCGTGACGAGCTCGACGTCGCGCTCCCCGCGGATGCGGTTGTCGAGCGTCTCGCGGAGGAGGCTGACGCCCACGCCGATCAGGAGGCCGATGAGCGCGCCGACGATGATGTTGACGGGCAGGTTCGGCGAGGACGGCGACTCGGGGATCTCCGCCTGCTCGAGCTGCGTGATCTGCACCTGCGGCGTGCCCTCGATGGTCTCGGGGACGAGCGTGCCCACGACCGTGGTGAGGCTCGCGCCGATCGCGTCGGCGAGGGTCGCGGCGTCCTGTCGGGACTGGTCCTTGACCGTGATGTCGATGATCGTCGTGTCGAGCGGCGCGGAGGCGCGGACCGACTCGGCCAGCTCGCGCGACGTCATGTCGAGGCCGAACTCGTCGATCACGGGCTGGAGCACGGCGCGGGTCGTGACGACGTCCGCGTAGCTCTTCACCGCCTGCTGGATGAAGTTGTTGCCCTGCTGGAGGTCCTGCACGCTGCCCGAGCTGCTCTGGGCGACGTACATCTTGGTGGATGCCTCGTACTCGGGGGTCTGGAGGAGGGAGAAGGCCGCCGCGGCGCCCACCCCGACCAGGAGCGTCAGGATGATGAGCACCGCGCCCCTACGCAGCATCCGAATGAAGTCACGGAGCGCCATAACTTAGAACCCTTCCCCAAAAGCACACAGGCGCGGAGTGTCCGCATACGTGGGATATCCACAGCCTCGGCTGTCTATCATCACACAGCTCACGAGTGGTGCCAGCAGCCCGGAACGCCCCCGTCCGGGGCATGGTAGGGCCTGTGGTGCCCTGTTAGGGTCGCTCAGACAGCAGTGCTGCACGGCGGTACACGAGTGAGTAGGGACCTGGGCCATGAGCTCGCAGACATTTCGCCGGGGCACGCCCGCGCTCCCGGACCCGTCGGAGCTCCGCTCCGCGCCGCACGACAAGAACCCACCACCTGAGGGGGATTCGCCGACGGTGAACCGGGGCTTCCGCCCGGACGTCGAGGGCCTCCGCGCCCTCGCCGTGGTCGCCGTCATCGTCGACCACCTCTTCGACTGGCCGTCCGGCGGCTTCGTGGGCGTCGACGTCTTCTTCGTCATCAGCGGCTTCCTCATCACGGGGCTGCTGCTCAAGGAGTACGAGCGCACCAAGACGATCTCGTTCCTCGACTTCTACAAGCGCCGCGTCCGCCGCATCATGCCGGCCGCGCTGCTCGTGCTCGTGGTCTCGACGGCCGTCTCGTTCCTCGTCTTCAACGTGGTGCGCGCGCAGGCCAGCCTGTGGGACGCCGTCTGGTCGGCCCTCTTCGTCTCCAACTGGCACTTCGCCAGCGCCGGCACCGACTACTTCGCGTCCGACGGCCCCATCTCGCCGTTCCGCCACTACTGGTCGCTCTCGGTCGAGGAGCAGTTCTACGTCGTCTGGCCCGTGCTGATCTTCCTCGTGATCACGTTCGCCCGCCGCCGCAGCCCCAAGAACCGCACCAAGCGCGCCCGCCTCTTCACGCAGACGATCGGCATCACGGTCGGCGTCCTCATCGTGGCGTCGCTCGCGTGGGGCTTCTACGAGACCTCGGCCCGCCCGACGGTCGCGTACTTCTCCACCTGCTCCCGCGCCTGGGAGCTCGGCATCGGCGCGCTCCTCGCGATCTTCGCGGCGCGCATCGCCACCCTCCCCGCCGCGATCCGCCCCGTGCTCGGCTACGTCGGCCTCGCGGGCATCGTCGCCTCCTTCTTCCTCGTGTCCGGTGACAACGCGTTCCCGGTGCCCTTCGGCCTGCTGCCGGTCGTCGCGACCGCGCTCGTGATCGCGTCGGGCATCGGCGGGGTGTCGAAGGCCATGGTGCCGATCACGAACCCGGTCACCACCTACATCGGCCGGCTGTCGTTCTCGCTGTACCTCTGGCACTTCCCGGCGATCATCCTGCTGGCGTCGCTGCTCGGCACCGGCACCCTCGAGTACTACGGTGCCGCGATCGCCGCGACCCTCGTGCTCGCCGTCGCGTCGTTCCACCTCGTCGAGGATCCGATCCGCCGCTCCAGCTGGCTCGACCCGAAGAAGGCCGGCCGCCGGTCATCCGGTGCGCAGCTGAAGATGACCGTCGCGGCGCTCTCCGTCGTCGCGGTCGCCGTGGTGGGCGTCGTGGCTGCCGCCGTCGTGCGCGACGAGCCGAGCGGGCAGAGCCAGCTCGGGAGCGGCCCGAGCACCGGTGGCACCGCGACCCCGCCTGCGGCCACCGGCGACGCGCTCGAGGTCCGCGGCGAGCAGGTCTCCGCCGCCCTCGCCGCGGACGAATGGCCGGCCCTCGATCCCGCCGTCGAGTCGTTCGGCGACTTCGGCCGCGACGTCATCGCGACCGAGTGGGCGAAGGACGGCTGCCTCGGCGCCGACCTCGCCAAGGAGAAGGACGCCGTCGAGAACGCCGAGCACTGCGTCTACGGCAACCAGGCGGCGGGACCGGAGAAGACCGCGGTCATCTTCGGCGACTCGCTCGCGATCAGCTACGCGCCCATGCTCCGCTCGAGCCTCGGCGACGACTGGAAGGTGCGCGTGCTCACGATGGCCCGCTGCCCCGCGTCCACCGTCACGAGCACGGACACCGACGGCTCCGAGTACACGGAGTGCACGGACTTCCGCAACTGGGCGCTCGGCGAGATGAACGCGACGAAGCCCGCGCTCATCCTCATGAGCGAGGCCGTCGACAACTCGTACCTGTCGACCGGGGCGACGGGCGGCGCCGCCGACCGCGAGTGGCAGGCCGGTGCGCTCGCCACCATGGGCTCGCTGAAGACCGCGGCGTCCAACGTGATCGTCCTGTCCCGTCCGCCGGCAGCCACCGCCCTCGTGGAGTGCAAGACGCCGACGAGCTCGCCGAACGACTGCCAGTCGACGGTGTCGCCGTCGTTCATCAGCCACGCCCGCACGATGGAGGCCGCGGCGACGGAGGTCGGGGCCCCGGTCCAGTTCATCAACACGCAGGGCTGGTTCTGCAGCCAGGGCACGTGCCCGGCGTTCGTGAACGGGATCCCCGTGCGCGGCGACACGTCGCACCTCACGGCCCGCCAGTCGCAGGACCTCGCGCCGATCATGGCGGACATCCTCGCCCTGCTCGGCATCGGCGCGGCCCCGGCTCCGGCCGCCGGCTGACCCGCCCGCATCACCGCACGCCACGATGGGCGCTCCTCCTGATGGGAGGGGCGCCCATCGTCGTGCGTCCGGCGGCTTGATCGCGTCATCGCGCGCCGGAGCCGGAGCCGGAGCCGGAGCTGCCGGAGCGGGAGCGCGAGTCGAAGCGTGAGCCGTGAGCCGTGAGCCGTGAGCCGTGAGCCGTGAGCCGTGAGCCGTGGGCCGGAGCCGCACCTCGCCACTGGACGCGGCCCTGTGCGCCACCCGCGAGCAGCCCGGGCGCGCGTCCGCAGGGAACGCGGATCGGGGAGATGACGGCACGACGGCGCGGGTGCCCGAACCCCTCGGGGCCCGGTGCGGGGTCCGCGGTGCGGGACCTAGCCCCGCGGCGCCTTCGCGGCCGACGAGCGGCTCGTGAGGCGACGGGCGACGCCGATGAACGGCACCTCCACGAACCGGTGCACGAGCCAGGAGACGACGAGCGTGACCGCGATGGCGGCGATCACCCGCACGATCCCCTCGGGCACGTCCACGGCGCGCACCACGCGGTAGGCGAGCGGGTGCAGGAGGTACGCGGCGTACGAGATCGCACCGAGCCAGATGAGCACGCGTGAATGGGCCGCCCCGCGCGACGCGTAGAAGGCGAAGAACAGGCCGAGGCCGAGCAGGAACGACACGGCGTAGTCGAACGGCGGCCACGCCGCGTCCTGCCCGCCGTTGAGGTACGTGAACAGCGGCACGCCCACCACGCCGGCGACGAGGAGGCCGCGCCAGGCGGTGGATCCGTCGCGATCGCGCAGGTGGACCGCGTGCCCGAGCGAGGCCGTGTAGAGCAGCAGTGGCAGCGTCCAGGGCAGCTCGCGCTCGAGCACCCGGCCGGCGATCGCCGCGGCGACGAAGCCCGCGAGCCACACGTACCCCATGACGACGCTGCGGTCGAGGCGGCCGATGAGCTTCGCGACGAGGGACTGGCCGTAGAAGATCAGCTCGATGCCGAGGGTCCAGGCCGTCGGCACGATCGTGAAGATGCCCACGGCGCCCTGCACCATGAGCACGTTCGCCATGATCACGAGGGGGCCGCCGAGCTCGCCGTCGCCCGTGGTCGCGACCCACAGCATCATGAGGCCGAGCACGAGCCAGTAGAGCGGGAAGAGCCGGTAGAGGCGGCGCACCAGGAAGGTGCGGGTGTCCTGCCGCTGGAGGCTCAGCGGGATGACGTACCCGCTCACCAGGAAGAACGCGACGACGCCCACGCGCCCGGCGTCCACCCACTGCCGGCTGAAGTCCTCGAACGCCGGGTACTCCGCCGCGATGAGGTGCTGCAGCACCACGATGAACGACGCGACGCCGCGGACCGCCTCGAGGAACTCGATCTTCCGACCGGTCTCGCTCTTCACTGTCACGGTGCTGGTCACGCGGGCTCTCCTCTGGTGCGGGCGCGACCTTCGGAGGCACCGCTTCGACCCTAACCGTCGGGTCGCCGGCGGGAGGGCGGGGGATTGGCCCTACTTCTGGGCGCCGTCCGCGAGCACCTCGGTGCGCACGTACTTGCGCACCTCCGAGCCCATGAGCTTGTAGCCCGTCATGTTGGTGTGGATCCCGTCGCGGAAGAACTCGGTCCGCCACTTCATGTCCTTGTTCGTGAGGTTCTTCCACGGGTTGAAGAAGTGGTACCCCTGCGCGTCGGCGAACTCCTCGAGGTGCGCGTTCACCTCGGGCGGCGTCTCGGGCGAGGCGTTCTGCGGCGGGATCCCGAGGATCACCGTCTCCTTCGGCGCGAGCTTCTCGACCGTCTGGAGGATGTCCGCGTCGAGCTGCGTGTCCGGCACGCCGGCGATGCGGTTGTTCGTGCCGATCATGATGAGCGCGACGTCGACGTCCTCGACGGTGGGCGTGTTGGCGGCCATCACGGTGCTGGTCGCGCCGTCGGTGCCCCAGCCGCCCGCGAAGGTCAGCGGGTCACCCACGACGTAGTCGACGTAGGCCATGCCCTGGTCGATGCCCTGCGGCAGCGTGCCGACGAAGCCGTTCGTGTTCGAGTCGCCCATGACGACGATGCGGACCATGTCCTCGGGCGCCGTCGTGGCGGACGCGCCGGGCGCGGGCTCGCCCTCGGTGGCGGTGGGGGCGGGCTGCGGCGCGCTGGTGCACCCGGCGAGCAGGAGGACGGCGGCGAGGGCGCCGAGGGCGCCCCGGGCCATGCGACGTGCGGGCATAGGTGTTCATCCGATCGTGGAGGGGTCCGCGGCGGCGGCGAGCCGGTGACCCCGTCAGCCGCTGCGATCACGGGGCCGCTCGGAAACCATTGTGGCATGCGGTTTCCATCGTCCCGGGCGGCGGCGTGGCGGACCGCCGATCCGCGGAGGGCGTGCTCGGGCCCCGGCCGACGTGCGGCCGGGGCCCGGTGCAGCGCGGGTCAGGCGGTGCGGGCGAGGCGCACGAGCGCCTGGACGGCGGCGTGATCGGAGGGGGAGCGGCCCTCGAACGTGTACGGGTTGATGGCCGAGTCGACCACCTCGACGCCGTCGCCCGCGAGGATCCAGTCGATGCGCTCGCCCTCGGGCACCGGGTCGCCGTAGGCCGTGAACGTGCCGATGCCCGGGGTCGCGTGGTGCGCGGCCGTGGTCCAGGTGTCGGCGAGGCCCGCGTCGCGCGTGAGGATGTCGTACGCCGCCGACTCCTCGGCCGGCGCGTTGAAGTCGCCGGTGACGACGACGGGCGCGCCGGACGCGACCTCCTGCAGCCGCTCGGTGATGAGGTCGGCGCTCTTCACGCGCGCGAGCTCGGACTCGTGGTCGAGGTGCGTGTTGAGGTGCACGAACTCCGCGCCGCTGCGGCGGTCGCGGAAGCGCGCCCACGTCGCGATGCGCGTGGTGCTGCAGCCCCAGGAGCGGGATCCGATGAGCTCCGGCAGGTCGGACAGCCAGAACTGGTCCCATGCCACGACGTCGAGGCGGCGCTCGTCGTAGAAGATCGCGCTGTACTCGCCGCCGGAGCCGCCGTCGCGGCCGTAGCCGAGCATGCGGTGGTGGGGGAGCGCCCGGGCGATGGCGGGCAGCTGGGCCGAGAGGGCCTCCTGCACGCCGAGGACGGTGGGCTGCTCGAGCTGGAGGAAGCGGGCGAGCACGGGCTCGCGGTCGGCCCAGTGGTCGGGATCGCCCGGCTCGGTGGAGGGGCGGGCCAGGCGGATGTTGCAGGTCATGACGTGCACGAGGTCGCCCTCGGCCGAGCCGATGGTCGCCTGCTGGGGCGGGGCGGGAGCGACGGAGGTCGCTGCCGCCTGACGAGACGGAGGGGGGGCGGCCTCCGCGGTGCCGTCCGGGCCGTCCGTCGTGGTGGTCGTCTCGTCCGCGCGCGGCCGCTCGAGGAGCGCCGTGCCGGAACCTCGGGTGGGCCGCCCGACGCCGGGATCGGAGGATCCGGCACCGTCGAACAGGTCGCGTCGGCTGAATCCGCCGCTGGCCATCATGGAGATCTCCTCGGGTCGCACGTGTCTCGCATGATCAGCCTGCGCGACGGGACCCCTGCGGGGACCAACGGCGCATGGCGGATGCGTGAACTGCACGGACAGGTCTACGCGAGGGGTGCGGGGATGGCAACCCGAGGGCGGCGTGTCGGCGGGTCGCGGAGGTTTCCACCAGTCGGCGCATGGCCCGCGGACAGACGCGCGCGCCGCCGGCGGGTGCCGGCGGCGCGCGGGTCGACGCGGAGGAGGATCAGCCCAGGTGCTCCGCGAGGAAGTCCGTGAGCGCGCGCCACGAGCGGCGCTCGGTGCGGTCCTGGTACTGCGCGCCGTGATCCGGGGAGTCGACGCCCGGCACGGAGAACGCGTGCATGGCGCCGCTGTAGGTCCCGACCCGCCAGTCGATCGCGGGACGCGTGCGCATCTCGTCCTGGAACGCGGCGACCTTCTCGTCGGGCACCATCGGGTCGTCCGCGCCCGTGAGGACGAGGATCGCGGCCTTCACGTCGGCGACGTCGGCGGGCTCGTGCACGACGAGGCTGCCGTGCAGCGAGATCGCGGCCTTGATGTCGGCACCCGCGCGGGCGACCTCGAGCGAGGCGCTGCCGCCGAAGCAGTAGCCCATGACGGCGATGCGCGACGGGTCGACGTCGGGCTCGGCCGCGAGGCGGTCGATGCCGGCCTGCACGCGGGCGCGCAGGAGCGGGAGGTCGGCGTAGAAGGATCCCGCCACCTGGCCGGCCTCCTCCGGGCCGGGGCGCACGTCGCGGCCGTAGACGTCGGCGGCGAACGCGACGTAGCCGAGGCGCGCGAGCATCTGGATCCGGGCGGCCACGTGCCCGCCGACGCCGGACCAGTCGTGGATCACGAGCACGGCCGGGCGGAGGCCGCTCTGCCCGGCGTCGCGCGCGAGGAGGCCCTCGAGCTCGGTGCCCTCGTGGTCGTACAGCACGGGGCCCATCTGGATGTCGGCGCCCGCGGGCAGCGGCACGCGCTCCGTGAGCTCGGCGAGGGACGGCGACCAGAAGGGGGTCGATGCGGGGTCGGTCATGCCGATGCCTCCACGGCGGTGCCGAAGCGCGCGGGGAGCGTGGCGCGGTGGATCCCGCGCAGCTCGCCCACGGACAGGGTGAAGAGACCCTGCAGCTCGAGGCCGGGCGCCTGCGCGTCCGTGACGCCGATGCGCAGCACCGGGTAGCCGCGCCCCTCGCAGAGACCCTGGAACTTGACGTCGTCCTCGCGCGGCACCGTGACGAGCATGCGGCCGGTGGACTCGGAGAAGAGCGCGGTCGCCTGGTCGACGCCGTCGCGCTGGACGATGCCGTCGAGCCAGACGCGGGCGCCGACGCCGAAGCGCATGACGGACTCCGCGAGCGCCTGGCCGAGGCCGCCGTCCGAGAGGTCGTGCGCGCTCGCGATGAGCGACTGGGTGGCGCCGGCCGCGATGAGCGAGGCGAGGTCCTTCTCCGCCGCGAGGTCGACCACGGGCGGGACGCCGCCGAGGTGGTCGTGCACGGTGCCGGCCCAGGCGGATCCGTCGAGCTCCTCGCGCGTGACGCCGAGCAGGTAGATGTTGTCGCCCTCGTCCTGCCAGCCGGAGGGGATGCGGCGCGCGACGTCGTCGATCACGCCGAGCACGCCCACGACGGGCGTGGGGTGGATGGCCTGCGTGCCCGTCTGGTTGTAGAGGGAGACGTTGCCGCCCGTGACGGGGATCTCGAGCTCCAGGCAGCCGTCCGCGAGGCCCTCGACCGTGCGGCTGAACTGCCACATGACCTCGGGGTCCTCGGGGCTGCCGAAGTTGAGGCAGTCGCTCACGGCGACGGGCGTGGCGCCGGACGCGGCGACGTTGCGGTACGCCTCCGCGAGGGCGAGCTGCGCGCCGCGGTACGGGTCGAGCTGGCAGAAGCGGCCGTTCGCGTCGGTCGCGACCGAGAAGCCGAGGCCGCTCTCCTCGTCGACGCGGACCATGCCGGCGTCGTCGGGGAACGACAGGGCCGTGTTGCCCATGACGTAGCGGTCGTACTGGTCGGTGATCCACGACGCGTCGGCGAGGTTCGGGCTGCCGAGCAGCTGCAGGAACTGGTCCTTGATGTCGCCCGGCTCGGTGGGGCGCGCGAGGCGCGACGCGGAGTCGGCCTGGAGGGCGTCGATCCACGTGGGGTGGGAGACGGGCCGGTCGTAGACCGGGCCGTCGACCGCGACCGTGCGCGGCTCGACGTCGACGATGCGCTCGCCGTGGTGGTCGATGACGAGGCGGCCGGTGTCGGTGACCTCGCCGAGCACGCTCGTCTCGACGTCCCACTTGCGGACGACCTCGAGGAAGCCCTCGAGCTTCTCCGGCTGAACGACCGCCATCATGCGCTCCTGGCTCTCCGACATGAGGATCTCCTCGGCCGTGAGCGACGGATCGCGCAGCAGCACCTCCTCGAGCCGGATGTGCATGCCGCCGTCGCCGTTGGACGCGAGCTCGCTCGTGGCGCAGGAGATGCCCGCGGCGCCGAGGTCCTGGATCCCCTCGACGAGGTCCTTGGCGAACAGCTCGAGGCAGCACTCGATGAGCACCTTCTCGGCGAACGGGTCGCCGACCTGCACCGCGGGGCGCTTGGTCGGGCCGCCGTCGGCGAACGTGTCGCTCGCGAGGATGGACGCGCCGCCGATGCCGTCGCCGCCCGTGCGGGCGCCGAACAGCACGACCTTGTTGCCGACGCCGCGCGCGTTGGCGAGGTGGAGGTCCTCGTGGCGGAGCACGCCGACCGCGAGCGCGTTGACGAGCGGGTTGCCCTGGTACACGCGGTCGAAGTAGGTCTCGCCGCCGATGTTCGGCAGCCCCAGGCAGTTGCCGTAGAAGCTGATGCCCGCGACGACGCCGTGCACGACGCGCGCGGTGTCCGGGTCGTCGATGTCGCCGAAGCGCAGCGCGTCCATGACGGCGACGGGGCGCGCGCCCATCGAGATGATGTCGCGGACGATGCCGCCGACGCCCGTGGCCGCGCCCTGGAACGGCTCGATGTAGGACGGGTGGTTGTGGCTCTCGATCTTGAAGGTGACGGCCCAGCCCTCGCCCACGTCGACGACGCCGGCGTTCTCGCCCATGCCGACCATGAGGTCCTTCTTCATGGACTCGGACACCTTCTGCCCGAACTGGCGCAGGTACTTCTTCGAGGACTTGTAGGAGCAGTGCTCGCTCCACATGACCGAGTACATGGCGAGCTCGCCGCTCGTGGGGCGGCGGCCGAGGATCTCGCGGATCCTCAGGTACTCGCCCTCGGTGAGCCCGAGCGCCGCGTACGGCTGCTCCTTCTCGGGGGTGCGCTCGGCCATCTCGACGGTGTCGGCGACGTGGCGACGTGCGCTCAGCCCCTCTCCCGCGGGGTCGGTGGGGACGGAGGCGGGATCGGGGTGGACGCTCACTGCGCGAGGACTCCTTCGAGGACGGATGTGAAGAGACGGAGGCCGTCGACACCGGAGCGCATGGCGGCCGGGGTGTCCGGTCCGAAGCCCTCCTCGACGGCGTGCTCGGGGTGGGGCATGAGGCCGACGACGTTGCCGCGGGCGTTGGCGATCCCGGCGATGTCGCGGAGGGATCCGTTCGGGTTGCCGCCGAGGTAGCGGAAGGCCACGCGGCCCTCGCCCTCGAGGCGGTCGAGCGTGTCGGCGTCGGCGATGAAGCCGCCCTCGCCGTTCTTGAGCGGGATGGTGATCTCCTCGTCCGGCGTGAAGGCGCTCGTCCAGGCGGTGCTGGTGGCCTCGACGCGGAGGCGCTGGTCGCGGCAGACGAAGTTCCCGGCCTCGTTGCGGATCAGCCCGCCGGGCAGCAGGTGCGCCTCGGTGAGCATCTGGAAGCCGTTGCAGATGCCGAGCACGGGCACGCCGCGCTCGGCCGCGTCCACGACCTCGCGCATGATCGGCGCGAAGGCCGCGATGGCGCCCGCCCGCAGGTAGTCGCCGTAGCTGAAGCCGCCGGGGAGCACGATCGCGTCGACGCCCTGGAGGTCGTGGTCGCCGTGCCAGAGCGCGACGGGGGTGGCGCCCGCGAGACGGACGGCGCGCTGCGCGTCGCGGTCGTCGAGGGATCCCGGGAAGGTGATGACCCCGACGCGCATCAGCGCTGCTCCGCCGCGGCGGAACCGTGGGGGAGCGGGTGTGCGGCGACGTCGGTGTCGGCCGTGCCGCCGTCGGCCACCGTGCGCTCGTCGGTGACGTTGCCGGTGGACATGTCGGCCTCGGCGGAGATGCCGAAGCCGTCGAGCCCGGCGACGTGGACGCTGATGACGTCCTCGATGACGGAGTTGGACAGCATGTCGGCGGCGAGGGTCTGGACGTCGGCGAGCAGCGCGTCGTCCACCTCGCCCTCGACGGTGAGCTCGAAGCGCTTCCCGATGCGGACGCCGGTGAAGCGGTCCTTGCCGAGGCGGGCCAGGGCGCCGGCCACGGCCTTCCCCTGGGGGTCGAGCAGCTCGGCCTTGGGCATCACTTCGACGACGATCGTGGGCACGATGGATCTCCGGCTTCCTGCAGGCGGGTGGATGCGCTCAGCGTACCGGACGGCCGCGCCCCGCCGGGATGGGCCGGCGGGGCGGGCGCGGGGCGGTCGCCGGGCGGGCGCGGGGCGGGATCAGCCGATCGCCTCGGGCAGCAGCTCCACGCGGTAGGCGGCGTCGATGGTCTCGCCGGTCGCGGGATCCTCGAGCTGCACGCGCCAGCGCGGCGCGAACTGGTCGACGCCCGGGGCCATCGCGACCGTGCCCGAGATCAGCACGGTGCCGGGGACGCGGAGGCCACGCCGCTCGAGCACCTCGAGCCAGTGGTCCGGGGTGAGGAGCGCGGCGAGCGTGGAGTCCTGGATGAGCTCCTCGGCGCCCTCCTCGCCGACCCAGCCGCGGAGGCGGATCGCGTCGAGTCGGTCGCGCACGTCGGCGAGGCGCCAGGCCTTCCGGCCGAGCACGTCGGGTGTTCTTGCTCCACGCGACGCCGTGCACCTCGAGCGCGCGGTCGGTGTGGTCGCACGCGACGGTGAGGAGCACGTCGTCGTCGGTGATCACGAGGGCCCACTCGGCCTCGCCCGAGGTGCGGCCATGCTGCGCGGGGACGCTCTCGGCCTGCGACGCGAGATACGGCGCGACGGGGTAGAGCGCGGGCGTGGTCTCGGGCCCGGGCACGCCGAGCTCGGCCAGCTCGTCGATGTGCGCCTGCACCTCGACCTGGTCGCGGCCCGCGTAGCCGGCGTTGAGGAGCGACACGACCTCGACGCTCGGGGTGGATCCGTCGGGCAGCTGGAAGCGCAGGGTGGTCATCGGTCCTCCTGTGGTGTTTCGAGCGTGTGAAGAAATGCGGATCCGGGCGCCTCGACCATGGTGCCGGCGCTCCGGTATGCCTACTGTATACAGCACACCGACCGGACGCCGGGCGGGATCCGATCGCCGGATCCGCCAGCCCGGCTCCCTCACCGAGGAGCCCCATGGTCGACGACCCCACCGCCTCCCCGGCGGCGACCGCGCCCGCATCCGGCGCGCACGCGGCACCCGCCGCGACCGAGAAGCCCACCCGCCGCGAGCTCGTCAAGGCGTTCACCGCGAGCCTCACCGGCACCTCGCTCGAGTGGTATGACTTCGCCGTGTACTCGGCGGCCAGCGCCGTCGTGTTCCCCATCGTGTTCTTCCCCGCGTCGGACCCCTACACGGCGACGATCCTCGCGTTCTCCACCTACGCGGTCGGCTACGTGTCGCGCCCCGTCGGCGGGTTCGTGTTCGGGCGGCTCGGCGACAAGATCGGCCGGAAGCCCGTCCTCGTGCTCACGCTGCTGCTCATCGGCATCGCGACGTTCCTCATCGGCGTGCTGCCGGGCTACGCGACCATCGGCCTCGCGGCGCCGATCATCCTCGTGCTCCTCCGCTTCGCGCAGGGCGTGGGCGTCGGCGGCGAGTGGGGCGGCGCGGTGCTGCTCTCCAGCGAGTTCGGCGATCCGCGGAAGAGGGGCTTCTGGTCATCGGCCGCGCAGGTCGGCCCGCCCGCCGGCAACCTGCTCGCCAACGGCGCCCTCGCGCTGCTCACCGTGCTGCTCACCGAGGAGGACTTCCTCGACTGGGGCTGGCGCGTGGCCTTCCTGCTCTCCGCGCTGCTCGTGGCGTTCGGCCTCTGGATCCGCCTGAAGCTCGAGGACACGCCCGTGTTCCGCGCGCTGCAGGAGCGCGGCGACCGCCCGAGCGCGCCCATCTCGGAGATCTTCCGCACGCAGGCGCGCCCGCTCGTGGCCGCGATCCTCAGCCGCGTCGGACCCGACGTGCTCTACGCGCTCTTCACCGTCTTCACGCTCACCTACGGCGTGAACACGCTCGGCTTCGATCGCAGCCAGGTGCTCGTGGCCGTGCTCGTCGGATCCGCCGTGCAGCTGTTCACGATCCCGTTCGCGGGCGCCGTGAGCGACCGCATCAACCGCCGGGCGCTGTACGCGGCCGCCGCGGTGGGCGCGGCGGTGTGGGCGTACGTGTTCTTCGCGATCACCGACGGGTCGTCGACCTTCGTGCTCGGCGTGGGCATCGTGCTCGGCCTCTTCTTCTACTCCTTCATGTACGGGCCGCAGGCGGCGTACATCATCGAGCAGTTCTCGCCGCGGCTGCGCTACACGGGCGCCTCGCTCGCGTACACGATCGCCGGCGTGATCGGCGGGGCCATCGCGCCGCTGATGTTCACGATCATCTACGAGGAGACCGGCAGCTGGGTCGGCATCGCGCTGTACCTCACCGCCGCGGTCGTGCTCACGCTCGTGGGCCTCGCGATGGGCCGCGACTCGAACGTGGAGGAGGACGAGGAGTACGTGCGCACGGGCGCCGAGGGCCTGGCGGCGCCGCTCTCCCCGCGCTGACCCGGAGGATCCGGCCCACCCGGCGGCGTCGACGGTCCCTGGCCGTCGGCGCCGTGGGGGATGGACGCGACCTCGTCATCGGCGGGGACGCGCCGATCCGTCGGACCCAGCTTGGCGATCCGCTCTTGCGCGATGGCGAGGACGACGGGCCGCTCCTCGCCGTGCGTGCGGCCGACGTGTCCCACCGTCTTCCTCGGGCCATGCGCCCGCAACACGGGAGGCGTCACGCTCCTGTGTGCAACTCCCGTGCGGGCCGCCCCACGGTTGGTAGCGTCGCGCTAATCGAGTCCCAAGCACAAGGATGTGACATGACTGAGAATCCGCCGCTTCCCATCACGCCGCCCTCCGTAGATTGGTGGATGACGTCACGGTGCAACCTGACCTGCGACTATTGCTGGGGTCCAGTGCCCACGAAGGATGACAATTCCCTTCGCGCGATCATCGCAGAGTCCATTCTCGCGTCCCAGACCCCCGCTGTGACCTTCTGCGGCGGTGAACCCCTGGTAGTCGGCGATGACGTCTGGCACTACTCGCGTGCATTCCGCGGCCAGGGCAAGAAGACGATCCTGAACACCAACGGCGAGCTCCTGGAATCGTCATTGAGCCGAGACCCCGCAAGGAGGCTCGTCGACCACTTCGACGTGATCGGCATATCCATGGATGCGTGCGATCCCGACGTCCACCGGGACATGCGTGGCAAGCGAGCCACTCTCGCGAAGGCCATGAGGGCGGTGTCCCTGGTGCAGGAATCGGGCGTCCAGCTGAAGATCGCCACCGTCGTCAGCAGCGTCAACCAGCACCACATCGCCGAGATGGCCCGTGTCGTGAACGACGTGATCCGGCCCAGCGTCTGGCGCCTCTACCAGTACAGCTCTCGAGGTGAGTACAACCGTGGGGTCGACCGCCATGCGCTGCCCACCGCAACCTTCCAGTCGGTCACGGCGGAGGCCATGGAGATCGCCGGTGACGTGAAGGTCGCTGCCTCCGACAGCGACACAGCCAGCTGCTTCATCGTCTCCCCGGAGGCGAAGATCCTCCTGCCGAGGGGAGACACCTACGAGATCCTCGGCGATGTGCGGCACGACTCCATCGACTCCCTCTGGAGGCAGGACCCGCTCGCTCCCGAGGTGGTCGCGTACAAGAAGTGGCTGCAGAAGCTCTGATGCGGGCGTTGCTGTATGCGAACACGGATGGTGTAGCGAACATGTACCACGGCTCGGGAGTCCAGACGCGGATCCTCATGGATGCCTGGGCCTGTGTCGAGGCCAAGTTGCAGGTCGCCGATTGTGGACGCTGGGACCTTCACGTCGCTGTGCACGACTGGACGATCCCGAGCTCCGACTACCGGGTCGACGACGACATGTTGGAGAGTTCCCTCGCGAGGGCGAATGCGTCGGGGATCCGCATCCATCGCCTTCCGCATGATGCGCGGAACCCCCTGTGGGCGTACGCGAAGTGGGCGGAGTTGAGTTCCTCGGCGGCGGATCTCCTCTCCCAGCTCGCCGAAGAATACGACCAGGTCCTGTTCATCGGCGTGGACGTCCCGTATGCGCTCGTGCGGGAGTGCTGCGAGAACACCCTCCCCGGATGGAAGCTAGACAAGATCCTCTTCGCTCTGGCCTTCCATTCGTCCGCGGTCGTCGACGGCCAGGGTTGGATCCCTGGGAGGGAAGCCCTGGAACGCGAGTACGTGCGCCGTGCCAACGAAGACGCTTCTACGTTCATAACGACATTGACGCCCTTCTTCGACGGGAAGATCGAGCGGGACTACGGAGCGCGGTCGGACGCCTGGATGCGCCTGGGCCACGGGGTCTCCTCGGGCGCCGCTGAGATGGCGCCGTACACGGCCGCGGAGTGCGCGTCGGTCGTCGAGGGGTTCGGAATTGACCGGACCCTTCCCCTTGTCGTGCACTTCGGGCGAGACCATCCCATGAAGAGGATCCCCTTCGCCATCGAAGCGGTCTCCCGAGTCAGAAGGCCATGCCATCTGGTGCTCATCGCAGCCATTCCGGGGAGCCATGAGCTCGACGGTGCGGCTCCCCACGCTGTGCAGCTGCGCCGGGAGATCGAGTCGTACGACTACATCACCCGGTTCGAGAGGGAGCTCCCGAGGGCTCTCGCCGGCCTCCCTGAGACCGTCGCGTTCCTGCTCTCTGCCGAAGGCGAGCCGATGGGGCAGATACCGCAGGAAGTCGCGTGCTGGTCACGGGACGCAGCGCCCGTCATCGTCGCACCGAGGCACGGTGGGTACCAGGATCAGCTAGCAGACGGCGAGACGGGCTTCATGTTCGACGTGACCGATGTCGAGTCGTTCACCGGGGCCATCGAGCGCGCGATGGACGCGCCCGTGTCAGACCGCAGGAGGATGTCAGCCGCGATGAGGGAGCAGGTGCTCACCAAGTTCGATGCCGCGACGAACTTCTCCGAGCTGCTCGTGTCGATCGAGGCAGGTGCCTACGGGCGCACGTCACAGGACGACAAGGCGGACGCCGAGTGAACCAGCCCAGCGCGACGGTGATCGCCGACAGCACCTACGAGTCAGGCGTGAGGTTGACGACGTTGGAAGTGCGCTTCCACCGGTTCATGCTGCCTCAGTTCAACTCGCACAGGGTCTTCTCTCGGAACTCGTCGAGCAGCAGGGCAGTACCGGTGTCCCGACAGCTCTCCAGCATGAGCGTGGGACAGGCGGAGCCGCTCGCATGGCCTGCGGAACGACGTGGCATGCAAGGCGGGGACGCCTTGGAGGACGCGGAGACGGTGAAGGGCATCTGGCGGGACATCGGGCGATTCGCCATGGACCGCGCTGCGGATCTGCAAGCCGCCGGCCTGCACAAGTCCGTCACCAATCGTGTGCTCGAGCCTTTCATGTGGCATACCAGCGTCGTGACGTCCACCGCCTGGGACAACTTCTTCCTCCAGCGAGATTCTGAGCTGGCCCAACCCGAGGTCCGGGCCCTCGCGAAGGCGATGTCGGATGCGCGCTCGGGGTCCGTCCCTCGACAGTTGCCTGCAGGCGGGTGGCACCTGCCCTATGTCACCGACCGCGACGTCGAGGAGGACGGTGCCCGAGGTGATCTGCTCGCCCGCATCAGCGCAGCCCGCTGCGCCCGGACGTCGTACCTGACGCACGATGGCAATGCCGACCCCGAAGCGGACCTCAAGCTCTTCGACAAGCTGGTGTCCGCGGACCCGCCGCACTGGTCGCCGCTCGAGCACGTCGCCACGCCGTGGCCCGAGAACCGGAACAAGGGCGAATTGCGTTTCACGGATCGAAATGGGAGGCAGCACGACCTGCCGCTCGAGCATCTGCCCCGCGTCGGGAACCTGCTCGCGTGGCGTTCGTTGCGGACAGAGGTCGAGGCGTCCAAGGGCGCGAGGACCTTCGCATGACCGGGACCAGGCCGCCGCGATCGACTTGCCGCATGGGCCGTCGCCCGAACAGGGGATCCGACCACGATGACTGACGCCCCCCACTGCATCTTCCTCAACGGTCTACCCGGATCCGGGAAGTCCACGTTCGCGCGGAGCTTCATCGAGTCCAGGCGGGGGTGGTTGAACCTCGACGTCGATGTGATCCGCGGTCTGCTGGGGACCTTTCACGTGGACTTCCTGAGTGCAGGTGCCGAAGTCCAACCGCTCGCGCTCGCGGTGCTCCGCGAGCAGATCGCGGCAGGTGGGAACGTCATCTTCCCTCAGCTGTTCTTCGTCCCGGAAGAGGCACGCCCTTTCGAGGAGGCTGTGGTGGCGGGTGGCGGACACGTGCATCGCGTGTTGCTCAAGGAGGAGACCGCGGAATGCTGGCGCCGAGTCGAAGGGAGGGCGAACCGCGCACCTTCTGGATCGGTCGAACAGAAGATCCTGACGATGCTGTCCGCCTCCGGGGGCGTGGACGAGCTCCAGCGCATCGAGACGCAGCTGTTCGCCTGGATGGATCTCCCGGAACCGCTACGCGTGATCACGTCCGCCACGCCCTTCAGCGAGGTCGCTGCGCTCGCGTACGAGTGACCCGCGCGGAGCTCGGGTCCAATGACAATGAGGAGCCGGTCGGACGCGTGTGCGGCCCATCGGTCTGTGCCTGCCGATGCCTACACCGGCGGGGAGGGAGTGCGATGCTGCGTGACGACAAGGCGCTCATCCTCGGTCTGATCGTCGACACTTTCGGAACCGGCGCCTTCGCTGCGAGCTCGCTGATCTTTTTCGTCGCTGTCCGAGGCGTCGATGTCTCGGAGGTCGGGCTGGCTGTGACAGTCGGGACGATCCTGTCCTTCAGCACGCTCCCACTGGCAGAACGGGTCGTCCTCGCGATCGGCGCCCGGAATGCGGTAGCCGTGGCGAGTGCGGTGTCCACCGCTGGGCTGATCCTGTGTGGGCTGACGGTCGGCTTTTGGAGCATCCTCGCCGCTTCGTTCGTGCTCACGGTCGGGGACAGGGTGCACTCCGCCGCCTGGCCGATCCTCGCCTCGCAGCGATTCCCCGACAGCGACATCGCCGTCGTATTCGGCAAGTTCACGGCCATCAAGTCCGCCACGATGGGCACCGGCGCAGCCCTCGCGGCAGTCGCCGCGTATCAGCTCGGGGTGGGGGCGTATACGCTGCTGTTCGTCGTGAACATGGTCACGACCGCGGCTTCGATCCTGCTGACGCTCGCCGTCCCGAGCGGTCGAGACGGAGGAGAGCGGCCATCGCGGAGACTGCAGGTGTGGCGCACGTTGGCGGACACGCGATTCATGACCTTGCTGATCTCCCAAGCCTGCCTCTCCTTCGTCTGGCTCGCCCCGACCACCCTGCTCCCGCTCCTGATCGTCGAGCACCTGGGATTGCCTGCGGGGGTCGCTGCGCTGGTCGTCGCGGTGCGATACGCGATGATCTTCCTATTGCAGGTTCCCATCGTGAATGCGGTCCACGGACGCTCGCGTTGGTGACAGACCGCCGTGTCGAGTGGCGCTTCCCTGCTCGCGCTCGTCGCATATCTGCTGACCCTCGTCCTCGCTCATGACTCTTGGGTGATGCTGCTGATCCTGGGCGGGTGCCTTGTCTCGCTGGGGGAGATGGTCGCCCGTCCCACGGGCACCGCGTGGGCTCTGCGGATCGCGCCGTCGGGGGAAGCGAGCAGCTACATGTCCACCTTCCAGCTCGCGTCCTTCACGCCGTACGCCCTCGCCCCGACGCTCGCTGCTCTCGCCGTCGCGCACCCCGCGGTGGTCATCTCGATCCTCGGTGCGCTCGTCGCCGTAGGCGCAGTGGCGTCCAGCCCGTTGATCAGACAGGCGCCTCTGGAGGTGAGCGCCGGATGACCGTCTACGTCGTGCTCGCCCACCGTGATCCGACCGCGGTCCGCCGACTCGCCAGGGTGCTCGCGCCGAGCACCGTTGTGCTCCATGTCGACGCCCGCGAAGACGCGGGTGCGTACTCGGGCGACGACATCCACGTGGTTCCCGACCGCACGGCGGTCAACTGGGCGGGATACTCGACCTTGGACGCCATCAACGCGTCGATGGGAGTGGCCCTCGAGCTGGCTGGCGACGGTGAGTACATCGTCATGCTATCCGGCGAGTGCTTCCCCGCTCGGCCCCTGGCGGAGTTCGAGTCCCATCTGGCATCCGTCCCCTCTCGTCAGTACTGCAATGGAGGTGGGATGCTCGACTCTCGACCTGAATCGCTGGCGAGGATCACACGCCGCTGGCTGTTCGATGCGATCCCCTGCCGGCCGGATGTGGGGGGCATCACGGCCTGGAGATGGCGCCTCCTCAAGACCATCGCGATCCTGGCACCGCGACGACGAGCTTCCCACTGGCGCGGAATGGAACCGGTCGGGGGCAGTCTGTGGTTCGCGCTCACCCGGGAGTGCGTCGCTGACCTCCTCGACAGGGCATCAAGCCAGGGTGTTCGACGGATGTTCCGCAACACCTACGGACCGGACGAGCTGGTCTGGCACACGCTGCTATACGACTCGCCCTGGGTCGCGCACACGCCGGAGGGCGCCATCGTGCCCCGCGGTGAGCGGCGGACTCGCAGCTACGCGAACTTCCACTTCCTCAGCTCAGGCCGATATCTCGACCTGTCTGATCACGACGACATCAAGGCATCCGGCAGCTACTTCTGCAGGAAGCTCCGTTCGCCCGAGAGCGATTCGCTGACGGCGGTGCTGATGCGGGACATCCATGCCGGGCTCATGGGAGAGGAGAGCGATCAGTGAGGAAGATGCACTTGGGAGTTGTCCCCCTGGGCTCGGGCGGGTACGGGCAGCACCGGTTGTGGCGCGACCCGAGCATTCCCGCCGACGCCAGCGTCAACCTCGAGTGGTACAAGAAGCTGGTCGGGATGAGCGAGGCGGCGGCCTTCGACTTCATGTTCCTGGCTGACAGCCTGCACGTCGGCCCGAGGAGCTCCCCGCATTCGCTCAACCGGTTCGAGCCGTTCACGCTCCTCTCGGCACTGGCGATGCACACTCGTCGGATCGGTCTGGTCGCGACCGGGTCGACGAGCTACAGCTCCCCGTTCGACCTCGCTCGTCGGATCGCTTCCGTCGACCTCCTCAGCGATGGCCGGGCGGGATGGAACATCGTGACGACAGGGGACCCCGCGACAGCGAGGAACTTTAATCGCTCCTCTCACTACACCCCGGAAGAGCGCTATGCCATGGCGCACGAGCATGTCGAGGTGGTGACAGGGCTCTGGGATTCCTATGAGGACGACGCCTTCCTGTACGAGAAGGAGAGCGGGGTGTTCGTCGATCCTGGCAAACAGCACGCCCTCGATCACCACGGGAAGCATTTCAACGTGGCGGGACCGCTCAACATCCAACGCAGCAGGCAAGGGCGCCCCGCACTGTTCCAAGCGGGCGACTCGGCACCCGGACGCGACCTGGGCGCGGCAGCGGCAGATGCGATCTTCACGAACGCGTCCCGTCGTCCGGAGCTGAAGAGATTCAGCGATGACGTCCGTCGACGCGCGGCGGCACGCGGGCGTTCCCCGAGGGACGTGCTCATCTTCCCGAGCGTGAGGATCGTGGTCGGGGATACGGATGCCGAGGCGCGCGAACTCGCGCACGAATACCAGGAGCACGATCACCCGTTCGAGGAGTCGTTCGACGAGATGCGTCGTTGGTTCGGCTGGTACGAGTTCGACCCGGATGGGTTGGATGAGCCATTCCCCCTCGACGCGGTGCGCGCCTCCACCCATGCGTACCGCTCACGGGCCGAGCGGGTGACACGAGATGCCGCTTCCCTGGGCCTGACGCTCCGGCAAGCCGTCGAGCGTCAGCGACAGGCGCAACAGAGCGAGTTCGTCGGCTCCCCGGGGAGGGTCGCCGACCTCCTCCGAGAATGGTGGTCGTCCGGCGATTGCGACGGATTCATCATCGGAGCAGATCGACCCCATAACTTCCACCGCATCGTCACGGAGGTGATCCCCATCCTGCAGGACCACGGCGTGTTCAGGCGGGACTACGAGGCGGACACCTTGCGCGGTCACCTCGGACTCCCGGTCGCTCCCAATCGCCGCTCCACGTCGACCGCGATCCGCTGAGCGACGGGCTCAGTGACTCGCCCCGCCGAATCCGCTGGGCGTGCTGCTCGAGTCAGCCGGCTCCCACGATCTGAGTCGTGCTCACCGAGGCGCCCCCCGGCGGAAGGCGCGGTGGGAGTGCGCGTCGAGGACGTCCACTCTGATGCCCTTCCGAGCCATGCCTACGCGGACGCGCCAGCGCGAGTCATGTTCCGGCCGGCGGCGATCCGGCGGGCCGGACCCTCGGACCCGGTCCCTCCGACATCGTCGATCGTCGATCGTCGATCGTCGTTCGAACTCGAGGACACGAGCTCCTGCGCGCCCACGCTCGACCGACGGACACCGTCGTCGCGGCATGATCGAGAGACGGAGACCACGCGCGTCGCCCGTCGGCGGCGGGCGGCTCCGAGGTGCGCGGTCGTGGACCTCGCGAAGGCAGGCACCTGCATGATCCACGAGACCCATCTCGCCGCGCTGCCGGCCTTGGTGGGCGCGGCCCGGTCTCAGGCGCGCAGCAGCACGTCGAGCGTGACGGCGAGGTGCCGGTCGATCGCCCCGCGCGCGGCCTCGGCATCGCCCGCGGCCAGCGCGTCGACGATGCCGGCGTGCTCCTCGCAGACCCGGTCCTGCCGGTCGGTCGCGCGGTAGAGCGCCTCGACGCCGACGAGGATCTGCCGGGCGCGGAGCTTCGCGTAGGTGCGGCTCATCAGCTCGCTGCCCGCCGCGTCGACGAGGAGCTGATGGAAGCGGCGGTCGTGCTCGATGAACTCCCGGCCGCTCTCGCGCGGCGGCGTCGCGACCATGGCGCGCTGCTGCTCGAGCACCTCGCGCATCGCGTCGAGCGGCGTGCGGTCGTGCTCCACGGCGCTCGTGGCGGCGTGCCGCTCGAGGACGCCGCGCAGCTCCATCAGCTCGGCGATCTGGCGGCCGGTGATGACGGGGATCCGCGCGCCGCGCTTCGGGATCATCTCCACCAGGTCGTCGGCGGCGAGCAGCAGCAGTGCCTCCCGGACGGGCGTGCGCGAGACGCCGATGTGCTCGGCGAGCTCCTGCTCGTTGAGGAACGCCCCCTGCTGGTCGGGGTCGGTGAGGACGTGCGCGTGGAGGAACTCGTAGGCCCTCTCGCGGCCGGAGAGGGCGCTCGCCGAGGTGCCTGGATCGCCCGCCCGTTCTCGCATACGCTATGTATACATCACGAGGAGGACCATGCGAGTAGCGCTAGCCCAGATCATCAGCTCCCCGGATCCCGCGGACAACCTGGCACGGATCACCGCGTTCGCGGAGGACGCCGCGCGGCAGGGCGCCGAGCTCGTGGTGTTCCCGGAGGCGGCGCAGCGCGCGTTCGGGAACCCGCTGCCCGAGATCGCGGAGCCGCTCGACGGGCCGTGGGCCTCCGGCGTGCGGGCGGTGGCGGACCGGCTCGGCGTCGTGATCGTCGCGGGCATGTTCACGCCCGGCGCCGACGGCCGCGTGCGCAACACGCTCCTCGTCGCCCGGCCGGCCTGCCAGGAGGCCGCGGGCGCCGGCTCGTACGACAAGATCCACCTCTTCGACGCGTTCGGGTTCCGCGAGTCCGACGCCGTCGACCCGGGCGAGAGCGTCGCCGTGATCGAGGTCGGCGGCACGCGCGCGTCGCTCGCCACCTGCTACGACGTGCGCTTCCCCGCGCTCTTCCTCGCGGGCGCCGACCAGGGCGCCGCCGTCAGCATCGTCTGCGCGAGCTGGGGCGCCGGCCCCGGCAAGGCCGACCAGTGGGACCTCCTGCTCCGCGCCCGCGCGCTCGACTCCACGACCTTCGTGGTCGCGGTCGGCCAGGGCGACCCCGCGACGCTGCCGGCCGGATCCCGCGGCCACGACCCGGCGAGCGGCGCGCCCACGGGCATCGGCCGCAGCGCGGTGGTCTCGCCGCTGGGCGAGGTGCTGCACCGCCTCGGCGGCGAGGAGGACCTGCTCGTCGTCGACATCGACCCGTCGGCCGTCGAGGCCGCGCGCGGCACGCTGCCCGTGCTCGCGAACCGGCGTCGGGGGCTCGAGTGGGGCGCCTGAGCTGGGTCAGTCGAGCACCCGCTCCCCCCGGCCGTCCCGGGACCCCGCCGTCGGGCGGACGCCCCGGAGCCCCATCGCGAGTCCGGAGGCGATCGCCCCGATCGCCCCGATGGCGACGAGCACGCCCCAGCTGCCCGTCGCGCCCACGGCGGCGACGGCCGTCCCGATCACGGGCGGCATGAGGGCGGCCGTCAAGCCCCAGGACGACCCGACCACGCCGAGCGCGGCCACGTGCAGCGACGCGGGGGTGCGGGCGAGGACGACGGGGACCATGCCAGCCGTGAGGAGCAGCTCGCACAGGGTCCAGCCGACGCCGAAGACCAGCCAGCTGTCCGTCGCGGCGACCGCGACCGCGGTGGCCGCCGCCGCGCAGAAGCCCGCGACGAGGTAGGCGGACGCCCACCCGTCGCGCACGACGCGCAGCACCAGCGGCTGCGCGACGATCAGGAGCACCACGTTCGTCAGCGCGGCGTACACGTAGGAGTCGGGGCTCGCGGTGGTGAGCGCGAACTGCATGCCGAGCCCCTGCATCACCGCGGTCGCCCCCGTCGCGACGACGAGCGCCGCCCTCAGGCGCACGACCGTGCCGCGGACGCCGAGCGGGACCGGGGGCGCGGTCCGGGCGACCGCCTCCGTGCGGGGGATGAGGCTCGCGGCCGCCAGCAGCACCCCGCCCTCGACGGCGAAGAGCGGCCCGAGGTCCGCGCCGGACGCGGCGACGACCCCGGCGATCCCGGTCGCCACGACGCCGCCGACGTTCGCGGTCCAGGAGATGACCGACTGGGTGCGGGCCTGGCGGTCCGCCGGGGCGGCGACCGTGAGGAGCGTGCCGATGAGCGAGCGCGCGAGGCTCGACGTCGCCCCGATCGCGCACATGGCGGCGCAGGGAAGCGGGAGCGGCGCGCCCGCCGTGAGCGGCAGGAGGACCAGGGCGGTCCCGTTGAGCACGAGCGTGCCGACGAGCACGGGTCGGAGCGGGCGCTCCCCGGCGAGCAGGCCGACGGCGGCCGGGAGCAGGACGGATCCGACGCCGAACGCCGTGAGGATCACCGCGATCTCGGCCGTCGTGCGCTCCTCGCGGAACCAGACCACGGCGACGATCGACGTGAAGCCCGCCGCGCGCACGAGCACCAGCAGGGTCAGGAGGCGGCGGGACAGCCGCGTCGCGACCGGGCTCATCCCATGACCCAGCCGACGAATCCCGCCAGGCCGTCGTGCGCATCCGCGGTCGCTGCCTGTCCGCCCGCGTCCCGGGGCCGCGCGACGAGGGCGCGCGTGAGGCCGCCGAGGTCGAGGGCGTCCCGCGCGCCGAGCCCCCTGCGGCGGCCGGGCGCTCCCGCGGCCCCCAGGCGCGGCAGCTCGCGATCGGCGAGCAGGGCGAGGTCGCGGAGGCGCAGCGTCGCGTCCCGCCGGGGCAGCCCGAGGCGCAGGATCCACCAGCGGAGCGCGGCCGGCCCGTGCTCCGCGAGGAGACGGGAGGCGGTGATGCCGTCCGCCGCGGCGGACTGCGGCGACCGCCCGTCGACCGTCACGTGGTGGTGCACGTGGACGACGTCCGCGCCGGGCAGCCCGAGCGCGGTGCAGAGCAGCGGGACGAGGGTCAGGTGCAGGTTGGCGAGGCCCTTCCCGCAGACCTGGACGCGCGCGCCGGACGCCGCCCAGTCGCCGTCCGGCCGGGGGAGGAGGTAGCTGCACGCGGCGACGAAGCCCGAGTGGACGACCTGCTCGGCATCGCCCGGGACGGGCACCCCCGCTCCGCCGGTGCGCTCGGCGGGGCGCGAGACGCTGAGGCGGGCGGGCGGAGCGGGCGCGGCGCGGGCGAGCGCCGCCGCGGGTCCGCGGACCGCCACGGCGTCGCGCCAGGACGTGATCGCCTCCGTGAACGGGCCGGTCCGCAGGAACCAGTTGCGTTCCGAGCGGAGCACGAGATCCGTCCCGCCGCAGGTCGGGCAGCTCGCGGTCGATCCCGCCGTGTCGGCCAGCGTCCTGCACGCGGAGCACTGCATCCGCTCGTAGGTCCCGCTCTCGAGCGCGCCGCGGGCGTCGAGCTCGGACCACGCCGCGCGGGCCAGGTCCCGCAGGGCGGGCGTGCCCGTCCCCGCGACGACCACGGGCGGTCCCGCGATGCGCCGCGCGATCCCCGCCAGGTGCGAGAGGTCGGGCGACGGCCCGGCCGCGACGGCCGGGATGCTGTGCTCGTCCCGCGTCGCGACGACGACCGCCCCCGCCCGCGTGTTGCCGCCGCCCGCGCGCGCGGACGCGATCGCCCCCGCGACCACGAGGTCGACCGCGTACCCCACGTGGTCGTAGGAGTGGGCGGACGCCGGGGGCACCGTGACGACGAGGCGACCGGGCATCAGTACAGCGCGTTCCCGATGTAGTTCGGCAGAGCCTGGAGACGGCGCTCCAGGTCGTCGAGGTCCGCGGGGTACTCCTCCCGGTACCGCTGCGTGATGCGGTCGACGCCGTACCAGTCCCGAGGGGGGCCGTCCGGCGAGTAGCGTGCCGCGATCTCGTCGTACAGCGGCGTGCCCGGGCGCAGGAACAGCTGGTTCAGGCCGAAGTAGCCGGGGATGGTCGCCGCCCAGTCGACGATCTCGCCCGACCGGCAGGTGGGGTCGTCGGGCAGTCCCAGGAGCACGAACGCGAAGGGGGTGATGCCCGCGTGCGAGAGCTTCTCGATGGCCTGCTGGATCTTCTCGGCCGGGATCCGCTTGCCCACCCCCGTCTCGCTCACCGCCGGCGACTCGGCCCCCAGCCACATGCCGCGGCACCCGGCCTCCGCCCAGTCGCCGACGTCGGTGCGGAGCACGACCTCGGTGCGGGTCTGGCCGGTCCAGCTCACGCCGCGCCCCGTCAGCTCCCGGCACAGGTCGGTGTAGAACGACCGGTGCAGGCCGAAGACGTAGTCGAGGAAGAAGATGTCCGACACGCCGCGGGAGGTCTGCTGCTCGATGGTCGCCAGCGTCGTCTCGACCGGCTCGGCGCGCATCCTCGTGCCGAAGGGGAGATGGCAGAAGGAGCAGCCGTAGGTGCAGCCGCGCACGCCCAGGACGATGCCGCAGGTGCTGCGGTGCAGGGATCCGTCCGTGAAGGTCTCCGCCGTGTAGGCGCCGGCGTCGATCAGGTCGTAGTCGGGGACGGGCAGGCGCTCGGGCTCCAGCGGGGCGAAGCGACCCGAGGCGGGCAGCACGCGGGACAGGGGGATGCCGCCCTCCTCGAGCAGGCCCACCGCTCCGACGGCCGCCGCGTCGGCCTCGCCGCGCGCGACGTAGTCGACGCCCAGGTCCTCCAGCGTGGGCTGCGGCAGCTGCGTGCCGTGCGGGCCGACGGCGATGACGCGCGCCCCCGGCCACCGGTCCCGGATCCCCTCCACCGACCGCCGGACGGGTCCGAGGTCGAGCGGATAGCACTGGGCCCGGTCGGCGATGGCGGTCACCACCACGACGTAGGCCGGGTCGGGCGCGGTCGGCGGGGCGTCCGCGACGCGCTGGTCCCAGATCGCGACGTCGTGTCCGTCGCGGGCGAGCACGGATGCGGCGATCAGCGCATCGAGCGGGTGCTGCAGGAAGTCGCGGGCGAATTCGTCCTCGACGATGGTGAACATGACGTGCGTCATACCGGTTCCTCTCTCTCAAGGCGCTGCTGGATTCGGTGGATGAGGTCGGTGGTGCGGAGCGAGGTCTCGTCGATCCGTCGCGGGGACGTCCGGGCCGGGTCGGAGAGGAAGCCGCGCAGCTGCGCGACGTGCGGGGCGAGCCAGTCCGCGGCGACGTCGGGCACGGCGGTCTGGCGCGCGTACACGCCGGCGTCGGGGACGTCGGCGGCCGGCGGCGCGAGATCGACGACGACGGCCCCGGACTCGACCACGAGCGCTCCGGCCGTGCCCTCGAACGACACGCGCGGCGCGCGCCCCGGGTAGGCGAGGGTCGTGTAGCGCAGCGTGGTGAGGCAGCCGGACGCGTGGTGGAGGACCGCGGCGGACGGAGCCAGCCGCGGGACGGGTCGCGTCCGGGAGGCGCTCGCAGGTGCCGGGGCGACCGTGATCCGGTCGACCGGCCCGAGGCACCAGACCGCGAGGTCGAGCTCGTGGTACGCGAGGTTCCACAGCTCGTGCTCCGAGCGGGCGGGCGACGCGGCGAAGTACGCGTCCGACCGCCACAGCGGGAGGTCCACGAGCGCGCTGCGGACCGATCCCAGCCCGCCCGCGCGGATCCGGTCGCGCGCCCGGCCCCACGCCTCGACGTGGCGCAGCTGGCTGACGACCTGCACGCTCCGTCCCGCCTCCTCCGCGTGCCGGTTCAGCGCGCGGGCGCCGGCGGCGGTGAGCGCCGCCGGCTTCTCGATGAGCACGTGCGCCCCGACGTCGAGCGCGCGGTGGGCCAGCGCCTCGTGGGTGTCGGGCGGGGTCGCGATGATCACCGCGGACGGCGGGCCCTGGGCGAGCGCGTCGTCCGTGGAGCCGACGACGTCGCGGTCGTGGAGCGGCGTCCACGGCGCCGCGGACCCGCGCGTCCCCACGTGCAGCCGGCCCACGAGCGGCACGAGCTCCGGCCGGGTGCGGATCAGGCGGTGGTAGGCGCGTCCCATCGCGCCGTAGCCGAGGAGCGCGACGTCAGGCGAGGGCATGGGATCGGCCGCGCTGCCGGGCGGCAGGCGTCCCGAGCTCGAGGAGGAGGTCGGTGTGCTCGATCATGTCGAGGTCGATGTCGATGCGCCGCGGCCGTCGGGTGACGAGCCGCAGGAGGGAGTCGCGCATCGAGATCCGCAGCGGGTCGTCGGGGATGGTCCGCACCCGGTCGCCGCCCGGGCCCTCGTGCACGAGCAGGGCCGTCCGCCCGCGCGGGAACGTCGTCGCCGACGCGTACGACGGGGAGAGCCACAGCGTGATCCGCTCCCGCCCGTCGTCCAGCTGCACCACGCGGTGGTTCGCCGGGTCGCACCCGTCCCCGCCCCATCCGTCGGCGGGGACGAGGCCCGACGCGCCGGTGATCCGGCTGTGCAGCATGACGGCGCGCCCGCTCGCGCAGGTCGTGGCGTAGCGCGCCTCGACGAGGTGCCCGTCGGGGGCGAGGACGTCGAGCGAGGAGCGGGAGGGCGACGTGTCCCGCAGGTCGTCGCCGGTCACCCCGAGGGACCGCGCGATGGCGTAGATGTGGGGCCACTCGTATCCGAGCACGCCGGCCACGCGGTCGGTGAAGCGGCCGCGGGCCTCGTCCGGCCTCCGGTCCTTCACGAAGCTGACGCTGAGCGCGTGGGACGGGCGGATGCGCGCCTCGTGCCCGAGCGCGCGGATCGCGATGCTGTCGTGGTACTGCGACGCCACCTCCAGGACGAGGGACGGGTGCTCCGCCAGGAGGGCGCGCAGGGCGGGGAGATCCTCGGGGGAGCAGATCGGCTTCTCCACGAGCACCGCCGCGGACGGCTCGCGGGCGACGATGTCCCGGATCGTCCGCAGGTGCGCCGCCGTCGGCGTCGCGACGATCCAGATCGCTGGCCCGTCGGGCGCGCTCGCCACGTCCCGATGGACGGGGAGGGACTCGGCCCGGGGATCGAGCTCCGGATCGACGAGCTCGACGTCGTGCCCCATCCCCACGAGGAGCACGGCGCGCAGCCGTCCGATGCGGCCGCCGCCGACCACCGTCACGCGCACGTCCGGCCCTCGCGGAAGTGGTGCTCGTAGTACCGGGCGAAGAGGCCGGACTCGCGGACCCACGCGTCCACGTCCGCCAGCTCGACGCGCGCGTCCGCCTCGCCCTCCACGCGCTCCGCGAGCCTGCCGAGCACGATGAAGGTCGCCGCGCGGTACAGGTCGTAGCCGCCGTTCGGGATCCCCTCGAAGCGGTGGAGGTTGAACGACCGGCCGTCGCCGAGGACGGTCGGCCCGCCGGCGCCCTCGCGGTCGCGGAGGGCCGACAGGTCGGCGGTCGCGAAGGCGGTCACGTAGGAGGTGGCGGGCAGGGACGCGAGCGTGGCGGCGTCCGCGATCGGCTCGCCGGTGCTGGAGATGAGGAGCGTGGGACGCAGGGCGACCGCCTCGTCGATCGAGGGCGTCGTCTCGAAGCCCTCCTCGGCGGCCGCGATGAGCTGGAGGTGATCGGTGTCCACCACCACGACGCGACAGCCGAGCGAACGCAGCCCGCGGGCCATCCGCGCGCCGAGCGTGCCGAAGCCCACGCTGACGACGCGCTTGCCGATGAGCTTCTCGCCGCGCAGGGCCTCCCGGAGCCGACGGAGGCACGAGTCCGCGATCTCGTCGTAGCCGATGCGCTGCTTGACCTCCGAACGCGCCATGTTCGCGACGGGGAGGTCGCGGGCGAGCGGGCTGCGGGCCAGGCGCTTGAGGCCGCTGACCGTGAGCTCGACGGCGGCGTCGGGGCGCTCCCGCAGCACGGGATCGCCGCGGTGGTCGGTCAGCCCGAGGAGCCCGCCGTCGTCGACCATCACGACGCGCTGACCGGATCCGTGGGCGTCGACGATGAAGCGGTCGACCGCGCGCGCGGACGCGACGGCCCGCGCGGCCTCGGCCGGCGGGGCAGTGCCGTCGACCGCGGAGTTGTCGAGGCGTCGCACGTCCACGCCGAGCGCGCGCAGGGTCGCGGCGATGCGCACGCGGTTGAGCGTCTGATCCCCCTTGTCCAGCACGAGCACGTCCTCCGGCCGCAGCCCGGATGCGAGCAGCGCGCGGACGAGCCCGAGGGAGTTCTCCACGAGGTGGTCCCGGAACACGACGCGCCAGCCGCCCGCCGGGAAGGCGTGCGCGCAGGACGCCCAGGCCAGCATCGGCATGGCGTCGGAGATGACCGTCTGCTCCTCCTCGGAGAGGCAGCGGTCATGGGACCGGATCGCGTCGTGGAGGAGGTCCGCGACCTCCGGGACGTCCGTGCGCACGGTGGCGTGGAAGGGGCGGCTCGACGGGTTCGCGGGCAGGAGGGTCCGCGGGGCGGACGGGCCGAAGGCGGCCGTGACGTGCACGGCGCCGCCCCGCCCGTCGTGCCACGTCCGCTCGTAGAGCTCGGGGCCGTCGGCCCCCGCGGGTCCGTCCGGTCGGTGCCGGATGAGTCCGTTGTCCCGGGCGGCGGCGTCGAGGGCGGACAGGAGGAGGTGGGGAGCGGCCGTCCCGGAGATGGTGCGCTCGAGGGCCGAGGAGTTGGCGGTGGACGAAGATGCGGTGATCGAGGAACTGGTCACGCGGAGCACCGTATTGGCGCGTGAGCGCTAGGCCAAGCCCGTCCCGCGCCATTGCGGAAACGTGCTCGCCTGGTTAGTGTTCGCGCTCGCTGGCTCCTGGACGCCCGGGATCCGGGCCGCGAGGATCCGTCAGCATCGAGGTTTTCACCGGTCGATGGCGCTCATGTCCGCGTATCGGTCGCCTGCGGGGGTCGGCAGCGACGAGATCCGCGTCAGCTGGTCCGGCGTGAGCGTCACGGCGTCCGCGGCCACGTTCTCGTCGAGGCGCGCGACGCGCTTGGTCCCGGGGATCACGGCGATGTCGTCGCCCTGCGCGAGGATCCACGCGAGCGCCACCTGGGCCGGCGTCGCGTCGAGCTCGCCGGCGACATCCTTCACGGCGTCGACGATCCGCATGTTCTGCGCGAACGCCTCCTCCGCGAAGCGCGGCGACGACGAGCGGTAGTCGGCCGCGGAGAGGTCGGCGGCGCTCGAGATCGCGCCGGTGAGGAAGCCGCGGCCGAGCGGCGAGTACGCGACGAGCCCGATGCCGAGCTCGCGCAGCGCGTCGAGCACGGGGCCCTCGGGGTCGCGGGTCCAGATGGAGTACTCGCTCTGCAGCACCGAGATCGGGTGCACGGCGTGCGCGCGGCGGATCGTGTCGGGCGCGGCCTCGGAGAGCCCCAGGTGCAGGACCTTGCCCTCGTCGACGAGCTCCTTCATCGCGCCGACGGTCTCCTCGATCGGCACGGCCGGGTCGACGCGGTGCTGGTAGAGCACGTCGATGCGGTCGGTCCCGAGGCGCTGCAGCGAGGCCTCGACGGCGATGCGGATGCCCGCGGGCGAGCTGTCCATGCCGCGCTCGTAGTCCTCGGCGTCCTTCCCCGGCGCGTGCCTCAGCAGGCCGAACTTGGTGGCGATCACGACGTCGTCGCGGCGGCCTGCGAGGGCGGATCCGACGAGGCGCTCGTTCGTGAACGGCCCGTACGCCTCGGCGGTGTCGAAGAGCGTGACGCCCTGGTCGACGGCGCGGTGGAGAGTGCGGATCGACTCCGCCTCGTCCTGCCCGTGGCCGTCGTAGAACGCGCTCATGCCCATGCAGCCGAGGCCGATGCGGCCGACGTCGAGGCCCGTGCCGGTGTGGATGTGCTTCATGCGGTGCTCCGTTCTCCTGCGGCCGGATGGGCCGCACTTCGAGCCTAGGCACGCTCCTGTCCGCGACGCGCCGCGTTCACGTCGTGTTTTGAACCACTCAAGGGAACTGTGCTTGACTCGGGCGCATGCCCACCGCCCATGCGCACCACCACGCGCCGCCCCTCGACGCCGACGCCCTGCGCGTCGCGCTCCGCGAGGCGGGACTCCGCGTGACCCGGCCGCGCGTGGCCGTCCTTACGGCGGTCGACGCGCAGCCGCACTCGGACGCCGACGAGGTGCTCCGGGCGGTCAAGGGCGAGCTGCCCGGCACGAGCATCCAGGCGGTCTACGGCGTGCTCGGCGCGCTGCTGGCCGCCGGGCTCGTGCGCCGCATCGAGCCCGCGGGATCATCCGCGCGGTACGAGCGCCGGACGGGCGACAATCACCATCACCTCGTGTGCACAGGTTGCAGGACCATCGTCGACGTGGACTGCGCGGTGGGGGAGTCCCCCTGCCTCACGCCGTCCGACTCGGCGGGATTCCTCGTGGCCAGCGCCGAGGTGACGTACTGGGGCCTGTGCCCCGAATGCCGGACCGCAGCCGCGGATCCCGGTTCCACCGTCGCGACCTAGCGGTCGTCACCGGCCCGCCCCTCGGCCGATCACCCGAGCCAGCACCTCCCCGTTCCACCGCTGACAGGAGAAACACCATGACCGACCAGAAGTACACGACCACCGACTCCGGCGCCCCGGTCGCCAGCGACGAGCACTCGCTCTCCGTCGGGCCCGACGGCGCCATCCCGCTTCACGACCACTACCTCGTCGAGAAGCTCGCGCAGTTCAACCGCGAGCGCATCCCGGAGCGCGTCGTCCACGCCAAGGGCGGCGGGGCGTTCGGCACCTTCCGCGTCACGGGCGACGTGAGCGCGTACACCCGCGCCTCCCTCTTCCAGCCCGGCGCCGAGGTCGAGATGCTCGCGCGCTTCTCCACCGTCGCCGGCGAGCAGGGCAGCCCCGACACGTGGCGCGACCCCCGCGGCTTCGCGCTGAAGTTCTACACGGACGAGGGCAACTACGACCTCGTCGGCAACAACACGCCCGTCTTCTTCATCCGCGACGGGATCAAGTTCCCCGACTTCATCCGCTCGCAGAAGCGCCTGCCGGGCTCGCACCTCCGCGACCACGACATGCAGTGGGACTTCTGGACGCTCTCGCCCGAGTCCGCCCACCAGGTCACGTGGCTCATGGGTGACCGCGGCCTGCCGAGTTCGTGGCGCCACATGGACGGCTTCGGCTCGCACACCTACCAGTGGATCAACGCGGCCGGCGAGCGCTTCTGGGTGAAGTACCACTTCAAGACCCAGCAGGGCATCGAGATCCTCAAGCAGGAGCAGGCCGACCAGATCGCGGGAGAGGACGCCGACTTCCACATCCGCGACCTCACCGAGGCCATCGACCGCGGCGACTACCCGGAGTGGAAGCTCGAGGTGCAGATCATGCCCTACGAGGAGGCGAAGTCGTACCGGTTCAACCCGTTCGACCTCACCAAGGTCTGGTCGCAGAAGGACTACCCGCGCATCGAGGTCGGCACCATGACCCTGAACCGCAACCCGGAGAACTACTTCGCGCAGATCGAGCAGGCCGCGTTCGCGCCGTCGAACTTCGTGCCCGGGATCCAGACCAGCCCCGACAAGATGCTCCTCGCGCGCATCTTCAGCTACGCCGACGCGCACCGCTACCGCGTGGGCACCAACCACGCGCAGCTGCCGGTGAACGCGCCGAAGTCGCCCGTGCACAGCTACTCGAAGGACGGCCAGGGGCGCTACACGTTCCAGGACGCCGGCACGCCGGTCTACGCGCCCAACTCGCACGGTGGCGCGCACGCGGATCCCGCCCGCGCCGCCGAGAGCGCCGGCTGGGAGCAGGACGGCGAGCTCGTCCGCGCGGCCGCCACGCTGCACGCCGAGGACGACGACTTCGTCCAGGCCCGCATGCTCGTCAACGAGTCGATGGACGACGCGCAGCGCGAGCGCCTCGTCGGCAACATCGTAGGCCACGTGAGCAAGGTCACCACGGCCGAGCTGCGCGCCCGCGTCATCCAGTACTGGACGAACGTGGACGGCTGGCTCGGTGCGGCCGTCGCCGCGGGCCTGCCGCCGCTCGCCGGCGACGCGCCCGTCGCCGAGGCCACCCCCGGCCCGACGCGCGACGCCGAGGAGGTCGGTGTCGCGGCTCACTGAGCCGCGGCGGTGACCCGCTGATCGAACGACACGACGCCCGTCCCCTCGGTGAGGGGGCGGGCGTCGTCGTGTCACCAGAGATCGGGAAGACCTCAGTCCCAGGTCGGCAACTTGTCGTGCCATGGATGCGCCGGAGGGAGACCGACTCGCGGATCAGACGCGAGCGCGTGAAATCTTCCGTCGAGGAGTACGGGTGCGGAGGACTGCCCGGATTCGAGGAGATCCCAGCGGCCCTCGTACCGCTCGAACGTCGGTACGGATACACGCGACCGCGCAACGGTGGCGTTGCGTTTGCCTGCTTTGGCCAACGGGTCGAGAAGCCAATCTTGATGTGCCATGTAGGCGGCCGCTGCGATGTGATCGCGGGGAACCACGAAGTAACGAGGCATCAGCGCCTCGTCATCAGGAATCGCGACGAGGACGAAGAACTCGCCATCCTGCTTGGCGGGTTCTTGGGACTTGAGTCCCAGGGGCCAGCTGATGCGCTCGAATCGAGGTCCTCTCGCAGCCTTCACCTGTACCTCGATCATCTGGCGACGTGCATCATCTGCTTTCACCGCCAGGATGTCTGTTCGGGCGATACCGTCCCGAGTCATTGCAGGTGCCCAGCCGCGTCGAGCGAGCTCCGCTGCGACGTAGTGTTCGCCGATGGTCTTGGTCTGCTTCGTGTCAGCCATGCCCTGAGGTTAGGGACGAGTTCTTCCCGCAGGAGCCATTTCGAAATCGAACGCGCACCCAGTCCGAGGGGCATGCGTTCGTCTCTCGCCAGCTCGGCGCGGTCAGGCGAGCGGCAGCTCCATCTCCAGGTCCTTCTGCGTGCGGTCCAGCGCGTACGGCACGCTGCGGCCCGTGAGCGCGAAGCCGCGGCGCTCGTAGTATGCGCGTGCGCGCGCGTTGTCCTCGTGCACCTCGAGGCGGAGCGCCTGCGCGTCCGGGCGGTCGCGAGCCCAGGCGATCACGGCGTCGAGGAGCAGGTCGGTGACGCCCGCGGCGCGACCCCGGGCGTCCGGGGTGATGTAGACGCTCACGAGCATCACGCGCGTGCGGTCGGCCGCCACGAACGCGTTCATCGCGCCGAGCCAGCGGCCGGTCGCGCGCTCGACGGCGACGTAGGCCGTGCTCCCCGGCTGCTCGGAGCGCGCGGTGCGGGCACGCCAATCCGACTCCTTCAGGGCCCGCGCCGTCTCCAGCGTCTCGAGGTAGGCGAGCGGGGTGTCCTCGAGCATCACGAGACGAAGGGTGCGGTACTCGCGCCAGTCCTCGGCGCGCACGCGTCGGATCACGGCCCGGGGCGCGCTCACACCAGCTGTCCGTTCACGTGCAGGTCGCCCGCGGGGAACGCGTCGGCGGGGGAGGTGACGGGCAGGATCATCCAGCCGTGGTCCTGGTGCACGACCTCGGCGGCGCCCAGCAGGGTGAAGCCGTTGTAGTGGCCGGTGCGGTCGGGGAGCGGGATCCAGCCGTGGCGCGCGTAGTACCCGGTGGTGTCCGCGCCCGTCTCGAGGAGGCCGAACGGGACGGCGAGGCGGGCGAGCGCGCCGCGGATCCCGTCGGCGAGCAGCGTGCCGAGGCCCTGCCCCTGCCGCTCCGGGTGCACGGCGACCATGCCGGTGGATCCCATGAGCAGGTCGTCGGCCGGGTCGCCCTCACCGTCACCCAGCTCCACGAACACGCGCCGGAGACCCGCGTGCGCCACGAGCTCGTCGCCGTCGTGCACGAGGATCCGCAGCTCGGGCTGCGCGCCCGCCCAGCTGCGCGCACCGGCGTAGCCCGCGGCGAAGTCGGGGAAGGCGCGGGCCAGGAGCGCCGCGATCCCCTCGTGGTCGGCGACGTCGAGCGCGCCCTCGCGGACGACGGAGAGGCGGGGTCCCATGGGTCGAGGGTATCGGCCGGTCACGGGGGTGTCCGGGCCCGGCCGCGGCCCGGTCGCGCGGCCCGCCCGCCCGTAGGGTGGAGCGCATGACCACCCCGCAGTCCGTCTGGCAGGACAAGCTCGGCCGCCTCTCCATCCGCTGCGTGCAGATCCTGGCGGTCCTCGTGGTCGCCATCGCGATCGTGTACGCCGCCATCTCGCTCAAGCTCGTCGTGATCCCGGTGATCATCGCGCTGATCCTCGCCTGCGCCGTGCGGCCGATGGTGCTGTGGATGGAGCGCCGTGGCGTCCCCGACGCGCTCGCCGCGGCCATCGCGCTCCTCACGGGCCTCGTGCTCTTCGGCGGGGCGATCACGGCCGTGGTCTTCGGCGTGCAGAGCCAGTGGCCGACGCTCGTGAAGGCCACGAGCGAGGGCGTCGACCAGCTGCAGGCGTTCATCCAGGAGGGCGGGCTGCCGATCGACTCGGCGCAGATCGACTCCTTCCGCCAGCAGGCCGTGGACTTCCTCACCAGCAGCCAGTTCGGCTCCGGCGCCATCGCGGGCGTCTCCGCCGCCGCCGAGGTCGTCACCGGCGCGATCCTCGGGCTCGTCGTCTTCTTCTACTTCGTCAAGGACGGGCCGCAGATCTGGGCCTTCTTCATCCGCCCGTTCCGCGGCCGCGGCCGGAAGCGCGCCGTGCGCGTGGGCCACGAGGGCTCGAAGGTGCTCGGCGGCTACATCCGCGGCACGGCGACGGTTGCGCTGGTCGACACGGTGTTCATCGGGGCGGGCCTGTTCATCCTCGGCGTGCCGCTGGCGCTGCCGCTGTCGCTCGTGGTCTTCATCGGCGCGTTCGTGCCGATCGTCGGCGCGACCGTCGCGGGCATCCTCGCGGCGCTCGTCGCGCTCGTGACCAATGACCTGACGACGGCGATCATCGTCGTCGCCATCGTGATCATCGTGAACCAGCTCGAGGGGAACTTCCTGCAGCCCGTCGTGCTCGGCAATGCCCTCAAGCTGCACGGCCTCGTGGTGCTGCTGGCATTGACCGCCGGCACGATCCTCGGCGGGATCGTCGGCGCGATCCTGTCGGTGCCGCTCACCGCGGTCGCCTGGACGGCATGGAAGATCATCATGGAGCCCGACGAGGAGGAGCCAGAGCCGCCGGCACCTGCGCCGCTCGAACCCGTGAGGAAGGCGGCGCGCGGCCTCACCGCGAGGCTCACGGGCCGCACCGCCACCACCACCCGCGCCGAGCGATGAGCGCCACCGGCGCCGCGTCGAGCCTCCAGCGCTCGCCCGGCTTCGCCGTGGCCGCGCGCCTCGGGCACGCGGTCAACGGCCTGCTGCACCTGCTGATCGGCGTGGTCGCGTTCCGCCTCGCGACGGGCGGCGGCGGCGAGGCCGACCAGTCCGGCGCGCTCGGCTCCATCGCGGGTTCGCCCGGCGGACGCGTGCTCCTCTGGATCGTCGTGGTCGGCCTCCTCGGGCTCGGCCTCTGGCAGCTCGTCGAGACCGTGCTCGCGCGCGGCGAGGACGCCAAGCGCACCTGGGCGGCGCGCGCCAAGGAGCTCGGCAAGGCCGTCGCGTACCTGGCGATCGCGGCCACCGCGCTGCGCTTCGCGACGGGCGGATCCAGCGACTCCTCCGAGCAGACGCAGTCCATCAGCGCGCGGCTCCTCGAGGCTCCCGGCGGCGTCGTGCTGCTCGTGGTCCTCGGGCTCGCCGTCGTCGCGGTCGGCGTCTACTTCGGGTTCAAGGGCGCGACGAAGCGCTTCCGCGAGGACCTGGCCGTGCCGGCGGGGTCGCTCGGGCGCGGCATCACGGCGCTCGGCGTCGCGGGCTACGTCGCCAAGGGCGTCGCGCTCGTCGCGGTCGGCGTGCTGTTCGTCGTCGGCGCGGTCACGGCCGACCCGAGCCGCGCCACGGGTCTCGACGGCGCGCTCCAGTCGCTCGCGGGGCTGCCCGCGGGCGTCGCCGTGCTCGCGATCACGGGCCTCGGCCTCATCGCGTACGGCCTGTACTGCGGCGCCCGCGCGCGCTACGCGAAGCTGTGACGGAGCGTCCGGGCGTCGCGATCGACGGCGTGCGGCCGGATGAGGTGCACGTGGTGCGGGTCTTCGCGGACGCGGACGGGCGGCACGGCAACGAGCTCGGGATCGTGCTCGCCTCGCCGCGCACCGACGGTCGGGAGCTCGCGATCGCACAGGCGCTCGGCTTCAGCGAGACGGTGTTCGTCGACGCGGTGGATGCGCCGGGCGCGGATCCGCGGGGCGCGTCGATCCGCATCCTCACGCCCGCGCGGGAGCTGGCCTTCGCCGGGCACCCGACCGTCGGCACCGCCTGGTGGCTGGCGGCGCGCGGCGTGCCGGCCGACCACCTGCGCGTGCCCGCCGGGATCGTGCGCGTCGCCCGCGCCGGCGACGAGGTGCGCGTCACCGCCGATCCCGACTGGGGCCCGGAGTTCACGTGGCAGGAGCACCCGACAGCCGACGCGCTCCGCGGCCTCGTCGCCCACGCCGTGGACCCCTGGGTCGACCACCTCTACGCCTGGGCCTGGACGGACGAGGCCGCGGGCGAGGTGCGGGCGCGCATGTTCGCCCCCGCGCTCGGCGTCCCCGAGGACGAGGCGACGGGATCCGCTGCGCTCCGGCTCACGGCGCGCCTCGGCCGCGACCTCCGCATCACCCAGGGCCGCGGCAGCGTGCTCGTCACGCGCCTGCTCGCCGACGGCCGGGCCGAGGTCGGCGGCCGCTCGGTGCACGACCGCGTGATGCCGCTGCCCTGACTGTCGCGTCCGCTCTAGATCTTGATGAATCAGGATCGTCGCCACCAGGGGCTGGCGGCGAGCTGCTGCCTCGACATCAGGGGCTTACATGGCGCGCGTGAGAGGCCATGGCCAGCACATCGACGGGCGGGGTTCCTGTCAACGCCCGTGAAGCGTTCACCAGGTCATCTTGTGCATGATCCGCGAGCGGTCCTGCCCGGAGGCGTACCGTCGCTGCCGAACCGCGGCGTTGCGGTTCTCAGCTGCCACAAAAGGCAATCATGTCAAAGAACTCCGAACACGCCAGCGGTCACCCTGATGAAGAGCTCGGCCTCCATGCTCGCTCCTTCGAACGAGGGCGGCCCAGACGAAGGGGGTCGGTCGTCCTCGCGATGATCTTGTCGCTTCTATTCATCGGCGCGGTGACACCCTCCGCAATGGCCGCAGAGTCTCCTACCTCCGACCTGTACAACGTGACCGTCGGAAGCGCGACAACCACTCTCCACGAGGGAGAGAGCGTCACATACAGGATGACGAGCATCGCAGGCACGTCGGGCACGATCTCGTCAGATGTCGTCTATCCCGGGGATTCCGGGACGATCACTGTCACTGCGAACAGAGGCGTATACCATTACGCGGTCGACATGTCTGTCCCGGCCACCAACTTCGCCGGGAGGTTCAGCGTCACTGACCTCACGAGTGGATTCGGCGGGGGCTCGACCCCCGTCCTCTTCTTTGAGGGGGACGTGCCGACGAGCCGATTGACAGGCCACCTGTACTCCGGCACGCTCACAGGCGAGGCCTTCTTTGCCGGGGTCCCTGTCGCGACCACTGGCCCCAACAACACTTTGTACACATGCTGCTGACGGCGCCTCGACCGGAACCACGGCGATCGCCTGCGAAACTCTGTTGGTGTGACGAATTCGGAAGGAGAGCGCATGAGCGTTGATTCATTGGACACAGTGGCGGAATTGCGTCGCCTCGTTGCAGAGGGCCGTATCTCCATCGGCTCGTTATCGACGGTGACCGGCATCTCGAACGCTCTGCTCCTCCGACTCACGAGTGCCTCGGCCGGAGAAGAGCCGGGCATCACCTCGAGTGCGAAGCTCCTCACGGCCGAGGAGATGGCCCGTGTGAGTCAACTCGTCGCACGCCTGACCGCGGGCCTGAACATCGACGACGACATCCGATTGCGATCAATCATCGAGACGCTGACGCACACGCTGCAGTTGACCCCGACGAACATAGCGTCCCTGACGGGAATCGATGTCGCCGATGTCGCAGCTTCCCTGCACGATCCCCAGCAGGTCGCAGCGGACACCAGGTACGCCCTTGCTATTCGTGCGTCGTATCTCCTCCACACCATGGGCGACGCGGCACCGTCACCGGATCGCGTGTGAAGCCCGCCTAGCTGCATGGGCACGTAGGCACGTGCGCCCGCTCCCATACAGCTAGGCACAGAGACTGTCTACATTGTGAGCGAGTATCAACTGGAGGACCCGAGGGTCTCCGCGTCCTCGCCCGTCGTCGGCTCCTCGCGCGGCACGACGAGGATCTCGGAGATCCGCCGCCGGTCGAGCGCCGTGACCTGCAGGGTCACGCCGTCGACCTCGACCGTGTCGCCGACCTGCGCGAGCCGGCCGAGGTTCTCGATGACGAAGCCCGCGACCGTGTCCGACGCGGAGTCGGGCAGCTTCACGCCCGTCGCCTCCTCGAAGTCCTGGACGTTGAGGCGGCCGTCGATCGTGCCGCCGTCCTCGGCGAGGTCCCGCGCGGCCGAGTCCGTGTCGTACTCGTCGAAGATCTCGCCCACGACCTCCTCCACGAGGTCCTCGAGCGTGACGATGCCGTCGGTGCCGCCGTACTCGTCCACGATCACGGCGATCTGGTGGCCCTCGGCGCGCATCATCGTGAGCGTCGGCAGCACGCGCGCGGTCGCCGGGAGGTACGGGATCGGGCGGAGGATCTCGGAGACGGGCCGCTCCGGATCCGCCGCGATGGCCTGGTAGAGGTCGCGCACGTGCACGAAGCCGATGACGTCGTCGATGGTCTTGTCGACGACCGGGTAGCGCGAGTACGGCCGGTCCTGCACGTCGATCCCCGCCTCGCGGACCGTGCCGGTGCCGTCGAGCGCGGCGATCTCGGGCCGCGGCTTCATCACCTCGCTGAGCTGGCGGTGGCGGAGCGAGAGCACGTCGTCGAGGATCCGGCGCTCGTCGTCGGGGAGGCCCTCGTGGCTGGAGACGATGTCGCGGAGCTCCTCCTCGCTCATCTCCTCGCCGGTCTTGTGCGGGTCGCCGCCGAGGAGGCGCACGACCACGTTCGTCGAGGCGGAGAGCAGCCAGATCACCGGGCGCATCAGGACCGCGAAGCCGTTCAGCACGGGCGCGACGCCGTACGCGAAGCCGGCGTTGCGCTGGATGGCGAGGCGCTTGGGCGCCAGCTCGCCGAGCACGAGCGACAGGTAGGCGATCACCAGCGTGAGCAGGAGCGTCGCGATCGTGGACGCGAGGCCGGACTCCAGGCCCCACGACTCGAGCACCGGGACCACGGACGGCGCGATCGACGAGGCGCCGTACGCGGCGGACGCGAAGCCGGCGACGGTCACGCCGATCTGCACGGCCGCGAGGAAGGTGTTGGGGTTCCGGGCGAGCGCGGCCACCTTCTCGCCGCGGCGTCCGCGGGCGGCGAGGGCGTTGAGCTGACCTTCGCGGAGGGTGACGAGCGCCATCTCGGTGGCGGCGAACACGCCGCCGACGAGGACGAACACGACGACCAGGACGATGTTGAGGAGGAGGTCGCCGTTCACGAGCGGGGGCCGGTCGGGCGGGCGCCGGTCGAGGAGGTGGCGCGGATCCTGCTGAGGGGCGCGATGGCGCGGAGGGTGCGGGGCGTGCCCGGGGTCGTCCGGGCGCCGGGACTGTGGCTGTCGGGAGCGGGCTCCCGCGCGGTTCTGTGCATGGATCGAGGGTAGTGGAGCAGGTGGGGAAATAGCCCGGGTCGTGGTCGGGCGGCGGCCGTGCCCTACGGTCGGGGCATGGATCACACAGCGCTCGACGGGTCGTGGCTCGGCAGCTCCGGGTGGGTCACGCTCGCCCTCGTGAACGCGGGGCTCGCGGAGCAGAAGGGCCGATCCCGGTGGAACTGGTTCCTCGTCTCGATCGTCCTCGGGCCGATCGCGACGTTCTTCATCGTGACGTGGGAGCGCGTGCCCGAGCATCCCGACACGACGCCGGCGGAGGGCCTGACGAACGGGCTCCTCGCGGTGGGCATCGGGCTCGCGGCGGCGGCCGTCGTCGGCGTGGTGGTGGCGGGGATCGGCGGTGAGTCGGGCGTGTGGGTCTTCTCAGCCGCGCTCGCGCTCGTCGCGGCGGTCTTCCTCGTCCTCCACGTCCTCGCGCGCCGGCGCTGGGCGGCGCTGCAGGCGGCACGGGATCGGAGCCCCGAGGTCTGAGCCGGCCCTGCCCTGGCGGTCGACCGCTCAGCCGGTCGTCGAGCCCCGCGCGTCCGAGATGAGCACGTCGGCGGAGGCGCGCGGCGCGAAGCCGGCGTCGAAGTCGCGCTCGTCGGGGATCCAGACGTCGCGCCACAGCGCATCGTGGTCGCGGCCGAGCCGCGCATCGCGCGACATGCCGCGGGCCGATGCCGTCGCGAGGTCCACGTCGCACCAGACGGCCAGGTCGATCCACGGTCGCGCCTCGGGGTGCAGAAGGCCGATGAGGTCGACCACCAGGACATCCGTCTCGGGCAGCGGCTCCGGGTCGCCCAGCTCGCGCCGGCTCCAGTCGTAGCGGCGGAACGCACCGCCGCGGCCGGAGCGGAGCGGATCCAGCACCTCGTCCACCAGCCGGAGCCGGCCGACGCCGTCCCAGTCGGGGGATCGGCGGTGCGAGCGGGACGGGTCGAGGAAGTCGTCGCCGCGCAGGCGGACGGACCCGGGGATCGCGGTGGTGAGGAGACGGGCGAGCGTGGACTTGCCGGACCCGCCGTGGCCCGAGACGCCGACGACGAGCGGTCGCTCCGCGACTGTGCGGAGGGCGGCCACGTGCCGGGCGAGCTCGCTGGCGTCCATCCGGCGAGCGTAGGGCGTCGAGGTGCGCCGCCACGCTCCCGGACGGATGCGCCCGTCAGCCGCGCAGCCGCGGGTAGGCGGCCAGCGTCGGAGCGTGGCGCGCGCTCGTGAGGAGGAAGCGGTCGCCGAACCCGCGCACGGGCCGCGACGCCGCTACCCGCACGGCGCCGCGCAGCACCCGCTGCCCGACCGCCGACGACGGGTGCGTGAGCCGCGCGCCACCCGGCGGCAGGCCCTGCGCGCTGTCGGCGTAGCGGCGGAGCTGCCCCTCGTAGCGCGCGAACGCGGCGGCGAAGGTGTCGCCCGTGTCCGCGAGCGCGCGTCCCAGCTCGCCCGCGAGCACGTGCGCGGCGACCAGCGAGAGGGTCGTGCCCATGCCCGTGGGGCCGGATCCCCACGCCGCGTCGCCGAGGAGCGCGATGCGCCCCTTCGACCACGTCGAGACGACCACCTGCTCCATGCGCTGCGTGTAGGACTCGTCCGGACGGGCCTGGAAGCCGTCGAGGATCCGCTCGACCTGCCAGCCCGCGCCGCGGAAGCGCGCGCGGAGCACGGTCATCTGCGCGTCGAACGGGAGCTGCTCGAAGCCGGACGGCTCCGACTCGAACGAGAGGCTCGCGCGGATCGTCCCCTCGTCGTCCGGCCGGATGGTGGCGTTGCGCGCGCCGCGTCCCGTGAGGAAGTCCCAGTAGCCGGTGTCGGCCGGGATCCGGTCGATCGTCCCGTACGCGATGCTCACGCCGTGGTCGCGGAGGGTGGTCTCCTCGGCGAACGCCAGCCGACGCGTGCGGGAGCTGCGGCCCTCGGCCACGAGCAGGAGGTCGTAGCGCTCGCGGGATCCGCTCGCGAGCTCGACGTCGACCCCCGTCGCGTCCTGCTGCACGCCGGTCACGAAGTCGCCGTAGCGGAGCTCGACGTCGTCGCGCACGAGGTCGACGAGGATCCCCGCGAACCGTCCGCGGAGGATCTCCACCTCGGCCGTCGGCCCGTCCTCGCCCTCCGCGCGCGGGAAGGTCGCGAGGACGCGGCCCTCCTCGTCGACGAAGCGCGTGCCGTCCTCGCCGGTGAGGTTCGCCATGACGACGTCCTCGATGCCCATGCGCCGGAGGACGTCGCGGCCGAGGCTGCGCACGTCGATGTTCTGCCCGGCCTGGCGCTGCTCGGCCGAGCGCTCGAGGAGGGTCACGTCGAAGCCCTCGCGGTGCAGGCCCCAGGCGAGCGCCGGTCCGGCGATGCTGGCTCCGGTCACGAGGACCCTCGGGCGGTGATGGGTGGTGTCGGCCATGCGGTGATCTCCTCGTGTCGTCGAGCTGCCCCGGGATGCCGAACGCGAGTAGACTCTATGGCCTAGATGCTTCACGGTGGAGTATTCTCTACGACTCGGAGGATCACGACATGTCCCACACCATCGCCGTCCCGGGGGACCGCTCCGAGGTGCTCGAGCAGCTGCGGGACTACACGACCGCGTTCGACGACTCGGTGCGGCAGCTGGCCGCGGCCGTCGGGCTGCCCACGACGGACACGACGGCGCTGGCCGAGATCATCTGGGCGGAGACGGCCGACCGCGCGCTGTCGCCGGCACGCCTGTCGGAGCGCCTCCACCTGACGTCGGGGGCCACGACCGCGCTCATCAACCGGCTGGAGGGCGGCGGGCACATCGGGCGGAGCCGGGAGGTCGCCGATCGGCGGGTGGTCACGCTGCGGCCGACGGCCGCGTCCCGGGCGCGCGTGATGGCCGTGCTGCAGGGCGCGCAGGTCGAGGTCGACCGGGCGCTCGACGGGTTCACCGCCGAGCAGCTCCGCACGGCGGCGGCCGTCATCCGGGCGATCACGGACGGCACCGCCGCGGGGACGCGCGGGATGGCGGGCGGCGGCGCGACCGGATCCTGAGCCCGCCGGGGGACCGGCGCGCGCTCAGCGCGCGGGCACGCAGGGGCTGTCGCACCCCGCGTCGCGCCGGCGCTCGAGCTCCCGCTCGCGCGCCCGCTCCAGCAGCGACACGTGCAGGTACCCCGCGTAGCCGCCCGGCGTGCGCCCCTCGCGGCGGCTCGAGGTGAGCACCTCGCCGGCCGCCGACGCCGTGATCCGCGCGTCGAGCGCCCGGAGCCGGCCGACGAGGTCGACGTCCTCGTGCTCCGCGACGGCCGGGAACCCGCCGGCCGCGACGTAGGCGTCGGCGCGCACGCCGAGGTTCGCGCCGTGCACGTGCCCGTTGGCGTGGCCGGGCACGCGGGTGGCGCGCCAAGCCGCGACCTGATCCGGGCTGAGGTCCTCCAGCTCGGGGCGGACCGTGCCGACGACCACGTCGCTCCCGGCATCCGCGAGCTCGAGCTGGCTGGTGATCCACGCGGGCGGCACCGCGGAGTCGGCGTCGGTGCACGCGATCCAGTGCTCGGCGTCGTCGCCGTCCCAGCCCGCGCGGGCCGCGTCGACCCCCTGCGCGCGGGCGGCGCCCACGCGCCCGGCCGCGCTCTCGATGACCTCGACGCCCGCGGCGCGCGCGACCTCCGCGGTGCGGTCCCGGCAGTCGTCGGCCACGAGGATCACGCGCACGCGCACCCCTGCCGCGCGCGCCCGGGACGCGGCGACCTCGACCGACGCGAGGCAGCGGCCCACCAGCTCCTCCTCGTCGCGCGCGGGGATGACGACCGTGACCGCGCGGATCCGAGGGGCCGGCTCCGACCCGACCGCCGCGGCCGACCCGCCCGTCACCGCAGCCCCGTGCGGGTCGCGACCGAGCGCGGATCCGCCGACAGCACCTCGAGCAGGAAGTCGTCCTCCTCGTGCCGCATCAGCACGTGCAGGCCGGGGACGGCCGCGAGGCGCGCGTGCACCTCGTCGCCCGTGCGCCGGAAGTCGCCCTCCGGGTGCCGCCAGTGGCAGGCGACCAGGGTGCCCGTGGCGCCGAGGGCGCCGGGCAGCGCGGCGAGCACGCGGTCGAAGGCGGCGTCGTCGAGGTAGTAGCCGACCTCGCTCATCACGACGAGGTCGAAGGCGCCGTCCGGCCAGTCGTCGCCCACGTCGCGCACCTCGAGGCGCACGTGCGGCGCGTCGGCGAGGCGGACGCGCGCCCGCTCGACCGCGGTCGGCGCGACGTCCACCGCGAGCAGCTCGTCCACGCGCTCGGCGAGGCCGGCCGTCGTGACGCCGATCGAGCAGCCGATCTCCAGCGCCCGGCCGTACCGCTCGTCGGGCAGGGCCGCGAGGGTGGCGAGGCGCTTGCGGCGCTCGTACCAGCGGGTCGTGACGCGCCAGGGATCCTCGGCCCGGGCGTACGCGGCGTCGAAGCGCTCCGCGGCGGAGGGCGTCGCGGGCGCGTCCTCGCCCACGATCAGGACCTCCCGGTCGCGGTCGGCGTGCCGGAGGAAGCCGGGCTGGAGCACGGCCGCGTCCTCGGGGGCGTCGGAGAGGGGATCCACCTGGCTGGCGTGCGCACGGATCGCCGCCCGCTTGGCCTCCCGCAGGTGCGCGTCGAGCGGCAGCGCGCGCATCGCGGCCCACGGCACGCGGGCGTCGTCGGGCGTCGCCCAGTGCCACATCCAGACCGGGTACTCGACGAGCCGGATCCCGCGCTCGGCGGCCAGCGCGCCCACGAGCTCGGCGACCACCTCGCCCGTGACGCGGTGGTCCCGGTGCCCGTCGCCGCGCCAGGGAGCGGCGACCCACGTGCCCGGCGCGGCGTCGGCGAGGAGCGCGGCGAGGTCGTCGCGCACGGCGTCGCGGCGCTCGCGGATCCCGCCGTCGGGGTGGCCGAGGAGAACGAGCCGGGCGTCGGGCGCGACCGCGTCGAGGGCGGCGCGGGCCTCCTGGCGGCGGAGGGCGACGAGCTCGTCGGGCGTGTGGGTAGGGGATCCGGGGTGCGAGGCGGCGCCGTCCGTCACGATCACGAGGGTCACCGGCACGCCGCGCGCGGCCGCCGAGGCCATCAGCCCCGCGGCGCCGATCGACTCGTCGTCGGCGTGCGCGGAGACCACGAGGAGCGCGGCCATCCCGGAGAGGTCGGGGGCGGCGAGCGCGTCCCAGCGCGGATCCGCGTCCCAGGCGCCCGCGTCGGTGCCGGACTCGCGCGCGTCGAAGGCGACGCCCGTCGTGGCGGTCGCGGCGGAATCGGTCGCGGACGGCGCCGCGGACGACCGCGCTCGGCCGTCCGCGTCCGGGTCCGCCGCCCGCCGCCTGGCCGCCTCCGCGAGCGCGCCACCCAGCGAGGCGTCGTCGCGCTCGGCGTGGTGCTGCCGCACGTACAGCCCCAGGTCGGCCACGCGCTTGGCGTGATCCGCGTCCTGCGCGAGCGGGGCCGGCCCGAGCGCGTGCGCGACGTGCGTCAGCGTCTCGTCCACGGCCCGCGCGACGACGGCGCGCACGCGCTTCGCGAGCAGGCGCCCCTCCTCGCCCGAGGCGAGCCCGCGGTCGACCAGGCCGGCGGCCTCGGCGAGGGACGCGCGCGCGCCGTCGAGCGCCGCGTCGACCGCGCCCAGGTGCATGAGCAGCAGGCGGTCGGCGCCCTCGCGGGACGCCGCGCGGATCAGCGTGCGCGCCAGCCCGACCGCGCCGCCGTACCAGCAGGCCGCGACCTGGATGCCGCCCCAGTGGAACCCGGGCCGCTCGAGGTACCAGCCGGGCGCGCCCACGCGCCGCGCCGTCACGTCGTGCATGCGCAGCGGCCCGCTCGGGACCTCCACGAGCCCGCGGGCGACCCACGCGCCGGGCACGACCTCGACGCCGGGCTGGCGGAGGTCGACGGCGAAGAGGCCGCGCGAGCCGTCATCGACGGTGGCGGTGATGAGCGCGTGCGTCAGCGACCCGGCGAGCGAGCACCACGGCTTGGTCCCGGACAGCCGCACCGCGTCGGACGCGCGCGCGTCCGCCACGGCCGTCAGCGGATCCCCGCCGCCCTCGGCCGCGAACACGCCCCACGTGCGCGGCTCGGCGTCGCCCTCGCGCGCGGTGCCGGTGCCGCCGGTGCCGGTGCCGGTGCCGCCCGCGGCGTCGCGCTCCTGGTCGAGGATCGCGAGCGCGTCCAGGTGCGGCTCGACCGTGCGGGCGAGGCCCAGGTCGGCGGCGGCGAGCGTCGCGAGCGCCTCCCAGAGGTCCGCCGTGCCGCCCGCGCCCGGCCGGGCACCGCCGTCGCCGAGCGCGACGGCGAGCGCCAGCGCCCGCTCGGTCGTCCAGCCCGCCCCCGGGGGCGTCGCCGCGAGCGCCTCGCGCACGCGGGAGACGGCCGGCCCGGCGGCGTCGTCACCCGGCGGCACCGCGCCGGAGGCGAGGCGGACGCGCGCCGGGGCGGTCGCGTCGGGGGTGGATGCGGGCAGGGGACCGGATGTCACGGGGAGGGGCGCCAAATCGTCGAGGGGTCGTCCGGGCGGGGCCCGATCGTCTTTCGAACCTACAAGCGTCCGAGGTCGGCTGCCCGCGGGCGGCGCGACACCGCGCGCGTGTGACATCCTGGCGGCCTCGGATCCCCCGGTCACGTGGGTGTGGGACCCTGACGGCAGGGCTGGGGCGCGATCCGCACCGGCCACACACGACAGAGGGGACCCACCATGGACCAGCACACCGACCCGCACGCCGCCCAGCCCACGACCGAGGGGCCGGCCGACCAGCCCACGCCCGAGGCGGTCGAGGAGTTCGAGCGCCTCGCCGTCCTCCGCATGGGCGGCCAGGACATCGAGGGAGCCCTCGACGAGCTCCCCGACGCGAATGCCCGCGAGGTGGCGGAGGTCGCCATCGACCGCGTCGTCCGCGGCTACGACCACCTCTAGCCGGATCCGCGCCGGGCGCCCGCCCGACCGGCGGCGGCTAGCTGTACCCGGCCATGACGTTGGTGACACTTCGGGGCGTGTGAGGAGGCCTCCTGGCTTGATGGAGCTGTCTAGTTCTGCCACTGCCAGGAGGCCTCGATGTCCCACGCTAATGCTCGTCTGACGGTTCACGGGAGGGTTCTCCTCGTGCGGCGGGTGGTCGAGGATCGTCGGCCGGTCTCGCATGTCGCGCGCGAACTCGGTGTGTCGCGTCAGTGCGCGCATCGGTGGGTGAATCGGTTCCGGTCCGAGGGTTTCGAAGGCTTGTCGGACCGGTCCTCGAGGCCGAGACGGGTGCCGACGAGGACGAGCCCGGAACGAGAACGAGCCGTCGTGGAAGCGAGGACCCGATTGCGATCAGGTCCTGCCCGGTTGGCGCCGGTGACCGGTGTTCCAGCCCGCACGATCTCCCGCGTCCTGCGGCGGCACGGGGCACCGCCGTTGGCATGGTTGGACCCCGTCACCGGGGCCGTGATCCGGGCATCCCGGTCGATGGCAAACCGGTACGAGCATGAGCATCCCGGCGACCTGATCCACGTCGACGTGAAGAAGCTCGGCCGGATCCCGGACGGCGGCGGCTGGCGGGCGCATGGCCGCAGCGAACAGGTTCGTGGTCGTGGGATCGGGTTCGATTACGTCCACGCCGTGGTCGATGACCACACCCGCCTCGCCTACGCGGAGATCCACCCGGACGAGAAGGGCGTGACCGCGGCAGGGTTCCTGACCCGGGCCGCGGCGTACTTCGCCGAGCACGGCATCACCCGCATCGAACGGGTCCTGACGGACAACGCGTTCGCCTACCGGCACTCGGCCGCGTTCCAGAACGCGGTCACGCAGCTCGGTGCGAGGCAGAAGTTCATCCGCCCGCACTGCCCCTGGCAGAACGGCAAGGTCGAACGCTTCAACCGCACCCTCGCGACCGAGTGGGCCTACCGGCAACCCTTCACCAGCAACCAAGCCAGAACCGACGCCCTTGATCCGTGGATCCAGCACTACAACACTGAACGAATCCACTCGAGCCACGGGCTGACGCCCGCGGCCCGAGTGTCACCAACGTCATGACTCAGTACAGCTAGCGCCCGGTGAGCCGCGCGATGAGCTCCCGGTACCGCTCCGCCGTCCGCTTCACGATCTCCTGCGGCAGCACGGGCGGCGTGCCGGTGCGATCCCAGTTGGCCGCCAGCCAGTCCCGCACGATCTGCTTGTCGAAGCTGTCCGTGCGGTTGCCCGTCGCGTACGCCTCCGCATCCCAGTAGCGCGACGAGTCGCTCGTGAGCACCTCGTCCGCCAGCGTGGTGATGCCCGTGCGCGGGTCGATGCCGAACTCGAACTTGGTGTCCGCGAGGATCACGCCGCGCTCCTCGGCGATTGCCGACGCGCGGCGGTACACGTCGAGCGAGAGGTCGCGCAGACGCGCCGCCTCCTCGTGCCCCACGAGCTCCTCGGTGCGCGCGAACGTGATGTTCTCGTCGTGCTCGCCCTGCGGCGCCTTCCACGCGGGCGTGTAGATCGGCTCCGGCAGGCGGTCGCCCTGCTGCAGCCCGGCGGGGAGCGGGATCCCGCAGACCGTGCCGTGCTGGCGGTACTCCTCCCAGCCGGATCCCGCGAGGTAGCCGCGCACGACGCACTCGATGGGCAGCATCTCGAGCACGCGGCAGAGCATCGCGCGCCCGCGCACCTGCTCCGGGATGCCGATGCGGTCGAGGGTGGCGCCGTCGACGAGGTGGTTCGGCACGTCGAGCCGGTCGAACCACCAGAGGCTGAGCTGCGTGAGGAGCTCGCCCTTGCCGGGGATCCCCGGCTCGAGCGCGAAGTCGTAGGCGCTCACGCGGTCGGTCGCGACGACCAGCACGTGCGGCTCGCCCTCGAGCGCGCGGTCCTCCGTGTCGTCGAGGGCGGGGCCGAACAGCTCGCGGACCTTGCCCGAGTACGCGTGCTCCCAGCCCGGGAGGTCCCAGTCGGCGGCGTGGCCCGCGGGGGTCCCGGCGCTCATCGGATCACCTGCGCGGCGATGTCGGTGCGGTGCTGCGACCCGTCGAGCGACAACCGCCCGACGGCCTCGTAGACGCGCGACCGCGCCTCGACGAACGAGGCACCCGTCGCGACGACGCTGAGCACCCGGCCGCCGGTGGCGACGAGCCCGGCCTCCGACTCGGCGGTCGCGGCGTGCGCGATGCTCACGCCCGCGACGCTCTCCGCCTCCTCGACGCCCTGGATCACGCGTCCCGTCCGCGGAGCCTCGGGGTAGCCCTCGCTCGCGACGACGACGGTGACCGCGACGTCGTCGGAGAACTCCGGCCGCGCGACGCCGCCGAGCTCGCCGGAGGCGGCCGCGAGCAGCAGCTGCGAGAGCGGCGTGACGAGGCGGGGCAGCACGACCTGCGTCTCCGGATCCCCGAAGCGCGCGTTGAACTCGATCACCCGGATGCCGTCCGCGGTGAGGATCAGCCCGCAGTAGAGCAGCCCGATGAACGGCGTCTGCTCCTCCGCGAGCTTCCGCACGGTGGGCAGCGCGATGGTGTCGATGACCTCGTCCACGAAGCCCGCCGACAGCCACGGGAGCGGCGAATACGCGCCCATGCCGCCCGTGTTGGGCCCCGCGTCGCCGTCGCCCAGGCGCTTGTAGTCCTGCGCGGGGGAGAGGGGGACCACGTCGTGCCCGTCGGAGAGCAGGAAGAGCGACACCTCCTGCCCGGCGAGGAACTCCTCGACGAGCACGGTGCCCTGGCCGAGGTAGTGGCGGGCGTGGTCGAGGGCCAGCGTGCGGTCGGCGGTGACCAGCACGCCCTTGCCCGCGGCGAGGCCGTCGGCCTTGATGACGTAGGGGGCGCCGTACTCGTCGAGCGCGGCCTCGACCTCGTCGACGGTGCCGGCCTGGGCGGCGCGGCCCGTGGGCACGCCCGCCTCCTCCATGATGCGCTTGGCGAAGGTCTTGGACCCCTCGAGCGCGGCGGCCGCCCGGCCCGGCCCGAAGACCGGGATGCCGCGCGTGCGCAGCGCGTCCGCGACCCCGGCGACGAGCGGCGCCTCCGGGCCCACGACGACGAGCTCGAAGCCCTCCGCGAGCGCGTGCTCCGCGACCACCGCGGGGTCGTCGATGTCCATCTTCACGACGGGCACGACGCGCGCGACCCCGGCGTTGCCGGGCGCCGCGACGATCTCGTGGCCCGCGTCCTCCCGGAGCAGGGCCGTGACGATGGCGTGCTCGCGCGCACCGGAACCGAGTACCAGGATCTTCACGCCCCCACCCTAGCGACGCGGACCCCGCCGCTCCGGGCCCCCGGGGCCTCGCCGAGCGCGCCGCATCCGCCCCCGGGGCGGGGGAGCGGAGGACGGGAGCCGACCCGCCGCGGGAACGGGTCGGGTCGACTCCCTGCCTCGCCGACGTTCTTCGGGTCCGCCGGCGGGCACGTCGTCCCGGCCCTCCCGGCGCCCGGGGAGGCGACGGGAGGGAGGACGTCCTGCCGTGCCGGGCGGGTCGTGTCACCGCGGGGCACTTCCATACACGGTAATGGATGTCCCCCAAAGCGCGGACGCGGGGCGACGCCCCAGTAGGAGGGGCGCGGCGAGGCCGGACGGGCTGCGCGGCCTCGTCGCTCTGGCATCCTGGGGCGATGGCCAAGGCGCGCATCCACCCCACCGTCGGACAGCCCGCCGTGCGGGCCGCGCTCGCCGCGGGTGACGACGCCGACCGAGAGACGCGGGCCACGGCGGTGCGCTTCCTGCTGCAGTCGCTGGCGGACCTCGCGCCCGGCGGCACCGTCGAGGTGCGCGTCCCGCCGTTCGGCGCCGTCCAGTGCATCGAGGGCCCGGGGCACACGCGCGGCACGCCCCCGAACGTCATCGAGACCGACCCCGCCACGTGGATCGCGCTCGCCACGGGCGGCACCAGCTGGGACGCGGGCGTCGAGGCGGGCGCGGTGCGCGCGTCCGGGCTCCGCGCCGACCTCCGCGGCCTCCTCCCCGTGCCGTGGGAGCTCCCGGCCGACCGCTGAGCGACGGCCTCCGCCCCGCGGTTCGTCCCGTGCCCGCGGCGCGGGGGATGATGGACCCATGACCGACGCCCGACCCCAGCCCGACGACGAGCGCCGCACCGAGGTCCTCGTGCGGCGGTCCCCCCGCTACTTCCGCTTCATGGGCGTCGGAGCTGTCCTCGGGATCATCGTGGCGATGGTCCTCACCCTCACGTTCCCGCCGAACCCGGAGTTCTCCGAGGCGCAGGTGCTGGCGTTCCTCGCGCTGTTCGCGGTCGTCCTCTTCGGCGGGCTGGCCGCGCTCCTCGCCCTGGCGCTCGACCGCGCGGCATCGCGCCGGTCGCGCGTCCTCACGGCCGAGCGCGAGCAGGGCGAGCCGGGCGCCTGATCGGCGCCCCCGACCGCCTGCCGCCCGGCGGGCCCGGTCAGCTGAGCTGCGTGCGCTCCAGCCAGGACAGGTACTCCGGCGTCACGTTGCCGGTGATGTACTCGCCCGTGAAGCAGCTCATCTCGAGGTCCTCCACCCCGGTCGATCCCTCGAGGATCGCGTCGCGCATGTCGGCGACCTCCTGGTAGATGAGGTGGTCGGCGCCGAGCTCGGTCGCGATCTCGGGGATCTTGCGCCCGTGCGCGATGAGCTCCTGCCGCGACGGCATGTTGATCCCGTACACGTGCGGGTAGCGCACCGGGGGAGCGGCCGAGGTGAACGTCACCTTGTTGGCGCCGGCCTGCCGGGCCATGGTGACGATCTCGCGGCTCGTCGTGCCGCGGACGATGGAGTCGTCGACGATGAGGATGTTCTTGCCCTGGAACTCCGAGCTCATCGCGTTGAGCTTCTGCCGCACCGACTTCTTGCGCTGCGCCTGCCCCGGCATGATGAACGTCCGCCCCACGTAGCGGTTCTTGTAGAAGCCCTCGCGGTACTCGATGCCGAGCGTCTGCGCGACCTGCATGGCCGACGGCCGGGACGAGTCGGGGATGGGCATGACCACGTCGATGTCGCCCGCGGGGCTGTGCTCCGCGATCGTCGCCGCGAGCCGGTTGCCCATGCGCAGGCGCGCGTCGTAGACGCCGATGCCGGACATGACCGAGTCGGGCCGCGCGAGGTACACGAACTCGAACGCGCAGGGGATGAGCCGCGGCGTCGGGTGGCACTGGCGCGCGTGCATCTCGCCGTCCATCGTGATGAACACGGCCTCGCCGGGCGCGACGTCGCGCACGATCTCGTAGCCGAGCGACTCCATGACGAGCGACTCGCTCGCCACGACCCACTCCATCCGGCCGCCCTCGAGCTCGCGGCGGCCCAGGGTGAGCGGGCGGATCCCGAACGGGTCGCGGAACGCGAGCAGCCCGTGCCCGGCGATCATCGCGATGGACGCGTACGAGCCCTGCACGCGCTCGTGCACGCGCTCGACGGCGGTGAAGACCTGGTCGGGATCCAGCGCCATGCCGGACACCTGCGACTGCAGCTCGTGGGCCAGCACGTTCACCAGCAGCTCGGTGTCGGAGCTCGTGTTGGTGTGGCGGCGATCCACGTGGAAGAGCTCCTGCGCCAGCTCCCGCGTGTTCGTGAGGTTGCCGTTGTGCACGAGGACGATGCCGTAGGGCGCGTTCACGTAGAACGGCTGCGCCTCGTCCTCGTCCGTGGCGCTGCCCTTGGTGGCGTACCGCACGTGGCCGAGGCCCATGGTGCCGAGCAGCGACCGCATGTCGCGCGTGCGGAAGGCCTCGCGGACCTGGCCGCTGAGCTTCTTCACGTGGAAGGTGTTGCCCTCCGCGGTGGCGATGCCGGTGGAGTCCTGACCGCGGTGCTGTAGGAGCAGGAGGCTGTCGTAGACGAGTTGGTTGACGGGTTCGGACGATACGACGCCGACGATGCCGCACATGCTTCGGCTGACTCCTGAAGAGTAGAAGAGGTGGGGGAGCGGCCAGTCTCCCACACGGGAGCGACGCGCCCGGCCGCTACTCTGTCTCAGGTGACCACCAAGAGCTCGTATGCAGAGGCCGGCGTCGACACGGAGGCCGGCGATCTCGCGGTCCAGCTGATGAAGGAGGCCGTCTCCCGCACGCACGGCCCGGAGGTCATCGGCGGCTTCGGCGGCTTCGCCGGGCTGTTCGACGCGAGCGCCCTCACCCGCTTCCGCCACCCGCTCCTCGCCACCTCGACGGACGGCGTCGGCACCAAGGTCGCCATCGCGCAGGCCATCGACAAGCACGACACCATCGGCCAGGACCTCGTGGGCATGGTCGTCGACGACATCGTCGTGGTCGGCGCGCGCCCCCTCTTCATGACCGACTACATCGCCTGCGGCAAGGTCGTGCCCGCGCGCATCGCCGACATCGTCGCCGGCATCGCGCGCGCCTGCTCCGACACCGGCACCGCCCTCGTCGGCGGGGAGACGGCCGAGCACCCGGGGCTCCTCGGGCCGGACGACTACGACGTGGCCGGTGCCGCGGTCGGCGCGGTCGAGGCCGACTCGGTGCTCGGATCCGAGCGGGTGCGCGACGGCGACGTCGTGCTGGCGCTCGCCTCGAGCGGCCTGCACAGCAACGGCTTCTCGCTCGTGCGCCGCATCCTCAGCGTCGCCGGCATCGGCTTCGGCGACACCTCGGCCGAGCTCGGCGGCGTGGTCGGCGAGGTGCTGCTCGAGCCGACGCGCCTGTACACGACGCCCCTGCTCGACGTGCTCGCGCAGCCGGGGCTCGGTGCCGGCGTCCACTCCATCAGCCACGTCACGGGCGGCGGGATCGCGGCGAACCTCGCGCGCGTGCTCCCGCGCGGGTCCTTCAGCGAGCTCGAGCGCTCCACGTGGTCGCCGCCCGCGGTCTTCCGCGCCCTCTCCGGCATCGCGGGCTCGACGCTCGAGAGCGCGGAGGGCACCTGGAACCTCGGCATCGGCATGATCGCCGTGGTCGACGCCGCGGCCGCCGACGGCATCGCGCACGCGCTCACCGCCGCGGGCATCCCCGCCTGGGAGGCCGGCCGCGTGACGATCGGCGACGCCCCGGCGGGCGCCGGCTTCGAGCAGGGCGCCAAGGGCGTCGACGGCGGGGCCGTGCGCCTCACCGGCCGCTACCGCGACTGATCCGCGTCGCGCCCGGCCGGTCCGCCCCGCGGGCCGGCGCCGGGGCCGGCCCGCGGGGCGGCCCCGGCGCACATGAGCGGACCCGCCTCACCAGGAGGCGGGTCCGACGCTCATCCGGCCGGGGCCGGACGCGGGCTCAGGCGCGCTTCTGCTCGTCACCCGGGACGTAGGCGTCCGGCTCGTCCGCGTACTCGTCCCATTTGGCGGCCTCCGCCGCGTACTGCTCGTCGACCGCCCCGTGGGTGGTCAGCTCGCGCTCCAGCTGCGTGTAGTCCACATTGGGACTGAACGACTTCAGCTCTCGCGCGATCTTGGTGTGCTTAGCTTTTTGACGGCCGCGCCCCATGCGAGACCCCCTCACGACTCAGGCCCCGACGGGCGGTGACAACGCTGGATGCAGCGGACAGGGATTGGAGAAAACCTAGGGGCTACCCTAACATGCGGCCCTCGTCGCCCCGGGCGTGTCCTCCCCGTCCGGAGAGCGTGCACGGGCATCGTACGACCTCGTCCCGGGATCGCCCTGCGCCGGGGAGCGGGCGCTAGCCTGGTCGTCCCATGACCTCCGAGCCGGCAGAGACCCAGGTCGTGGTCATCGGTGCCGGACAGGCCGGACTCTCCGTCGCGTACCACCTGCAGCGACTCGGACTCCGCATGGGCACCGACGCCGTCGTCCTCGACCGCGGGCCGACCACGGGCGGTGCCTGGCAGCACCGGTGGGCGGCGCTCCGCCTGGGATCCGCGCACCGGGTGGCCGACCTCCCCGGCATGTCCGAGCTCGGCATCTCGTTCGCGATGGCCGATCGCCGCCTCCCGGCGCGCGACGTCGTGCGCGACCACTACGCCCGCTACGAGCAGCACTTCGACCTTCGGGTCGCGCGCCCGGTCGAGGTGCGCGCGGTGCTCGACGCGGACGTGCCACCGCCCACCGCGTCGCGCCGCCGGGCCGCGCACCCCTCCGACTCCGCCCGCCCCCTCCTCGTGCGCGCCACCGACGGCGACCGCGTCGCCCGATTCGTCGTCAACGCCACCGGCACGTGGGGCGCGCCGTTCATCCCCTCGTACCCCGGGCTCGGGGCCTTCCGCGGACGGCAGCTGCACACGTCCGGGTACCGCGCGGCGGCCGACCTGCGGGGGCTCCGCGTGCTCGTCGTGGGCGGCGGCACCTCCGCCATCGGCTTCCTCCTCGAGCTGGAGGGGGTGGCCGCGCGCACCATGTGGTCGACGAGGCGTCCCGTCGACTTCCTCGAGGCGGGCGAGCTCGACGTCGAGGCCGCCGTGCGCGCGGTGGACCTGCAGGACCGGGCCGCGCGCGCGGGGGAGGCGCTGCCGAGCATCGTGAGCGGGACGGGCGTGCCGCGCACGCGGCGCATCGTCGCCGGGATCCGACGCGGGGTGCTCGACAGCCAGGGGCTCATCGCGCGCTTCGAGGAGGACGGCGTCGTCTGGACGGACGGCGGGCGGGACCAGGTCGACGCCGTGATCTGGGCCACCGGCTTCCGCCCGGAGATCCGGCACCTCGCGCCGCTCGGCCTCCGGGAGAAGGAGGGCGGCGTGCGCGTCGAGTCCGGTGTCTCGGCGCGGGATCCGCGCCTGTTCCTCGCGGGCTACGGACCGCAGGCGTCGACGATCGGCGCGAACCGCGCGGGGCGGCGCGTCGCTCGGCAGGTCATCGCGGCCCTCGGCTGAGGCGTCGCGCCGGGGATCCACGGGGGAGGGGGCGTGGGGGCCCGCGCCGTCCGCGGGTACTCGCGGCGAGGCCCCCACGTCCATCCGGACCTCACGGGTCGGTCCGGACGTGACCCGACCGGCGCGGGGTGCGCCGACATTGGCGCACCCCGCGGCCTGGTCGACCTGCACGAGCTCTCGGGGAAAGAGTTCGTGCACCAACGAGTCTACCGTCGTGTCCTCCTTTTCGAGGACACGGCTGTCGGGCGTCGACATGGCGGAGGTGAGCCGCGCCGCGAGGCGCGGCTCACCTCCGGGAGCCCGAGGATCAGCTCCGCGCGTCGTCCTGCACGGCCTGCTTCGCGTCCTGCGCCGACGCCTGGACGTCCTGCGCGGTCGACTGGGCCTCGGATCGCACCGTGTCCGCGGAGTCCGTCGCGGTGTCCTTGACGGCCGCGGCGGCCTGCTGCGCGGGCTCCTTGAGCTCGGACGCGACGTCCTTGGCCGCGTCGGTCGCCTTCTCGACGAGGGGCTGCGCCTTGTCCTTGACGGTGGAGGCGAGCTCCTTCTCCTTGTCGCTCGCCGGGATCAGCGAGGCGATGAGGAGTCCAGCGCCGAACGCCACCAGACCGAGGCCCAGCGGGTTGCCCTGGCCCTTGCCCTTCGCGGCGCCCGCGGTGCCGGAGACGGCGTCGCCCACGCTCGAACGGGCGTCGCCCGCGGAGCCGAGGACGCTGTCCTTCACGTTCGACAGGGCGCCGCGCACCTTGTCCGTCTGGCGCTGGGCCACCTTCGCGGGCGTGACCTTGTCGGCCACCGCGTCCACGTCGATGCTCAGCTCGTTCCGCGTGCGCTCGATCTCCGCACGGATCTGCTCCGGGTTGTCGCTCATCGGTCTGCCTCGTTCCTCTTCATCGCTTCGGGGATCTTCTTGACGCTCTCGGCCGTGCGGGGCGCGCCCTGCACGGTCTTCAGCTGCTTGCGGCCCTGCAGGTACATGACGAGGCCGATGACGGCCCAGACGACGGCCACGACGACCGCGCCCCAGGCCTGGTTGTCGAACAGGTAGCCCAGTCCGACCATGAGGGCGACGGAGAGGAAGAACACGGCCATGAGGCCCGCGTACCCGGCGCCGCCCAGGAGGCCGGCGCCCGTCCCGGCCTTCTTCGCCGAGTCGCTGATCTCCGCCTTGGCGAGGGCGATCTCCTGGCGCATGAGCGTGGAGACGTCCTTCGTGACGTTCCCGAGGAGGTCGCCGAGGCTGGTGGTCGCGGCCTTCTCCTCGGACGGGGTGCGTCCGTCGGTCATGCGCGCGATCCGTCGGACGTGCCGCCCGCGCCGAAGGTCTCGGTCAGCGGGTCGGTGGTGCGCGTCTGGTCGTAGAGCGGCGTGGAGGCGCCGTCGGATCCGACGCCGACCGGCTCGTCCGTGCTGAGGGCGGTGGGCGAGGTCGACGTCATGGTCGGCACCGCGGGGGTGACGTAGCCCGTTGCGCGGTCTGTGGTCGCGGGGGCGGAGGTCGTCGCGGTCGTCGAGGTGCCGGTCGACGGCGTCGCCTGCTCGGCTTCCTTCTGGTCGCGCGCCTCGCTCGTCAGCGAGCGGGTGAGGCGCCCCGCAGCGACGCCCGCGATGACGGCCAGGCCGACGAACAGGCCCGGGCGACGGCGCGCGAAGTCGGTGACGTCCTGCAGGAGCGTCCCCGGATCGCGACCCTCGAGGTAGGACGCGGCGCTGCCGGCGCGCTGGGCGGCCTGGGAGACGAGCTCGCCGGCGAGGCCCGTGCTCTCCGACTTGTCGCCCATGTCGCGGAGCTCGTCGCTGAGCGTGCGGAGGCTGCCCGCGGCGCGCTCCTGCTGGACGCCGGTCTGCTCGCGGAGCTGGTCGCGGGTCTGGGCGATGAGGTCCTGCGCCTGCGACTTCACCTCGGACGCGACCTTGCCGGCCTCGTCCTTCGTGACGCCGGCGACGTGCTGGGTGCCGGCCTTCGCGTCGCCGGCGACGGACGCGGCCTGCTCCTTCGCGGTGTCCTTCGTGCTGCTGCTGCTGCCGTCGCCGTCGGTCGCGCTGCCGCCGGTCGTGCCGGGGTAGGCGGGGTCGGGGGCGGCGACGTACGCGTCGTCGGCGATGGATCCGCCGCCCGCGGGCGACGCCGGGGTGAGGTCGTTCGACATGTGATTCCCTCTCGCTGCTGGAGTTCCCCCAGGGCTCGGGCCCTGGGAGTCCACACGAAACTCCGAGTGGAGGGCAGTGCATAGCCCCCCGTCCAAAAAGGGGGCCCCCTAACTATTCGTGCGTAGATGCGCTAGGGGCGCGCGCCGATCACGGCGTCCGGCGGCCGCTCGTGTGCTTCACGGGCGTCGTCGGCGGCGGGCCGGATCGGCGGACGGCGGGGCGCACGGGCTCGCCGCGGCGGTCCTGCCCGGGCACCGGCCGCGACCGGCGGCCGTAGATCAGCTCCGACGAGTCGAGCAGCCACGGCACGAGCGCCAGCGTGACGCCGTGCACGAGGAGCAGCTTCTGGCGGATCCGTCTTGCCTTGTGGTTGTGCAGCAGCGTCTCCCACCAGTGGCCGACGATGTAGACGGGCGTGTAGACCGTGATGATCTCGCTGCCGTGCTCCGCCCGACGGGACTTGAGGTACTTGATGAGCGGGAAGCTAATGTCGCGGTACGGGGAGGCGACGATGCGCAGCGGCATCTCGATCTCCATCTCGATCCACTGGCGCTCGAGGAGCTTCGTCGCCTCGTCGTCGACGGAGACGTGCACCGCCTCGATGCTGTCGTGGTTCGCGGCGATCGCGTAGTCGAGGGCCTTGAGGACCGGCTTCTGCATGCGGCCGACGAGCACGACCGCGTGGTCGCCCGTGGAGCCGAAGACCGTGACGGGGTCGACCTCGATCTCCTTCTCCACGTCGCGGTAGTAGCGGTTCACGCCGAGCATGAGGAGGAACAGCACCGGCATGATCGCGAACACGAGCCAGGCGCCGTGCGTGAACTTGGTGATGGTGACGACGATGAGCACGAGCGCCGTGAGCAGCGCGCCGAACGCGTTGATGGCGAGGCCGCGGATCACCTCGCCGCGGTTCGCGCAGCCCTCGCGGAGCATGCGGGTCCAGTGCACGACCATGCCGGTCTGCCCGAGGGTGAACGACACGAAGACGCCGATGATGTAGAGCTGGATGAGCTGCGTGAGGTTCGCCTGGTAGACGACGAGGATCAGCGTCGCGCCGAGCGCCAGCAGCAGCATGCCGTTGCTGTAGACGAGGCGGTCGCCGCGCGTGAGCAGCGACTTGGGGGCGTAGGCGTCCTTCGCGAGCACGGAGCCGAGCAGCGGGAAGCCGTTGAACGCGGTGTTGGCCGCGAGCAGGAGGACGGCGGCGGTGGTCGCCTGGAGCAGGTAGAACATCACGCTGCCGTTGCCGAACGTGGCCCCGGCCACCTGCGCCATGAGGCTCTTCTGCGGCTCCGTGGCGCATCCGGTCCAGCCGATGAGGTCGCACGGGTGCTCGCCGTAGTGGACCTGCGCGATGAGCGCGAGGGTCGTGAGTCCGACGAACAGCACGATGGCGGTGCCGCCCATGATCACGAGGGTCGCCTGCGCGTTCTTGACCTTGGGCGTGCGGAACGCGGGGACGCCGTTGGAGATGGCCTCGACGCCCGTGAGCGCGGAGCAGCCGCTCGAGAACGCGCGGAGCAGCAGGAGGATGAAGGCGACCTGCGACAGGCTCGGGGTCTCGACCGTGTAGGCGGCGGACTCGGCGACGGGCGGGTCGCCGAGGGCCGTGCGGACGAGGCCGACCACGATCATCAGGCCGACGCTGGCGATGAAGAGGTACGTGGGCACCGCGAAGGCCTTGCTCGACTCGCGCACGCCCCGGAGGTTCACGGCCGCGAGGAGCGCCACGAAGAAGACCGCGATCTCGACGCGGAACGGGGCGATCTCCGGGATCGCGCTGATGATGTTGTCGACGCCGGAGGCCACCGACACCGCCACCGTGAGGATGTAGTCGACGAGGAGCGCGGACGCGACGACGAGGCCGGCCTTCTCGCCGAGGTTCTTGTGGGCGACCTCGTAGTCGCCGCCGCCCGACGGGTAGGCCTTGATGAGCTGGCGGTAGCTGAGCACCACGACGACCAGCAGGATCACGACGCAGGCCGCGACCCACGGCGCGAAGCTCAGGAACGCGAGGCCGCCGAGCGTGAGGATGAGGAGCAGCTCCTGCGGCGCGTAGGCGACCGAGCTGAGCGGGTCGCTCGCGAAGATGGGGAGCGCGAGGTGCTTGGGAAGCAGCTGGCCCTCGAGCTTGTCGCTGGCGAGCTTCTCGCCGATGAGCAGCCGCTTGGCGGGACTGCTCTCGGGAGCCTGGGGGTCCGGAGTCACGAGCGGCCACGATACATGGCGACGCGCCCGGGCCGCGACGGCGCCGGGAGCGGGCCGTGAGGCCGCTGGATCCCCGTCGCCCCGCGGACTACCCGACCGTCGCGACCGGGCCCGTGGGGAGGGTGCCCGCGGGGTCGTCTTGGGCGGCGCCGCGCGTGCGGCGACGTGGCGCGCGGGCGGGCACGGGCAGGTCGAACAGGGGGAGGGCGCGCTGGACGACGGGGCCGATGAGGAGCGCGAACGCGAGCGTGCCGAACCCCACGTCCCCGCCGAGCGCCCAGCCGATCGCGAGCACGACCAGCTCGATCCCGACGCGCACGCGCCACACCGGCCAGCCCGTGCGCCGGTGGATCCCGGTCATGAGGCCGTCGCGCGGACCCGGGCCGAAGTGCGCGCCGATGTAGAGGCCCGTCGCGAGGCCGAGCAGCAGGAGGCCGGCGGCGAAGAGGGGGATGCGGATCCAGAGGCTGTCGAAGGCCGGGACGACCGCGAGCGCGACCTGCGCGCTGTAGCCGACGAAGACCACGTTGAGCACCGTGCCCCAGCCGGGACGCTGGCGGATGGGGATCCAGAGGAGCAGCACGAGCGCGCCGATGATGTTGGTGACGACGCCGAACGGCAGGCCGGTCCGCAGGGCGACGCCCTGGCTCAGCACGTCCCAGGGGGAGACGCCGACGGCGGCCTGCAGCATCATGCCGATGGCGAAGCCGTAGAGGAAGATGCCGAGGGCGAACTGGACTGAGCGACGGAGCATGTGGGAGATCCAATCGCGCCCGGGGGTTGTGGGACAAGAGGCCAATCGACAGGCTGTGGCCTCATGACCCTCGCCGGATCCGCTCCCTCCGCCGTGCTCGGACCGACCGCCCTCACGACGCTGCTGGGGGAGTGGGCGCGACCCGGGGCGCCGGCGTACCAGGCGCTCGCCGACGGGATCCGGCACCTCGTGCTCGACGGGCGCGTGCCCGTCGGCGCGCGGCTCCCCGCCGAGCGGGAGCTCGCGGCCGCGCTCGGCCTCAGCCGCACCACGGTCGCGGCGGCCTACGCGGCCCTGCGCGCGACCGGCCACCTCGCGAGCCGCCGCGGCTCGGGCAGCGTGACGCGGATCCCCCGGAGCGCGCCCCGCGCCGAGGGCGACGGCCGCGAGGTGGCGGACATGAGCCGCGCCGCCGTGCCCGCGGCGCCCGCGCTCGCCGACGCCGCGCTGCGCGCCGCGGCCCGGCTGCCCGCGCACCTCGAGGGGCACGGCTACGACGTGGACGGTCTCCCGGAGCTGCGCGAGGCGATCGCCGCCCGCTACCGCGCGCGCGGCCTGCCGACCGAGGCCGACGACGTCATGGTGACGGTCGGCGCGCAGCACGCGATCGGCCTCCTCGCCTCCGTCCTGGTGCACCGCGGCGACCGCGCGCTCGTCGAGCAGCCGAGCTACCCGCATGCGATCCAGGCCCTGCGCGACGCCGGCGCGCGGCTCGTGGGGGCGGGCGTCGGCGCCGACGGCTGGGACGCGGACGTGCTCGAGCAGACGATCCGCCGCACGCGGCCCGCGCTCGCCTACCTCATGCCGGACTTCCACAACCCGACGGGACGCACGATGCCCGAGGACCAGCGGGCGCGGATCGTGGCGCTCGCCGAGGCGCACGGCGTCACCGTGGTCGCGGACGAGACGACCGCCGAGCTCGACATCGACCGGCCGACCGCGCATCCGCCGCTCGCCGTGCACGGGTCGCCGGGCGCGGTCGTGCTCGTCGGGTCGGTGGGCAAGACGGTGTGGGGCGGGCTCCGCGTCGGGTGGATCCGCGCCGGCCGTCCGCTCCTCCGCGAGCTCGCCCGGGCGCGCTCGGCCCGCGACCTCGGCACGCCCGTGCTCGAGCAGCTGGTCGTGGCCGACGTGCTGGGCGGGATGGACGCGATCCTCGCCGAGCGCGGCGCGCGCCTGCGCGAGACGCGGGACCACGTCGAGGCCGAGCTCGCGCGCCGGTTCCCCGGGTGGGAGGTCCCGCACGTCGACGGCGGGCTCGCGGTCTGGGTCGGCATCGGCGCGCCCGTCAGCACCGAGCTCGCGCTCGCCGCGCGCGCCCGCGGGATGATGATCACGGGCGGCGGCCGGTTCGGGCACGACGGCGCCTTCGAGCGGTTCCTGCGGATCCCGATCACGTCGCCTCCCGCGCAGACCGACCGCGCCCTGGACCTCCTCGAGGAGGCCTGGCGGGGCCTCGCCCCGGCGCCCGGCCTCGACCTCGTCGACCGGTCGGTCCTCGTCTAGGCCGGACCGGGCTGCGGGTGGGGACGGATCCCGAGCCAGCCGTCGCGGCGCGGCTACCGTCGATGCCGTCCCCACCCCGAGCCTCGAAGGAGCCCGCATGCGCACGCGTCCGACCCGTGGAGCCACCGCCCCCGACATCCGCGACCCGCAGGACCGTCCGCAGCAGGCGCGCGGCCGACGCCGTCCGCTCGCGGGCCTCGCGGGCTTCGGGGTCCTCGCGGTCGCCGCCTCCCTGGCGGTCGCGGTGCCGAGCCCGGCGTCTGCCGCGACCGCCGCGGATCCGGCGGCCGGCGCGGAGACGACGACCCTCTCCACGGCGGCGGCGCAGGAGGCGACCGGCTACTGGACCGCCGAGCGGCGCGCCGACGCGCTCGCCTCCGAGGAGGCCGCGGACGCCCCCGCGGCGTCCACGCCGTCGCGCCTCGTCGAGCACCCCGGCCTGACCTACGTGGGCGTCCTCTTCTACGTGGCCGACGGCCGCAACCGGACCTGCACGGCGAGCGTGGTGGACACCGCGGAGGGCGACGCCATCGCCACGGCCGCGCACTGCCTCGTCGACGCCCGCACCGGCGACCCCACGCGGCTCGCCACCTTCGTCCCCGGCACGAAGGACGCCCAGGCTCCCCACGGCCTCTGGCCGCTCGGCGCCCGCTCCGTCACCGCATCCTGGACGCGCACCCACGCCACGGCCGACGACGCCGGCTTCGCCCGCGTCCACTCCCTCGACGGCAGGCGCCTCGAGGACGTGGTCAGCGCGGCCCGTCCCGTGTTCGACCGCCCGCTCCTCCCGGCGCAGGGCGCGGCCGGCGCCCTGTCCGTCCTCGGCTACCCGGAGGCGGCGCCGTACTCCGGACACCGGCTCGTCGCGTGCGCCGGCATCCCGCAGCGCTCCGCGCACCACACGGTCTCCCTGCCCTGCGCCCTCGGCGAGGGAGCAGGCGGCGCGCCGATCTACACCCGTGGAGCGCGCGTCCCGGTGGGCGGCGAGCTCCGACCCGAGCTGCGGTCCGTGGTCGCATCGCCGGCCGACCCGGCGCGCGGTCGCGCGGACGTCGTGCTCGCCGACTGGGGCGCCGAGGCGCAGCGGGCGTTCGCGGCGCTTCCCGCCCGGTAGGCCGGCCGCCCGGGCGGGAGCCGCTCGGCGACGGATCCGGCTCCCGCCTGTGCAGATGCCCTTCGTGCACGAACGGCTCGGACGGGCGCGAGCATACTGAACCGGTGACCATCGACCTCCCTCCCATCAGCCGTTCCTACATCAGCCGCCCGTACCCGCTCGGCGCGACCGTCGTCGCGCGAGATGGAGGGCTGCCCAGCGGCCTGAACGTCGCCGTGTACTCCGAGACCGCCGAGGCGGTGGAGGTGTGCGTCTTCGACGACGACGGCACCGAATCCCGCACGCGCCTCTCCGAGCGCACCGGCCTCGTGTTCCACGGCCTCGTCGAGGGCGCCGGCATCGGCACCCGCTACGGCCTCCGCGTCCACGGCGAGTGGGACCCGTCCCGCGGGCTCCGCCACAACCCGGCCAAGCTCCTGCTCGACCCCTACGCCATCGCGATCGAGGGCCACCCGACCTGGGGCGAGGACGTCTTCGCGCACACCTTCGACGACCCGGACGCCATCAACGAGGCCGACTCCGCCGCGTCCATGCCCCGCTCCGTCGTGGCCGACCGCCGCTTCGACTGGGAGGACGACGAGGCCCCGCGCACCCCGCTCGACGAGACCGTCGTGTACGAGGTGCACGTGAAGGGCTTCACGCAGCAGCTCGAGTCGGTCCCCGAGGGGATCCGCGGCACGTACGCCGGCCTCGCGCACCCCAGCGCCATCGAGTACCTCACCGACCTCGGCGTCACGAGCGTCGAGCTCCTCCCCGTGCACCACTTCATGCAGGACTCGCACCTCGAGGAGAAGGGCCTCCGCAACTACTGGGGCTACAACTCCATCGGCTTCCTCGCGCCGTACTCCGACTACAGTTCCGCGGGCGACGGCGGGCAGCAGGTCGCCGAGTTCAAGGAGATGGTGAAAGCGCTGCACGCCGCCGGCCTCGAGGTGATCCTCGACGTGGTCTACAACCACACCGCGGAGGGCAACCACATGGGCCCGTCGCTGTCGCTCAAGGGCATCGACAACGCGTCCTACTACCGGCTCGTGGAGGGCGACGAGGCGTCGTACTTCGACACCACCGGCACGGGCAACAGCCTCAACGTCGGCCACCCGGCCGCGCTCGCCCTGATCATGGACTCGCTCCGCTACTGGGTCGAGGAGATGCACGTCGACGGCTTCCGCTTCGACCTCGCCACGACGCTCACGCGCCAGGACGGCGACGCGGAGATCCACAGCGCGTTCCTCACCCTCATCCACCAGGACCCGGTGCTCGCGCCCGTGAAGATGATCGCGGAGCCGTGGGACACCGCGGGCTACCAGGTCGGCGGCTTCCCCGCGGACTGGTCGGAGTGGAACGGGAAGTTCCGCGACGACGTGCGCGACTTCTGGCACAGCGGGCAGAACGTGCTCGGCGCGCTGGCCCAGCGGATCACCGGCAGCCCGGACGTGTACGAGTCCGGCCGCCGCTCGCCGCTGTGCAGCGTGAACTTCATCACCGCGCACGACGGCTTCACGCTCGCCGACCTCACCTCCTACGACGAGAAGCACAACGAGGCCAACGGTGAGGACAACAACGACGGCGAGAGCGACAACCGCTCGTCCAACGCCGGCGTCGAGGGGCCGACCGACGACCCCGAGGTCAACGCGATCCGCGACCGCCAGCGCCGCAACATGCTCGGCACGCTCCTGCTGTCGTCGGGCGTCCCGATGGTGCTCGGCGGCGACGAGATCGCGCGCACGCAGGGCGGCAACAACAACGCGTACTGCCAGGACGACGAGATCTCCTGGTACGACTGGGCGAACGCGGACCGCGAGCTGCAGGACTTCACGCGGAAGCTCATCCGACTGCGCCGCGGCAACCGCGCGCTGCGTCCCATCTTGTTCCGCGGCGACGACGTCGAGGGCGCCGAGGAGGCCGTGCGCTTCATCCGCGCCGATGGCAAGACGCTGAACCCGGAAGACTGGGAGGACCCGAACGCCTTCAGCATCGGCGTGATCATGAAGGGCAAGGACAGCGACGCGTTCTTCGTCGCGTTCAACGCGGCCGAGGGCCCGGTCGAGTTCCAGCTGCCCTCCGGGCTCGGCGTCTCGTGGCACCTCGCCATCTCGTCCGACTCCGAGCAGAACGCGACCGAGGACGCGACGAGCATCCTCGTGCGCGACCGCTCGTTCACCGTGCTGCGGGCCGCGCGCTCCTAGCCGCACCCGCGAGATCGACCGACGCGCCCTCGGGATACCGGGGGCGCGTCGGCGCGTGCGGGCGAGGCCCCTGGCGGGCGTAGCGTGGGGAGGCCCCGATTCCGCTCCCGGGGAGATCGGATCCCGTGTGACGTCTTCGCTCGCTCCCCGGCCGCCGTCGACCCGCACGCTCGACCTCGAGGCCGCGATGCGCGCGAGCGTCGGCCTGCTCGTGCCGCTCGTCGTGCTGCTCGCGATCGACCGGCTCGACCTCGCGCTGTACGCGTCGTTCGGCGCGTTCACCGGGCTCTACGGGCGCAACGAGCGCTACCGGCTGCGGCGCGCGAGCGTGGGCGCCGGGGCGGCGATGATGCTCGTCGCGATCACCACGGGCGTGCTGCTGTCGCTCGCGGACGCGCCGCTCGCGCTCGAGGCCGTGGGCCTCGCGATCGTGCTGGGCGGGGCGTCGCTCGTGTCGACGGCCATGAGCCTCGTGCCGCCGCATCCGCTGTTCCCCGTGTTCGGGCTCGTCGTGTGCGCGGCCGTGCCGGTGGACGGCGCGCAGGCGCGGGATGCGCTCGTGACGGCGGTCGCCGCGATCCTCTTCTCCGCCGGCGTGTGCATGTCCGGCTGGCTGCTGCGGCGCTGGGCGCCGGACGCGCAGGCGCACCGCTTCCGCGCACTGCCGCGGATCCCCGTGCGCGACGCCGCCGTGCACCGCGACCCGGCCGCGTGGACGGCCGTGGTCGCGAACGTCGTCGGCGCCCTCGTGGCGGGCGCGATCGCCGTGGCGCTCGGCCTCGGGCACCACTACTGGGCGGTCGTGACGCTCGTCGCGGTGCTGCCGGTGGTGCGCGGGCCGCTGTCGTTCACGCGCGTGGCGCACCGGGTGCTCGGGACGCTCGCCGGGTCGGTCGTGGCCGCGGGGATCCTCGCGCTGCACCTGCCCGCGCCTGCCGTGATCGCCGTGGCGGTGGCCTGCCAGTTCGCCGCCGAGCTCGCGGTCGGCACGCACTACGGGCTCGCGCTCGTCTTCATCACGCCGCTCGCGCTCGTGATGGGCGGCCTCGGCCGGACGCTGCCGGTGCTGCCGCTCGTGGCCGACCGGGTGGTCGACACGGTCGTGGGAGCGGCGGTCGGCGTGGTGGTGATCCTCGTGCTGCGGGCGCTGGCGGCGAGGCGTCAGCGGCGGGCGGCCCTCGGACCGGTCTGACGGAGCACGACGCCGACGACGAGGCCGGCCAGCGCGAGGACCGCGACGGCGCCGCAGACGAGCGCCTGCCGGCCGAGCGCCTCGTACTCGGGCGAGGTCGCGATGCCGAAGTCCGGCGGGGGCAGCTCGTCGACGAGGATCGCGCCCTGGACGAGCGCGACGGCGGCCAGCGCCGCGGCGGGCACGAGGACGAGGACGCAGACCACGGCGCCCGCGAGGAGCAGGCGGGCGCGCGTCCGGGGCGTGGTCATCGTCCGCTCACCCGGCCACGGCCTAGGGGAGGACCGTGGTGCTCCAGCCGTAGATGCGGCCGTTCGCGCCGAAGAGGTTCCAGCCGTCGGTGCAGGTGACGGTCGCGGGGTCGATCTCCGGCGGCCACCAGGTGTCCTGGAGGGCGCTCATCTGCAGGTCGGTGCAGCCGCCGGGCGCGGGAGCGGGCGTCGCGGTCTGGACGGCGACGATGCTGCCCTCCTTCGCCTCGGGCTTGGTGCGGATGAGCGTGCCGTCGGCCGGGATCCACGTCGGCATGGACGCGCCGAGCGCCGTCTGGGCGTCCGCGGTGGTCGCGTAGATCTCCGTCGTGGGCGTCTGGAACTGCGACTGGACCCCACATCCGGACAGGAGCACCGCGCTCGCGATGGCGGCCAGGACGGTCAGGGTCGGTCGATGCATCCCCCTAGTGTGCCTCGTCAGCGACGACGGCGGATGCGGATGGGCCCCTTGGCCGTGGAGGGATCGACGACCGACCCCTTCTGCGTGATCTCCACCTCACCCGCCTCCACGAGCCGCCGGGCCGCGCGGCGGGCCGGCTCCATGAGGTCGCGCCAGTCGTCGGGGGACTCCGCGCGGGCGGCCTCGGACGGGCAGATGGTGGCGCCGCCGGCGCGGTGCGCGAGGAGGTCGAGGATCCGCCGCTCGAGCGCCGCGTCGACGTCGGTGACGCCGCGGCGACGGCAGGCGTCGCTGCAGTAGCGCACCGCGTCCCAGTCGCGCTCCCACTTCTTGCGCCACTCGATGGTGCGGCCGCACGAGGCGCAGGTCTTGGGCTCGGGGACGGTGTCCTTCGTGCTCGATGCCCGGTGCGCCATCCCTCCAGCATGCTCCGTGCGGAGGGGTGTCGGCCGGATGCGGTGACGCACTACTGAAAACCCCGCGCGAGCGGGGATTTCCCGACGCCGGGTGCGATACTTCCCCCACGGGGCGGGTTCCCGGTGCGGGCGATCAGCGGTCCGAGCGACCGCCGCACCCGCGGCCCGCATCGCACAAGGAGCACCCCCTGCATCTCCTCTCCGTCTTCAGCCTCCGCAACCGGGCCCTGATCGCGCTCATCACGATCGTCATCGGGGTGTTCGGCGGCATCGCGCTGACGACCCTCAAGCAGGAGCTCATCCCCTCGGTGTCGTTCCCGCAGCTCGCGGTCGTCACGGCGTACCCGGGGGCGTCGCCCGCGGTGGTGGACACCGACGTGTCGACGCCGATCGAGCGCGCGATCCAGGCGGTGCCCGGCCTCGAGTCGTCCACCGCGACCTCGCGCACCGACTCGTCCGTCATCTCCGCGTCGTTCACGTACGGCACCGACCTCGCGACGGCCGAGCAGAAGATCGACCAGGCCATCAACCGGATCCGCACGACGCTGCCCGACGGCATCGACCCCGTCGTCATCGCGGGCAGCATCGACGACCTGCCGGTGATCCAGATCGCGGTCACGAGCGACCTCAGCCCGCAGGACCTCACGGCCGCGCTCGAGCGCTCGACCCTCGCCGACATCCGCAAGCTCGAGGGCGTGCGCGACGCGAGCCTGCTCGGCACGGTCGGGCAGCGCGTGGTCATCACGCCGGATCCCGCGAAGGTGCAGGCGGAGGGCCTCACGAACCAGGCGATCCGCGACGCGCTCGACGCGAACGGCTCGCTGCTGCCCGCGGGATCCGTGACGGAGGACGGCACCACGCTGTCGGTGCAGTCGGGCACGCGCCTCGGATCCACGCAGGACCTCGCGTCGCTGCCGCTGCTCGGCGCCGCGGGCGGGCGGGCGGTCACGATCGGCGACGTCGCCACCGTGGAGCTCGGGCAGGATCCGACCACCGGCATCTCGCGCGTCGACGGCCAGCCGTCGCTCACGATCGCCGTGACCAAGACGCCCGCGGGCAACACGGTCGACGTGTCGCACCTCGTCACCCAGCTCCTGCCGCAGCTCTCCGACGACCTGGGCAGCGGCACGAAGTTCACGGTCGTGTTCGACCAGGCGCCCTTCATCGAGCAGTCGATCTCGAGCCTCACGACCGAGGGCCTGCTCGGCCTCGTGTTCGCGGTGCTCGTGATCCTCGTGTTCCTGATGTCGATCCGGTCGACGATCGTCACGGCGATCTCCATCCCGGCGTCCGTGCTCATCACCTTCATCGGGATGCTCGCCTCGGGCTACACGCTCAACATCATCACGCTCGGCGCGCTCACGATCGCGGTCGGGCGCGTGGTGGACGACTCGATCGTCGTGATCGAGAACATCAAGCGGCACCTCTCCTTCACGCCGGACCGGCTCGAGGCGATCCGCGCGGCCGTGCGGGAGGTCGCCGGCGCGGTCACCGCCTCGACCGCCACGACCGTCGCGGTGTTCCTGCCGATCGCGCTCGTGGGCGACATCACGGGGGAGCTGTTCCGGCCCTTCGCGCTCACCGTGACCATCGCGCTCGCCGCGTCGCTGTTCGTGGCGCTGACGATCGTGCCGGTGCTCGCGTACTGGTTCCTGCGGCCCGAGGGGGAGTCGCGTCGGGCGCGGAGGAAGGCCGCCGCGGCGGCGTCGGCGGAGACCACGCGCACGGGCGCCCACGCGGCGGTCCGCGGCGCCGTCGACGACCGCGCGCGATCGGGACGGCGGGCCCGCGGATCGCACGCCGCGGACGGCGAGAGCGGGGGCGAGGGCCTCGGCGCCCCGACGCGCCTCCAGCGTGGCTACCGGCCGATCCTCGCGTGGACGCTGAAGCGCTCGGCCGTCACGCTGGTCCTCGCGATCCTCGTGCTCGGCGGAACCGTGGCGCTCATCCCGAGCATGAAGACCAACTTCCTCGGCGACAGCGGGCAGAACACGCTCACCGTCTCGCAGGAGCTGCCGAGCGACACGAGCCTCGAGGCGCAGGACACGGCGGCCACGGAGGTGGAGCAGGCGCTCATCGGCCTCCAGGGCGTCGAGACCGTGCAGACCTCCATCGGCTCGGACAGCACGTCGCTCACGTCGGCATTCGGGGGCGGTGGCGGGATCACCTTCGCGCTCACGACCGATCCGGACGCCGACCAGGACGCCATCCGCGAGGGCGTGCGCTCCGCGGTCGACGGCCTCACCGACGTGGGCGACGTGTCGCTCGCGGCGGCCTCGGGCGGGTTCTCCTCGAGCGACATCGAGGTGCAGATCACCGCGAACGACGCCGACGACCTGAAGACCTCGGCCGACGCGATCCTCGCGGCCGTGAAGGACATCCCCTCCATCGAGCAGGCCACGAGCAACCTCTCCGAGACGCAGCCGTACATCGCCGTGACGGTCGACCGGGCGAAGGCCGCGGCGGCCGGGCTCAGCGAGCAGGCCGTGGGCGGCATCGTCACCGCGAGTCGGCTGCCGGCGGCGGTGGGGCAGGTCGTGATCGACGAGAAGACGCTGTCCATCTACATCCAGGACCCGGACGCCGCGCAGAGCCTGCAGGGGCTGCGCGACTTCCGGATCCCCACCGCGCGCGGCCTCGTGCCGCTCAGCGACCTCGCGACCGTCGAGGTCGCCGACGGACCCGCGACCGTCACGACCACGGGCGGCTTCCGCAGCGCGACCGTGAGCGCGACGCCCGGCAGCGACGACGTGGGCTTCGCCTCGTCCGAGGTGTCGCAGGCCGTCGCTGGCGTGCAGCTGCCGGCCGGCGCGCAGGCATCGCTCGGCGGCGTCGCGTCGCAGCAGTCCGACGCGTTCGGGCAACTCGGGCTCGCGGTGCTGGCGGCGATCCTGATCGTCTACATCATCATGGTGGCCACGTTCCGGAGCCTCATCCAGCCGCTCGTGCTGCTCGTCTCGGTGCCGTTCGCGACGACCGGCGCGGTGCTGCTGCAGGTCGTGACGGGGATCCCGCTGGGCGTCGCGTCGATCATCGGCCTGCTGATGCTCGTGGGCATCGTCGTGACCAACGCGATCGTGCTCATCGACCTCGTGAACCAGTACCGGACGCGCGGCATGGGCCTGCGCGAGGCGATCCTGCAGGGTGCCGGGCGACGGCTCCGGCCCATCCTCATGACGGCGCTCGCGACGATCTTCGCGCTGCTGCCGCTCGCGATCGGGCTGACCGGGCACGGCGGGTTCATCTCGCAGCCGCTCGCGATCGTCGTGATCGGCGGCCTGCTGTCGTCGACCGTGCTCACGCTGCTCGTGCTCCCGTCGCTGTACTCGCTCGTGGAGCGCGCGGCGCTGCGGATCCGGGCCAGGGGCGAGCGGAAGCGGGCCGAGCGCGGGCTGCCGGCGGGCGGATCCCCGACGACGACCGAGGCCGGCACCGCGGGCTGACCGCGCTCCCGACCCCGCCCGGGGGCGCCGCGGGGCGCGCCCGGGCGGAGCGCTGCCCTGGTGCCCGGGGCGCCGGTCCGGTAGTGTGCTCCCGTCGGCTCTTGACACCGCTACCGGACCATCCATCCGGGCGGATTGGATTTGTCAGTCAGGTGGGCCGGTTTCCCCCTCTCGTTCCGCAGAGGGGTACGTCACGCGATGACACGGCCCCCGGTCGACGACTGCCCGGGTTGAGAGCAGCTCTGCGCACCCTGATCCTGTAGCGCGCTGCTTCGCACATGCGCACTGTCATGCATCCGAGCAGAACGAGGAATCCCTCATGCCCTACAACAACGACTCCCCGCGCGGCGCCAAGCGCGCCCCGGCGGGATCCCGCAGCCCGAACCACCGCGGCTACAACTCCGATCCCGCGCCCAAGAAGCAGCGCTGGAACGCCGACGAGCGCGCCCAGCGCTCCGGCCAGGACGACCGCCCCCAGCGCGGCGGCGCAGCCCGTCCCGCGCGCGGCGGAGACCGCCCCAACTGGGAGCCCCGCGCCGAGCGCCCCGCCGGTCGCGGCGAGCGTCCCGCGTACGGCGACCGCCCCAACCGCGCCGGCCAGCGCCCCGAGCGCGGCGACGCCCGCCCGCAGCGCGGCGAGCGCCCCTCGTACGGCGGCGGCAACGACCGCGGCCAGCGCAGCGAGCGTCCCTCGTACGGCGCCGAGCGCGGACAGCGCTCTGAGCGTCCGTCGTACGGGAACTCGCGTCCCGACCGTGGCGGCGAGCGCTCCGAGCGTCCGTCGTACAACGACCGCGCGCCGCGCAACGACCGTCCCTCCTACGGGAACGACCGGCCGCAGCGGTCGGAGCGTCCCGCGTACGACGACCGGAACGCACGCACGGAGCGTCCCGCCTACAACGACCGTCCGGCTCGTTCGGAGCGCCCCGCGTACAACGACCGTGCCGAGCGTCCCTCGTACGGCGACCGCGCCCAGCGGTCCGAGCGTCCGTCGTACAACGACCGTCCGGCCCGCACCGAGCGCCCGTCGTACAACGACTCCCGCCCGGCCCGCACGGAGCGTCCGTCGTACGGCGACCGCGCCGAACGATCCGAGCGTCCCGCGTACAACGACCGTCCGGCCCGCACCGAGCGCCCGTCCTACAACGACCGCCCGCAGCGCTCCGAGCGTCCCTCCTACGGCGACCGGCCCCAGCGGAGCGAGCGCCCGTCCTACGACGACGCCCGCCCCAAGCGCGACAGCGACTTCTACCCGAGCAAGGAGGGCGCCCCGCGTCACGCTCCCGCCGAGGACGTCGTGCTCGAGCGCCTCGAGGCCCAGGCCACCACGGCCAAGGACGTCGACGGCGTGACCTTCGCCGCCCTCGGCCTCGGCCAGAACATCGTCCGCGTGCTCGAGGAGCTGGGCGCGGCGAGCCCGTTCCCGATCCAGGCCGCCACGATCCCCGACGTGCTCGCGGGTCGTGACGTGCTCGGCCGCGGCCGCACGGGATCCGGCAAGACCATCGCGTTCGGCGCGCCCCTCGTGGAGCGCCTGCTCGAGAACGACGGCGCGAAGAACCGCAAGATGGGCCGCAAGCCCCGCGCGCTGATCCTCGCCCCGACGCGCGAGCTCGCCATGCAGATCGACCGCACGGTGCAGCCCATCGCCCGCTCGGTGGGCCTGTTCACCACCACGATCTTCGGCGGCGTGCCGCAGTTCAAGCAGGTGGGTGCGCTGCAGCGCGGCGTCGACATCCTCATCGCGACCCCCGGCCGACTCGAGGACCTCATCGACCAGGGCCGCCTCGACCTCTCCGAGATCGTGGTCACGGTCCTCGACGAGGCCGACCACATGTGCGACCTCGGCTTCCTCGAGCCCGTGCAGCGGATCCTCCGCCAGGTGAAGAAGGACGGCCAGCGCCTGCTCTTCTCCGCCACGCTCGACAAGGGCGTCGCGACGCTCGTCAACGAGTTCCTGCCGTCGCCCAGCGTCCACGAGGTCGCGGGCGAGGACCAGGCGTCGTCGACCATCGACCACCGCGTGCTCCTCATCGAGCAGCGCGACAAGGCCGCGATCATCGAGCAGCTCTCCAGCGGCGAGGGCAAGACGCTGATCTTCGCCCGCACCCGCGCGTTCGCCGAGCAGCTCGCCGACCAGCTCGAGGACGCCGGCATCCCGGCCACGTCGCTGCACGGCGACCTCAACCAGGCCCGCCGCACGCGCAACCTGCAGCTCCTCACGAGCGGCAAGGTCCGCGTGCTCGTCGCGACCGACGTGGCCGCCCGCGGCATCCACGTCGACGACATCGGGCTGGTCATCCAGGCCGACGCGCCCGACGAGTACAAGAGCTACCTCCACCGCGCCGGCCGCACGGGCCGCGCGGGCAAGCAGGGCACCGTCGTGACGCTGATCACGAAGGCCCGCCGCCGTCGCATGGACGACCTCCTGGGTCGCGCCGAGATCAAGGCCACGACGGTCATGGCCGCCGCCGGGGACCGCGTCATCGCGGACCTCGCGCGCGTCTAGCTGTACTGAGTCATCACGTTGGTGACACTCGGGCCGCGGGCGTCAGCCCGTGGCTCGAGTGGATTCGTTCAGTGTTGTAGTGCTGGATCCACGGATCAAGGGCGTCGGTTCTGGCTTGGTTGCTGGTGAAGGGTTGCCGGTAGGCCCACTCGGTCGCGAGGGTGCGGTTGAAGCGTTCGACCTTGCCGTTCTGCCAGGGGCAGTGCGGGCGGATGAACTTCTGCCTCGCACCGAGCTGCGTGACCGCGTTCTGGAACGCGGCCGAGTGCCGGTAGGCGAACGCGTGGTCCGTCAGGACCCGTTCGATGCGGGTGATGCCGTGCTCGGCGAAGTACGCCGCGGCCCGGGTCAGGAACCCTGCCGCGGTCACGCCCTTCTCGTCCGGGTGGATCTCCGCGTAGGCGAGGCGGGTGTGGTCATCGACCACGGCGTGGACGTAATCGAACCCGATCCCACGACCACGAACCTGTTCGCTGCGGCCATGCGCCCGCCAGCCGCCGCCGTCCGGGATCCGGCCGAGCTTCTTCACGTCGACGTGGATCAGGTCGCCGGGATGCTCATGCTCGTACCGGTTTGCCGTCGACCGGGATGCCCGGATCACGGCCCCGGTGACGGGGTCCAACCATGCCAACGGCGGTGCCCCGTGCCGCCGCAGGACGCGGGAGATCGTGCGGGCTGGAACACCGGTCACCGGCGCCAACCGGGCAGGACCTGATCGCAATCGGGTCCTCGCTTCCACGACGGCTCGTTCTCGTTCCGGGCTCGTCCTCGTCGGCACCCGTCTCGGCCTCGAGGACCGGTCCGACAAGCCTTCGAAACCCTCGGACCGGAACCGATTCACCCACCGATGCGCGCACTGACGCGACACACCGAGTTCGCGCGCGACATGCGAGACCGGCCGACGATCCTCGACCACCCGCCGCACGAGGAGAACCCTCCCGTGAACCGTCAGACGAGCATTAGCGTGGGACATCGAGGCCTCCTGGCAGTGGCAGAACTAGACAGCTCCATCAAGCCAGGAGGCCTCCTCACACGCCCCGAAGTGTCACCAACGTCATGGCCGGGTACATCTAGCGCCCACGCACGACCACGACGGCCGTCCCACCCCTCAGCGGGTGGGGCGGCCGTCGTCGTGCGCGGCCCGGTCGGTCTGGCATCCTCGATGCCGTGCCCGACCGGATCCGCCTGCTGAGGCTCGACGACGCCCCCGCCCTGTCCGCGCTGCGCCTCGCGAGCCGAGTCCACCTCGCGCCCTGGGACTCGATCCGGCACGTGGACCACGACACCCCCGCCGGCCAGCGGGCCGACCTCGAGGCGGCGCTCGCGCAGCACGCGCGGGGGCAGGGCGTGCCGCTCGCGATCCTCGACGTCGATGGATCCGTGGCCGGGCGGATCACCCTGAACAGCATCGTGCGCGGCGCCTTCGAGTCGTGCGCGATGGGGTACTGGCTGGCGGCGGACCGGACCGGCCGCGGGCTCGCGACCGGGAGGGTGCGCGCCGCGGTCGCCCTCGCGTTCGGCGAGCTCGGGCTGCACCGGGTCGAGGCCGGCACGCTCGTGCGCAACGCCGCGTCGCAGGCCGTGCTCGCCCGCGCGGGCTTCACGCGGTACGGGCTGGCGCCGCGCTACCTCCGCATCGCGGGGGAGTGGCAGGACCACGTGCTGTTCCAGCGGCTGGCGGACGACCCGGTCGTCTGACCCGGGTCAGCGGATCAGCGCGACCCGCCGTACGCCGCCGGCACCAGGTCCATGCGGGCTTCGCCGCTCGCGATGAGCGCGAGCACCGCCTCGGCGACCGTCTCCGGGGTGTCGAAGGCTGCGCCCGCGGTCATCGCCTCGGCCTCGGCGCGGCCCGCGCGGATCGAGGCCAGGAACTCCGTCTCCGTCGCGAACGGGATCAGCGTGGAGACGACGACGCCCGTTCCCTCCAGCTCCGCGCGGGCGATGGCGGACAGACGCTCCAGCGCGATCTTCGACGCGACGTAGCCGCCCGTGCCCGGCACGTCGGCAAACGTGGTGCCCGAGCTGACGTTGACGATCGCGCCGGCGCCCTGGGCGCGCATCGCCGGGATCACCGCCTGCATCGCGGCGAGGGGCGCGACGAGGTTGAGCTCGAGGACGGCGCGGAGGTCGTCGAGCGCGAGGTCCTCGATCGACGACTGCAGGCCCTGGCCCGCGTTGTCCACGAGCGCGTCGATGCGGCCGAACGCGTCGAGGGCGGCCCGCGCCAGCGCGGCGACGTCGGCCGCGTCCGTGACGTCGCAGCGCACCGCGATCGCGCCGCCGCCGATCTCGGCCGCCAGCGCGCGGATCCGCTCCTCCCGCCGGGCGGCGAGCACCACCCGCGCGCCCGCACGTGCGGCCGCGCGCGCCGTGGCCGCGCCGATGCCCGACGACGCTCCCGTGATGACGACGACCGCGTCCTGGATCTGCATGCCTCCTCCTCCTGCGGCCGCGACGCGACCTGCGGGGACTAACGCTACTACTCGGTAGCGGAAGTACGCACCGGGCCTATCCTGGATCGGATGGACACGCCGGCCGCCGCACCTCGACCCCGCACGGGCCGCCCCGTCGACCGCTCGGGCGACGCCGCGATCCTCGCCGCCGCCCTCGACCTCGTCGCCGAGCGGGACTACGACGGCATGGCCCTCGACGAGGTCGCCGCCCGCACCGGCCGCGCGAAGACCACCATCTACCGGCGCTGGGCCACGAAGGAGGACCTCGTGCTCGCCGCCGTCCGCAGCGTCGGCGGTCCGCCGGAGGCCGAGGCCCTGCCCGACACCGGATCCCTGCGCGACGACCTCCTCGCCGTCGTCGACTCGACCTGGCTCGGCGGCCCCGACCGCCGGGCCGCCGTGTTCGCGGGCCTGGCTCCCGCGATGCGCGGCTCCGAGCGCCTGGCGCGGGCGATCCGCTCCGAGGTCACGGATCCGTACGTCGAGGTCCACGGCCGGCTGCTGCGCCGCGCGATCGAGCGGGGGGAGGCGCCCGCGCGGTCGGACGCCGCCCTCGCGGTGCTGGCCGAGGTCGTCCCGGCCATGAGCACGCAGCGCCTCGCCGCTGGCCGCGGTCCGGTGCGGCGGGCGTTCTTCGTCACGGTGATCGACGAGGTGCTGCTGCCGGCGCTCGGCGTGCCGGGGGCTGCCGGATAGCCTCGACCGCATGCAGATCCGCCTCGCCACGGACGCCGACTGGCCCCTGGTCCACCCCTTCTACCGGGCGATCGTCGACGCCGGCCGCACCTACGCGCTGCCCGCCGGGCAGTCGCTCGAGGAGGCGCGGCCGAACTGGATGGCGGAGGCGCCGGCCCGCACCTTCGTGGCGGTCGACGATGACGGCACGGTGCTCGGATCCGCCAAGGCCGGCCCGAATCGGCCGGGCCGCGGCGCGCATGTCGCCACCGGGTCGTTCGTCGTGGATCCCGCGCACGGCGGCCGCGGTGTCGGACGGGCGCTCGGCGAGCACGTGATCGCGTGGGCGCGCGCGGAGGGCTACCGGGCGATCCAGTTCAACGCCGTCGTGGAGACGAACCACGCGGCCGTGCACCTCTGGGAGTCGTTGGGGTTCCGGATCGTCGGCACCGTCCCCGCGGCGTTCGACCACGCGGATGACGGGCTCGTCGGCCTGCACGTGATGCACCTGCCGCTCGACTGACGCCGCCCCGACCCGGCGGTCGAGAGGGCAGGTGCCTATGTCAGAACATGCGCTACGTTGGACGGACCGCAGCACCCGCCCACCGCCCTCCATCCACGGAGAGGAAGCAGCGCCGCCATGAGCCCTGCCGACGACACCGTCCCTGCCGAGGACGCAGCCCCCGCCCCGACCCCCATTCACGACGTGATCACCATCGGCCGCGTCGGCGTCGACCTCTACCCCCTGCAGGACGGCGTGGGCCTCGAGGACGTCGAGACCTTCGGCAAGTACCTCGGCGGGAGCGCGGCCAACGTGGCGGTCGCGGCCGCCCGGCACGGCAGATCCGCCGCCTTGATCTCGCGCGTGGGCGACGACCCGTTCGGCCGCTACGTCACGCGGGAGCTCGAGCGCCTCGGCGTCTCCGCGGCGTTCGTGCCGCCGGTCGACGACCTGCCCACGCCCGTCACCTTCTGCGAGATCTTCCCGCCCGACGACTTCCCCCTCTACGTCTACCGCCGGCCGAAGGCGCCCGACCTCTGCATCGAGGCCGACGCGCTCGACCGGGCGGCGATCCAGCACGCGCGCGTCTACTGGTCCACCGTCACGGGCCTCAGCGAGGAGCCGAGCCGATCCGCGCACCACGCCGCGTGGGCCGCCCGCGCCCGTCGCCCGCTCACCGTGCTCGACCTCGACTACCGGCCGATGTTCTGGTCGTCGCCCGCGGACGCGACCCGCGAGGTCGGCCGTGCGCTCGAGCACGTGACCGTCGCGGTCGGCAACCGCGAGGAGTGCGAGATCGCGGTGGGGGAGACGGATCCGCTGCGGGCCGTCGACGCCCTCCTCGACCGCGGTGTCGAGCTCGCCATCGTGAAGCAGGGCCCGAAGGGCGTGCTCGCCAAGACGCGCGACGAGACCGTCGAGGTGCCGCCGTACGCGGTCGAGGTCGTCAACGGGCTCGGCGCGGGCGACGGCTTCGGCGGCGCGCTCGTGCACGGGCTGCTCGCGGGGTGGGACCTCGAGCGGATCCTGCGCTTCGCCAACGCCGCGGGCGCCCTCGTCGCCTCCCGCCGCGAGTGCTCGACCGCCATGCCGACGGCCGCCGAGGTCGAGGCCGTGCTGGCGGATCTCCGGTGCTCGCGGTCGACGCATCCCGGGCGCCCGCCGAGGCGCTCCGCGCGGGCGACCTCCCCGGCGCGTTCCAGGCCCTCCGCGACCTGCGCGCCACGGATCCCGACGCGGTCGCCCGCGCGCTCGCCGGCCGCGTCCGCCGCCCGCTGATCCGCGACGACGGCCGCCTGCTCATCGTCGCCGCCGACCACCCGGCCCGCGGCGCGCTCGGCGTGGGCGACGACCCGATGGCCCTCGCCGACCGCGACGAGCTGCTCGCGGGCCTCGCCACCGCCCTCACGCGCGACGGCGTCGACGGCGTGCTCGGCACCCCGGACATCGTCGACGACCTCGCGCTCCTCGGCCTCCTCGACGACAAGGTGGTCGTCGGATCCATGAACCGCGGCGGCCTCCGCGGCGCGACGTTCGAGATGGACGACCGCTTCACGGCCTACGACGTCGCGGGCATCGTGCGCGACGGCCTCGACTTCGCGAAGACCCTCGTGCGGATCAACCTGGGCGACGCCGGCACCGCCCGCACCCTCGAGGCGAACGCGCGCGCGGTCGACGACGCGGTGCGCGCTGGCCTGCCGATCATGCTCGAGCCGTTCATGAGCGCCTGGCAGGAGGGCCGCATCGTCAACGACCTCACGCCCGACGCCGTCATCACCTCCATCGCCGTGGCGTCCGGCCTTGGCTCGTCGTCCGCGCGCACGTGGATGAAGCTGCCCGTCGTCGACGACATGGCCCGCGTCATGGCCGCGACCACCCTGCCCACGCTGCTGCTCGGCGGGGATCCGCAGGGCGCGAGCGAGGACACCTGGGCCGGGTGGGAGCACGCGCTGGGCCTCCCCGGCGTCCGTGGCCTGGTCGTCGGCCGCACGCTGATCCACCCCGCCGACGGCGACGTCGCGCGCGCGGTCGACCAGGCCGTCGACCTCGTGCACGGCCGCGCCCGTCCCTGACCCCGAAGACCGACCCGACCCGATCCGCCACCCGCCACCGCCTGAGGACACCATGACCGGCACCGCCCCGCTCCCCGTCGTCCCGCACTGGATCGACGGCGCGCGCTCGCCCTCGACCTCCGGTCGCACGGCGCCCGTCTACGACCCGGCGCGCGGCGTCGTCACGAAGGAGGTCGCGCTCGCGGACGCCGACGAGATCGCGCGCGCCATCGCGTCGGCGCACGCCGCGTTCCCGGCCTGGCGGGACCTGTCGCTCGCCAAGCGGCAGGCGATCCTGTTCCGCTTCCGCGAGCTGCTGGAGGCCGAGAAGGGGGAGCTGGCGGAGATCATCACGTCGGAGCACGGCAAGGTCGTGAGCGACGCGCTCGGCGAGATCACGCGCGGGCAGGAGGTCGTGGAGTTCGCGACCGGCCTCGCGCACCACCTCAAGGGGGAGTACTCGGAGCAGGTCTCCACGGGTGTCGATGTGTACTCCACGAAGCAGCCGCTCGGCGTGGTCGGGGTCATCGCGCCGTTCAACTTCCCGGCGATGGTGCCGATGTGGTTCTTCCCCATCGCGATCGCGGCGGGCAACACCGTGGTGCTGAAGCCGAGCGAGAAGGATCCGAGCGCGGCGATCTGGATCGCGGAGCTGTGGAAGCGCGCCGGGCTCCCGGACGGCGTCTTCACGGTGCTGAACGGTGACAAGGAGGCGGTGGACGGGCTGCTCACGCACCCGGACGTGCGGGCGATCTCGTTCGTCGGATCCACGCCCATCGCGCAGTACGTCTACGAGACGGGCACGCGGCACGGCAAGCGCGTGCAGGCGCTCGGCGGCGCGAAGAACCACATGCTCGTGCTGCCGGACGCCGACCTCGACCTCGTCGCCGACTCGGCCGTCAACGCGGGCTTCGGCTCGGCGGGTGAGCGCTGCATGGCGATCTCCGTGGTGGTCGCGGTCGAGCCGGTCGCGGACGCGCTCATCGAGCGGATCACGTCCCGCATGTCGTCCTTGCGGGTCGGCGACGGCCGGCGCGGCTGCGACATGGGACCGCTCGTGACGGAGGCGCACCGTGACAAGGTCGCGTCCTACATCGCGATCGCGGAGGAGGACGGCGCGCGTGTCGTGGTCGACGGCCGCGGCATCGAGGTCGACGGCGAGCGGGAGGGCTTCTGGCTCGGCCCGACGCTCATCGACGAGCTGCCGACGAGCTCGCGCGCGTACACGGAGGAGATCTTCGGGCCCGTGCTCGGCGTCGTCCGGGTGCGCACGTACGAGGAGGGGGTCGCGCTCATCAACGTCGGCGCGTTCGGGAACGGGACCGCGATCTTCACCAACGACGGCGGGGCCGCGCGGCGCTTCCAGAACGAGGTGCAGGTCGGCATGATCGGGATCAACGTGCCCATCCCCGTGCCCGTCGCCACGTTCTCGTTCGGCGGCTGGCGGTCGAGCCTGTTCGGCGACACCAAGGCGCACGGCGCCGAGGGCGTCAGGTTCTTCACGCAGCAGAAGGCCATCACCAGCCGCTGGCTCGACCCGTCGCACGGCGGCGTCGACCTCGGGTTCCCGCAGAACTGATCCGCACCACCCACCGCACGGCCGGGCAGCCGGCCACGACGAAGGAGACGCGAATGACGACGAACGAGTGGCTGCACCCCCGCGGGACCCTCGGCCGGGACGGCTGGGAGACCGTGGTCGACGGATCCCTCCCCGACTGGGAGCACACGGGCCTCCGGGTCGCGGTGCTCGGCGAGGGCGACGCGCTCGAGCTCGCCGCGTCGGGCGTGGAGCGCATGGTGGTGCCGCTCGCGGGATCCTTCGCCCTGCGGCACCGCGAGGGCGACGGCGACGAGCGCGTGACCGACCTCGAGGGCCGCGCCTCGGTCTTCGCCGGGCCGACCGACGTGCTCTACCTCTCGTGCACGTCGAGCGCGGTGGTCACCGGATCCGGCCGCGTCGCCGTCACCGAGTCGCCCGCCACCCGGCACGTGCCGAGCCGGCGGATCGCCCGCGAGGACGTGCCCGTGGAGCTCCGCGGCGCCGGCCGCTCGAGCCGCCAGGTGCACAACTTCGGCACGCCGGGCACGCCCGGATCCCTCGACGCCGAGCGCCTCATCGTCTGCGAGGTGCTGACGCCCGCCGAGAACTGGTCGAGCTACCCCGCGCACAAGCACGACGAGGAGAAGCCGGGGGAGGAGTCGCGGCTCGAGGAGATCTACTACTTCGAGACCGCCGTCGGGAAGGGCCTGGACGCTCCCGCCGACGCGGATCCGTTCGGCCTGTTCCACACGTCGTCGTCGCCCGCGGGCGAGATCGCGATCGACGCCGTGGTGCGCACGGGCGACGTCGCGCTGGTGCCGTACGGCTACCACGGGCCCGCGGTCGCGGCGCCCGGCTACGACCTCTACTACCTCAACGTCATGGCGGGGCCCGGCGCCGACCGCGCCTGGCTCATCAGCGACCACCCCGCGCACGGCTGGATCCGCGGCACGTGGGCCGGGCAGGAGATCGACCCGCGCCTGCCCTTCGCCGCCGTTGACGCGCCCCACCAGGAGGACCCCACGCCATGACCGAGCCACCGCCCGCATGACCGTCAGCCAGGCGCTCGTCAAGTTCCTGGCGAACCAGTGGACGGTCGACGGCGACCACCGCGAGCGCACCATCCCCGGCGTCTTGGGCATCTTCGGCCACGGCAACGTCGCCGGGATCGGCCAGGCGCTCATGCAGGCGAACGCGCAGGATCCCGACCTCATGCCGTACCACCAGGCCCGCAACGAGCAGGCGATGGTGCACCAGTCCGTCGGGTTCGCGCGCATGCACCGGCGCCTCGCCACCTACGCGAGCGCCGCGTCGGTCGGTCCCGGCGCCGCCAACGTGCTCACGGGCGCGGCCCTCGCGACGGCGAACCGGCTGCCGGCGCTGCTCCTGCCGAGCGACACCTTCGCGACCCGGGTGGCGGATCCGGTGCTGCAGCAGCTCGAGCACCCGCACGACACCGGGATCAGCGTGAACGACGCGTTCCGCCCGCTCTCGCGCTTCTTCGACCGCGTGCAGCGGCCCGAGCAGCTGTACTCGATCGCGCTCGCGGCGATGCGCGTGCTCACCGACCCGGCCGAGACGGGCGCCGTGACCATCGCGCTGCCCGAGGACGTGCAGGCGGAGGCGCTCGACGTGCCGCTCGCGTTCCTCGCGCCGCGCGAGTGGCACCTGCGCCGGCCGCTCCCCGAGCGCGGGCCGCTCGCCCGCGCGGTCCAGGCGATCCGCGCCGCGCGCACGCCGCTCATCGTCGCGGGCGGCGGCGTCATCTACTCCGCCGCCGAGCAGGCGCTGCTGCGCTTCGCCGAGGCCACCGGCATCCCGGTCGGCACCACGCAGGCCGGCGGCGGATCCCTCCCGGGGGACCATCCCCAGTACGTCGGGGGCATCGGCGCCACCGGATCCACCGCCGCGAACCGCCTCGCCGCCGAGGCCGAGACCGACGTCGTCATCGGCATCGGCACGCGCTACTCCGACTTCACCACCGCGAGCCGCACGGCGTTCCAGCGGCCGGACGTGACCTTCGTGAACGTCAACGTCGCCGCGTTCGACGCCTACAAGCACGGCACGCAGCTGCCCGTGGTCGCCGACGCGCGCGAGACGCTGGAGGCGCTGATCGAGGCGCTCGTCGGCACGCGCGTCGACGCCGCGTACGCCGACCGCATCGCCCGCGAGAAGCGCGAGTGGGACGCGGCCGTCGACCGTGCGCTCGCTCCCACGGGCGGCGCGTTGCCCGGCCAGCCCGAGATCATCGGCGCCGTGCAGGCCGCGAGCGACCCGCGCGACGTCGTCGTGCAGGCGGCCGGATCCCTGCCCGGCGACCTCCACAAGCTCTGGCGCGTGCGCGACGCGCTCGGCTACCACGTCGAGTACGCGTTCTCGTGCATGGGCTACGAGATCCCCGGCGGCCTCGGCGTGAAGCGGGGCGCTGAAGGCTACGGCGACGACCGCGACGTGATCGTCATGGTCGGCGACGGCTCCTACCTCATGCTGCACACGGAGCTCGTGACGGCGGTGGCCGAGGGGATCAAGATCATCGTCGTCGTGATCCAGAACCACGGCTACGCGTCCATCGGCCACCTCTCCGAGACGGTCGGCACCGAGCGCTTCTGCACCCGGTACCGACAGCTCGACCCGGCGACGCGGAACTTCGAGGGGCGCGAGCCGCTGCCCGTCGACCTCGCGGCGAACGCCCGCAGCTACGGCGTCGACGTGATCGAGGTCGCGCCCGGACCCGACGCCACCCGCGACCTCGGCGACGCGGTGCGGCGCGCGAAGGCCTCCGACCGCACCACCGTGATCCACGTCGAGAGCGACCCGCTCGTCTACGGCCCCGACGGCGAGGGCTGGTGGGACGTGCCCGTGGCCGGCGTCTCCGAGATGCCGTCGACGCAGGCGGCGCACGCGGAGTACGTGGAGCGGAAGAGGGTGCAGCGGCCGCTGCTCGGCTGACGCGGGGTCGCCGAGATGAGCTGTACGAAGGTACACGCCGTCTGCACCGTGGACACGAGGTAGCCGGCCGCTGTCCCCACGCGCCGCAACCTCGTCTCCAGCGGCGAGAGGGCGACGGGCGAGTTCGTGAGTATTGATCATCTCGTGCCCTTTGCTTGGGTATGCCGCCGCCGCGTGGACTGGGGAGCGTCGCGAGCGGCTCGCGAACGACGTCGACGATCTCCTCGCCGTCGGCGGGCCAAGTGACGAGGCGAATTCGATCCCGGCGCCGGCGGCGTGACTTCCGCCTGCCGCCCGCAATGACTGCAGGCACGCCAACCGCTTCGCGTGCCTAGTCCGCGGCTAGATGATCGGCGATCGGCGACGATTGCGCCGACGGCACAGCGATCGTTCACACCCTCGAGAGCCACTCCTACTCGCCGGTCAGGTGATCGGCGCCGGCGGGCCCGGGTTGCCCGGTGGCGTCGACGGCCGCGTGTCGTGCGACTCCCGTCGGTGGCAACGCTCGGAGTGGCGGAACGAGTTGGCAGAGGACTGAATCTGACGAGGCCACGCGAGATTCGCCTTTGTTACCAGCGCCGGATAGATCCTGGCCTTGTCCATGCAATGAACGCTGTTGACGCTCGCCGACTTCTGAAATCCTCAGCACCACGTAGCGGCCGTGATCCACACGCCGCGTCGAAGACATGCCAGGCTCTAGGCGTCGCGGGACAGTTGGCTTGCAATGGCGTAGTATACACACTTCAAGTCCCCGTCGGTGGCGACTCGTGCGGGCGGTCGGTGCCCCTTAGGGTTGCCGAGGAGGGCGTCAGAGGTTTGTTTCGCGTCGGGCTGCGAACAAGCCGCCGAGCCAACGAATTAGTTTCTAGGGGATTTGTGAAAAGACGTAGTAATCTGCTTGCTTTAGTGGCCGCATCGTCATTAGTTTTATCGTCTGCGCTGCTCGGTGCCGATACGGCCTCAGCAAGCGATATCGCTTTGAGTGATGCCGTTTCTACGCTTACGGAGGTGGCCCCTGAGGTCCTAGCGGGTGACACTGCTGACACGACTGTTTCAATACCTCCAACGGATCAGGGTGGGTCTGCCCTGAATCGAGCCGGTGAAAAAGCGTCTACCGCATGGGGGCTAAGGCAACGTGGGGAGCGTTCGTGGGTAACTATGTCCGCACTATCACGCCTCAGACAACCGCTGACAAGTACTACTGGGTAAATTGAGTTACAACGATCGGCCGCCCGCTGTTCAACCGCAAGCCCCTTTCGGGTCTCACGGTTGGTATCGCGTATTCCAATGGTGCATATCGCGTATCCTCGTATTAGTTGCAGCTCTCGTCACTAGCGGTCTGACAATCAGTATCACGAACAATTCAATGCTTCATGATACGCTGAATTCTGATGTCGGGCTCGGGTGTTTTCTTGTTATCCCCTTGGCGGCGGCGCTCTCTGCGGCGTTATGGGTATTGGCGTCCATCACGCGGATGCTGACCGGTCCTGAGTCGCGTGCACGCCGCATGCTTATATGGGCATTTGCTTTCGGAGATGCGTGCGTTGTGTGGGTGCTGTTCCTGACGATGATTGCAAACTATTGGCTCGTAATTGCTGTCGCGTCGATTGTCGCTGTGCTGGCGGGGGTGTTCTTTGCGTGGGTCTACCTGCGGAAGGCGAAGGTCTCATGACCTGTGCATGAGAATCCCAAGCACTTTTGCGGAGTTTGCCGGAGCGTCGCAGTGGTGTCTCGTGTAAAAATCTAGATCCAGTTCTGCTGGCTAGGCAAGAGCGCCGCTCGGGTCGTTGGCTCGTTATTCGGCGATGTTGCTTGGGTGGACATGAGAGCGCTGACCCGGTTGGGTCCGCCCTGGTTCCGTGTACACGAGTCAGCAGCCGTGCGCCGCGCGAAGGCCTCCGACCGCACCACCGTGATCCACGTCGAGTCCGGCCCGCTCGTCTACGGCCCGGACGGCGAGGGCTGGTGGGACGTGCCCGTGGCCGGCGTCTCCGAGCTGACGTCGACGCAGGCCGCGCACACGGAGTACGTCCAGCGCAAGACCGCGCAGCGACCGCTGCTCGGCTGACGCGGGGTCGCCGCGAGCCGGCGGCCCGAGGGGCCGTCGGATCTCCGGTAGATTTCCCTGGATCATTCCGCGTGCCGACCCCGTGCGCAGGCACGCACCCGAGGGACCATGAGCCACCACCGATGTCGAGCAGCCGTCCGCCTCGCGCGACGCCGCGGCAGGACCCCGCGGGCATGACGCACGGCTTCCGCGCGCTGCTGCCGAGCGCGGTCGAGGTGGAGGTCGCGACGGACGACGCCGACGGCGCCTCGCCGTTCGACGCGGAACGCGCGGCCGTCGCGCGGGCGGTGCCCGTGAGGCGGGCGGAGTTCTTCACCGTCCGGGCCTGCGCGCGACGTGCCCTGGCCCGCCTCGGGCAGCCGCCGGTCGCCATCGTCCCCGGGCCGGGCCGCGAGCCGGTGTGGCCCGCCGGCGTGGTGGGGAGCATGACGCACTGCCGAGGTCGTCGCGCGGCCGCCGTCGCCCGCTCCGACGAGATCCTCGTCCTGGGCATCGACGTGGAGCTGCACGCGCCGCTGCCGGAGGGCGTGGCCGAACTCGTCATGTCGCCCGCCGAGCGGGGGCGGCTGGACGAGCTGGGCCGCATCCAGCCGTCCGTCGCGTGGGACCGGGTGGTGTTCAGTGCCAAGGAGAGCGTCTTCAAGGCGTGGTACCCGCTCGCCCGCTCGTGGCTGGACTTCCTGGAGTGCGACCTCGAGCTCGATGCGCGCACGGGCACCTTCGACGCGCGCCTCCTCGTCCCCGGCCCGCTCATCGGCCTCGACCGCCTCCAGGTCCTCCGCGGCCGCTGGGCGACGGAGGGGGGATTCATCACCACGGCCGTCTGGGAGGCCGCCGCGCCGACCCGGCGCTGACCGTCCCGCGCCGCCCCGCGCGTCGGGGGGGGGGGGGCGACCCGGCGCCAGGATGCTATTTCCTATAGGATCTGGATCCCGGGCATCCGGGACCCGACGACCGCGATGGAGCAGCATGCCGGAGACGACCGCGACCACCCCGGGATCCCCGGCCGCCCCGCCGTTCGACGCCGCGGACTGGCCCATTGCCACGTGCCTGCACTCCTTCGCCACCGTCGGCCGCGACGGCACCGCCCTGCACGACGCCGACGCCGCCGTCTGGGATCGCATGTTCGCCGACATCGCGCGCGAGGGCTTCACGCTCGCCGAGCTCGCCGACAGCCACGTGCGGCCCGCCGACCTCGAGCCCTCCCGCCGCGACGAGCTCCTCTCCGTCGCCCGCGCGCACGGCGTCGGCATCCCGTCGGTGCACCTGCAGCGACAGAGCGTGATCATGCCCGGATACGAGGAGAAGAACCTCGCCTACGCGCACCGCACCATCGACGCGATCGCCGAGATGGGCATGGAGGTCTTCTCGACCGGCCTGCACCAGCCGTTCAGCGACGCCCAGCGGAAGGCGCTGTGGTTCTGGACCGCCGAGGGCCCGAAGGACCCCGACGATCCCGAGGTGTGGGACGCCGCCGTCACGCGCCTCCGCGAGCTCGGCCGGCACGCGGCGCAGCTGGGCCTCCGCATGGCGCTCGAGATGTACGAGGACACCTACCTCGGCACGGCCGGCAGCGCCGTGCGGCTCGTGGAGGAGATCGGCCTCGACAACGTGGGCCTCAACCCCGACGTCGCGAACCTCATCCGCCTGCACCGGCCGGTCGAGAGCTGGCGCGAGCTGTACGCGAAGACGCTGCCGTACGCCAACTACTGGCACGTGAAGAACTACATGCGCGACGAGGCGGCCGACGGCAGCTGGGCGACGAGCGTGCCCACCACCATGAAGGCCGGCCTCATCGACTACCGGCAGGTGATCCGCGACGCGGTCGAGCTCGGCTTCGACGGGATCATCCTCACCGAGCAGTACGGCGGCGACAGCCTCGGCGTCTGCGCGGAGAACCGCGACTACATCCGCACGCTGCTGCCGCAGACGCGCGACGCATAGGAGAGGGCACCATGACCGACCAGCACAGCACCGCACGCCGCATCGCCATCGTCGGATCCGGCTACATGGGCGGCGGCATCGCGCAGGTGCTCGCGCTCGCGGGCGCACAGGTGCGCATCGCCGACATCTCGGAGGAGATCGCCGTCGCGAACCACGCGCGCCTGCTGGAGGAGGCGGCGAGGTTCGTCGCGGACGGGCTGTTCCCCGCCGACGCCGTGGAGCGGATCCGCCAGGCGGTCACCCCCGCCGCGTCCATCGAGGAGGCCGTCGCCGATGCCGACTTCATCGAGGAGGCCGTGCCCGAGAAGCTCGAGATCAAGCACGCGACGCTGCGGCGGATCTCGGCGGCGGCGCGGCCCGACGCGGTCATCGGATCCAACACCTCGACCATCCTCATCGGCTCGCTCGCGGAGGCCGTCACGAACCCCGAGCGGTTCCTCGGCGTGCACTTCTCGAACCCGGCGCCGTTCATCCCGGGCGTCGAGCTGATCCCGCACGCGGGCACCGACGAGTCCGCCATCCGGGCCGCGGAGGCGCTGGTCGCCTCGACCGGCAAGGAGACCGCGCGCGTCACCGACTCCACGGGCTTCGTGCTCAACCGCCTGCAGTACGCGCTCTTCCACGAGGCGACGCAGATCGTGGAGGAGGGCATCGCGACCCCCGAGGACATCGACACGATCGTCCGTACGACCTTCGGCTTCCGCCTGCCGGTCTTCGGCCCGTTCGCGATCGCCGACATGGCCGGCCTCGACGTCTACGCGTTCTGCTACGCGTCGCTCCAGACCCGTTGGCCCGAGCGCTTCGCGACGCCGGCGTCGCTCCAGGCGCACGTCGACGCGGGCGAGTACGGCACGAAGACCGGATCCGGCTACCTCGACGTGCCCGCCGAACGCACCGAGGCGCTCGTCGCGTACCGGAACAGGGCGTACGTGGCGATCAAGCAGCTGATGGACGAGCTGGGTCCGGCGCCCATCTAGGCATCGGAGGTCGTGAGGGCGACGCCCCTCAGCGCGTCCGCTGCGCGAGCATCGCGAGGACGTCCGCGTGGCGCCCCTCGGCCTCGGCGTCGCGGAGGAACCGCACGCGCTCGACCAGCACCTCCTCCACCTCGGGCTGCCCCTCGAGGATCCGCATCACCTCGTCGAGGAACCCGTCGAGCGGCATCGCGGACTCCTCGTCCTGCTGCCCCATGAGGGTCGTGCGCACGGCCGGCGGCACCAGCGCGATCACCTGCAGGGGCGTGGCGGCCCACTGCACCCGCAGGCTCTGCGTGAACGAGTGCACGGCGGCCTTCGTGGCGGAGGAGGTCGGCGTGGCCGGCAGGGGCACGGAGGCCAGGCCTGATGACACGGTCATGAGCACGCCGTCGGGCTTCGCCGCGAGCCACGGCCCGAAGGCCGCCACGGTGCGGATCGTGCCGAGCAGGTTCGTCGTGATCGTGGACTCGGCGACCTCCAGGTGCGCGGGGTCGCGCAGGTCCTCGGGGAGCATGATGCCCGCCATCGTGATCACGGCGTCGAGCTCCGGGTGCTCGCGGGTGACCCGCTCGGCGGCGGCGACGATGGACGCGGGATCCGCGACGTCGAGCTCGACCGCGTGCATCCCGGGGTGCGCGGCCACGATCCCGTCGAGCAGCGCGCGGCGGCGGCCCGCGACGATGACGGTGTCGCCGCGGGCCTGCAGGCGCTCGGCGAGGCCGAGGCCGATGCCCGACGTCGCTCCGGTGATCAGGACGGTGCTGCCGGTGGTCTTCATGGTGCCTCCTCCGCGGGGCCGTGCGCCCCGTCGTCGTCCAGCGCGCGTCGCGCCCGACCGGCCGGGAAGGGAGCGCCCATCGGGGGAGCGGCGGTCCCTGGATGCGGGGCTCAGCGGGGGCGAGGATGGGGTCATGGACCGTCCCGGACTCGCCGAGTTCCTCCGCGCGCGCCGCGAGGCGCTGCAGCCCTCCGACGTGGGGCTGCCCCGGGCGCCCGCCGCCGCACCGCGGGCCTCCGACGCGAGGAGATCGCGGCCGTCGTCGGGACGTCGGCCGACTACTGGGCGCGGCTCGAGCAGCGCCGGGGCCCGCAGCCCTCCGACCAGATGCTCACGGCCATCGCCCGCGGCTTCCGCCTCGGCCTCGACGAGCGCGACCACCTGTTCCGCCTCGCCGGCCACGGGACGCCGCGGCGGGCCCGGCTGTCGCCGCACGTCAGCCCCGGCCTGATGCGCGTGCTCGACCGCCTCGACGACACGCCCGCCCTCGTCATCACCGAGCTCGGCGAGACGCTCGCGCAGAACCGGCTCGCCTCCGCCCTCTTCGGCGACGACACGACCTGGACGGGCCTCGACCGCAGCGGCGTGCGCCGCTGGTTCGCCCACCCCGAGGAGCGCGGGCACTGCCCGGAGCGGGACCACGAGCGGCAGGGGCGCCTGCAGGTCGCCCAGCTGCGGGTGGCCGCATCGCAGGCGGATCCGGATCCGGATCCGCTCGCCGCCGAGGTGCTCGCGAGCCTCGTCGCGACGAGCGCGGAGTTCCGCCGCTACTGGGATCTCCAGGAGGTCGGCAACCGGTTCGACGAGCGCAAGACGCTGCGGCATCCGGAGGTGGGCGAGATCGAGGCGCACGGCCAGGCGCTCTTCACGGAGGACCAGTCGCAGGTGCTGCTCGTGCTGACGCCGCTGCCGGGATCCGGGGCCGCGGAGGCGCTCGCGCTGCTCGGCGTCGTGGGGGAGCAGCGGTGCGACCGGTCGTGAGGGCGCCGCGGCGCGCCGCGCGAACGCCTGCGGGAGGGCGCGCGCTCGGAGGAGCGCGCCGCGGGGTGGGAGAGGCCGCCGAGCCGGTCGGGGGAGGAACACGGCTCGGCGGCCTGGCCGCCCGGGGGATCCTCGGGGGCGGACGGCCGGTGTCGCGTCGACGGGCGGCATTCGGGTCCCGCCGTCGACCGGGGCGACTAGTGCGACCCTACGTGCGGCGTCGAGCGGTGGTACGGGACCTTCGTCCCGGTTGCCGCGGCAGGCGGGAGGCGGCGCCGTCGCGCGCCCTCACGCCGGGCGTGACCCCGGACGACGGCGCTCCAGCCCGTAGATCGCCGCCTGCGTGCGCCGCTCCACGCCGAGCTTCCGCAGGAGGCCGGAGACGTGGTTCTTCACCGTCTTCTCCGTCACATCGAGGACCTCGCCGATCTCCCGGTTCGACATCCCCTCCGCGACGAGATCGAGCACGGCGCGCTCCCGCGGCGTGAGCGAGGCCAGGTGCGCGTCGGCGGCACGGCCGTGCGTCGCGTCCGCGCGGAGTCCCGCCGTCCGGGGAGGGGCGCCCCACGTGGCGAGCTGCTCGCCGGCGGCGACGCGGCGGATGCCGTCGAGCAGGCCGTTCCCCCGGATGTCCTTGAGCACGTACCCCGCCGCGCCGGCGCCGAGGGCGGCGGCGCTGACGGCGTCGTCGTCGAACGCGGTCAGCATCAGGCAGCGCACGTCCGGCAGGGCAGCGCGGATCTCCCGGCACAGGGCGACGCCGTCCCCGTCGGGGAGCCGCACGTCGAGCACCGCGACGTCGGGGCGGGTCGCGGCGATGCGCACCAGGGCGCTCGTCGCCGTGCCCGCCTCGCCCACGACGCGCAGGTCGGGCTCGCCGTCGACGAGCGCCGCGACGCCCCGGCGGACGATCTCGTGGTCGTCCACGACGAACACGGTGATCACGCGCCCGCCCCGCGTCGCGCCGCCGGGGTCGCTCGCCTCCCGCGGCACGGGATCCTCTCCGCCGACCGGGACCTTCGTACCTGGCGGCCGAGGTGGGCGCGTCCGATGCTGGTCGCCAGGACCCCCGACGACCCGTCGGGTCCCCGGGAGGTGATCCGACGTGTCGACCCCGCACGACGCGCGCGGCGGCCCGGTCGTGCCGCTCCGGACACGCTCGTGACCGTCCACGCCCGCCTCGCGACCGCGGTGGCGAGCCTGGTCGACCGCATGGACGAGGACACGTCGGATGCCTGGGACTCGCTGACCGGGCTGCAGGTCCTCCTGGTCCGCATCATCGCCTCCGGCGACCACGTGGACCGGGCCTCGCTCGCCATGGTGGCGCGGACGGCGCGCGCGGCGACCATCCCCAGCCTCCAGTCGCTCATCCGGAAGGGCATGGTCGCCGAGGTCGACGACGGCGGCGGCACGCGGCTCGTGCTCGGCGAGGTCGGCCGCTCGATGCTCGACGACGTGGAGCGCGCCCGGGCCGCGTGGCTGCGGCAGGCGGCGGAGGAGGCGGAGCCGCCGGTGCGCGAGGCGGACATGGCGCGCGCGGCGAGCCTGCTCGAGCACGTCGGGTCGGGCCCTGCGGAAGGGCCGACCGCCGCGTCCTGACCGGGCGGCCGCCGCGGGTCATCGGGGATCACGGTGTCCTCCATCGGACGTCCTGGCCGCGCGGGTCGCGGATCCGGTGCCGTCAGTCGGAGGCTAGGCCGCGGATCCGCCCCCGGACAGGGTCGAAAGGCCCGGGTGGTGCGCCGGTGATGTGCGACCCCGCGGGCGGGCGAGGGGACAGGACCCGGCACGCGCGGGGCGGGGGGATGTCGCGTGCCGGGTCCCTCTCCCTCCTCCGTCTCGGGTCCGGAGGAGGGAGGTCGGGAGGCGCCGGGGTGGGGCGCCGGGTCGGTGGGCCGGGTCAGGGGGCCGGAGGGCGCCGGGGTGGGCGCGGGTCGGGGCGGTGCGGGACGCCGGGCGGATGCGCGGTCGTCGGGATCGGGTCGGGTGATCGCCTCTCGGGATGGGCTCACCGCGGGCGGGTCGTGCCGCCGCGGGATGCGGGTGGTCCCCGAGCCGTGCCATGACCCGGGGCAGGACGGGCCTCGATGCGGGTTCGAGGCCAGGTCGTGCGCTGCGGGGACTGGGCAGGTACGCGATGCGTTCGTGTGCTCGCAATGTATTGCAGGACGCGGGGCGAGCGCTAGCTGTACTGAGTCATGACGTTGGTGACACTCGGGCCGCGGGCGTCAGCCCGTGGCTCGAGTGGATTCGTTCAGTGTTGTAGTGCTGGATCCACGGATCAAGGGCGTCGGTTCTGGCTTGGTTGCTGGTGAAGGGTTGCCGGTAGGCCCACTCGGTCGCGAGGGTGCGGTTGAAGCGTTCGACCTTGCCGTTCTGCCAGGGGCAGTGCGGGCGGATGAACTTCTGCCTCGCACCGAGCTGCGTGACCGCGTTCTGGAACGCGGCCGAGTGCCGGTAGGCGAACGCGTTGTCCGTCAGGACCCGTTCGATGCGGGTGATGCCGTGCTCGGCGAAGTACGCCGCGGCCCGGGTCAGGAACCCTGCCGCGGTCACGCCCTTCTCGTCCGGGTGGATCTCCGCGTAGGCGAGGCGGGTGTGGTCATCGACCACGGCGTGGACGTAATCGAACCCGATCCCACGACCACGAACCTGTTCGCTGCGGCCATGCGCCCGCCAGCCGCCGCCGTCCGGGATCCGGCCGAGCTTCTTCACGTCGACGTGGATCAGGTCGCCGGGATGCTCATGCTCGTACCGGTTTGCCGTCGACCGGGATGCCCGGATCACGGCCCCGGTGACGGGGTCCAACCATGCCAACGGCGGTGCCCCGTGCCGCCGCAGGATGCGGGAGATCGTGCGGGCTGGAACACCGGTCACCGGCGCCAACCGGGCAGGACCTGATCGCAATCGGGTCCTCGCTTCCACGACGGCTCGTTCTCGTTCCGGGCTCGTCCTCGTCGGCACCCGTCTCGGCCTCGAGGACCGGTCCGACAAGCCTTCGAAGCCCTCGGACCGGAACCGATTCACCCACCGATGCGCGCACTGACGCGACACACCGAGTTCGCGCGCGACATGCGAGACCGGCCGACGATCCTCGACCACCCGCCGCACGAGGAGAACCCTCCCGTGAACCGTCAGACGAGCATTAGCGTGGGACATCGAGGCCTCCTGGCAGTGGCAGAACTAGACAGCTCCATCAAGCCAGGAGGCCTCCTCACACGCCCCGAAGTGTCACCAACGTCATGGCCGGGTACAGCTAGTAGCGCAGCCCCGCGATGGCCTCGGCGACCGGCTCCTCGCCGGAGATCGCCTCGAACTGGACGCGGACGCCCGTGCCGTCGATGAGCGCGGTCGCCACGATCTCGGCGACGTCGGCGCGGGGGATGGTGCCGCGGCCCGTGGACGTGCCCACCTGGATCCGGCCGGTGCCCGCGTCGTCGGTGAGGCCGCCGGGGCGGACGATGGTCCAGTCGATGTCGCGGGCCCGGAGGTCGGCGTCTGCCTCGGACTTGGCGCGCTGATAGATCTCGTAGGTGTCGTCGCTGTCGGGGTCGAAGCCGTCGACGGCCATGGCCGAGATCATGACGTAGCGGGTGACGCCCGCCTTCTCGGCGGCGTCGGCGAGCAGGATCGCACCGTCGCGGTCGATGGTGAGCTTGCGCTCGGGGCCGGAGTCGGGCCCGCCGCCGGCCGCGAAGACCACGGCGTCGGCGCCCTGGAGCGCGTCTGCGACCCGGTCGACGTCGCTCTCCTCCAGGTCGAGCACGAGCGCCTCGGCGCCCGCGTCGGCGAGGTCGGACGCGTGGTCCGGGTTGCGGACGATGCCGACGGGCTGGTGGCCCGCGTCGGCGAGGCGTCGTTCGAGCAGTCGGGCGATCTGGCCGTGTCCTCCGGCGATGATGATGCGCATGCCCTCCACGGTACGCCCGGTGCGGTGACCGGCTCCTGGGCGCCGGCCGCCCGCCCGACCGGGCTCCCGCGTCGGGTACACTCGGTGTCGGCTCCTCGCGTGGTGCCATCCAGGTGAACTCCCCCAGGGCGGAGACGCAGCAAGGGCAGCCGGGCTCTGGCAGGTGCGCGAGGGGTCTTCTCCTTTAACACGCGCAGGCTGCCGTGCAGGCGACGCCCATAGGCTTGCGGGCATGGCTCGGAGCATCTACATCACGTCCGCCGAAGGGCACTCGGGCAAGTCGACGGTCGCGCTGGGCGTGCTCGACACCCTCACCCACCAGATCCAGCGCGTGGGCGTCTTCCGGCCCATCGCCCGGTCCATCGTGGAGCGCGACTACGTGCTCGAGGCGCTGCTCTCGCACGACGGCGTCGACCTCGACTACGACGAGTGCGTGGGCGTCACCTACGACGACGTGCACGCGGATCCCGAGGCCGCGCTCTCGCGCATCGTCGAGCGCTACAAGGCCGTCGAGGCGAAGTGCGACGTCGTCGTCGTCGTCGGCAGCGACTACACCGACGTCGGCAGCCCCACCGAGCTGTCCTTCAACGCGCGCATCGCGGCGAACCTCGGCGCCCCCGTGCTCCTCGTGCTCACGGGCCGCCGCACCGACGAGACCGGCGGCCGCAGCCCCGACGAGATGCGCCAGATCGCCGACCTCGCCATCCCCGAGCTCGTCACGGCGCACGCGGGCCTCCTCGGCGTCGTCGTGAACCGCGCCGACCCCGAGCAGCTCGACGCCATCACGGCCGCGATCCCCGCCGCCGTCCCCGCCTCGCTCCAGGCGAGGGCGCCGCACGTGCCCGTCTGGGCGATCCCGGAGGACGCGTTCCTCGTGGCGCCCACGGTCGCGGAGCTCCTCGACGCGGTCGACGGCACGCTCGTGAAGGGCGACGCGGCGCTCCTCAGCCGCGAGGCGCTCGGCGTCGTCGTCTCCGCCATGTCGATGGAGAACGTGCTCGCGCGCCTCACCGAGGGCGCCATCGTCGTGATCCCCGGCGACCGCAGCGAGGTCCTCCTCGGCGTGCTCACGGCCCACGCCTCCGAGACCTTCCCCACCGTCGCGGGCATCGTGCTGAACGGCGGGTTCGCGCTGTCGCCCACCATCGAGCGGCTCGTCTCCGGCCTCGACGAGACCCTGCCGATCATCTCCACCGAGCTCGGCACCTACGAGACCGCGAAGCGCATCACGCAGACGCGCGGCCGGCTCTCGCCCGAGTCCAGCCGCAAGATGGACACGGCGCTCGCCGCCTTCGAGCAGCACGTCGACACGTCCCGCCTGCTCGAGCTGCTGGACGTCAGCCGCTCCGACGTGGTCACGCCGCTCATGTTCGAGTACGGCCTCATCGAGCGCGCGCGGAGGGCCGGCAAGCGGATCGTCCTGCCCGAGGGCACCGACGACCGCGTGCTGCGCGCCGCGGGCACGATCCTCCGCCGCGGCATCGCCGACGTCACGATCCTCGGCGAGGAGATCGAGGTCCGCTCGCGCGCCATCGGCCTCGGCATCGACATCGGCCGCGCGACCGTGCTCAGCCCCTTCGACGCCGTGCTCCGCGAGCGCTTCGCCGAGGAGTACGTGAGGCTCCGCGCGCACAAGGGCATGGTGCTCGACATCGCGCGCGAGACCGTCACCGACGTGTCCTACTTCGGCACCATGATGGTGCAGCTCGGGCTCGCCGACGGCATGGTCTCCGGCGCCGCGCACACGACGGCGCACACCATCCGGCCGGGCTTCGAGATCATCAAGACCACCGAGGGCGTCTCCGTCGTCTCGTCCGTCTTCCTCATGGCGCTCGCCGACCGCGTGCTCGTCTACGGCGACTGCGCCGTGAACCCGGATCCCACGGCCGACCAGCTCGCCGACATCGCCATCTCCTCGGCGGAGACCGCGGCGCAGTTCGGCATCGAGCCGCGCATCGCGATGCTGTCGTACTCGACGGGGGAGTCGGGCGCCGGCGCCGACGTGGAGAAGGTGCGCCAGGCGACCGCGCGCGTGCGGGAGCTGCGGCCGGACCTCGCGGTCGAGGGCCCCATCCAGTACGACGCGGCGGCGGACGCGGCGGTCGCGGCCACGAAGATGCCCGACTCGCAGGTCGCCGGCCGCGCGACGGTGTTCATCTTCCCGGACCTCAACACGGGCAACAACACCTACAAGGCCGTGCAGCGCTCGGCCGGGGCGGTCGCCATCGGGCCCGTGCTACAGGGCCTCCGCAAGCCCATCAACGACCTGTCGCGGGGCGCCCTCGTGCAGGACATCGTCAACACCGTCGCCATCACCGCCATCCAGGCCGAGGGGATCCAGGCGGGCTGAGGCCCGCCCGTCCCGTCGTCCGCCCCACCCGCCGCACCCGTCAGGAGCCCGCCCGTGCCCGTCGTCCTCGTCGTCAACTCCGGATCGTCGTCGTTCAAGTACCAGCTCATCGAGATGGACTCGGAGTCCGTGCTCGCGTCCGGCCTCGTGGAGCGCATCGGCGAGCCGACCGGATCCACCCGGCACAAGGCGGGCGGCGACTCGTGGGAGCGCGAGCTGCCCATTGCCGACCACACCGCGGGCTTCCAGGCGATGCTCGACGCGTTCGCGGAGCACGGCCCGTCGCTCGAGGAGGGGCCGCCCGTCGCGGTCGGCCACCGCGTCGTGCACGGCGGGGACGTGTTCGTCGAGCCGACCGTCGTCACGGATCAGGTGAAGGCCGACATCGACGACCTCTCGGCCCTCGCGCCGCTGCACAACCCCGGCGCGCTGCAGGGGATCGAGGCGGCCCAGCAGGCGTTCCCCGACGTCCCGCACGTGGCCGTGTTCGACACCGCCTTCCACCAGACGCTGCCCGCCGAGGCGTACACGTACGCGATCGACCGGGAGCTCGCGGCCGCGCACCGCATCCGCCGCTACGGCTTCCACGGCACGAGCCACAAGTACGTCTCGGAGGCCGCCGCGCGCCTGCTCGGGAAGCCGCTGGAGGAGACGCGGATCATCGTGCTGCACCTCGGCAACGGCGCGTCCGCCGCGGCTGTGCAGGGCGGCCGCTCCATCGACACGTCCATGGGGCTCACGCCGCTCGAGGGCCTCGTGATGGGGACGCGCTCCGGCGACATCGACCCCGCGATCCTGTTCCACCTCGCCCGCCACACCGACCTCGGGCTCGACGAGCTCGAGACGCTGCTCAACCGCCGGAGCGGCCTGCTCGGCCTCACCGGCCTCGGCGACATGCGCGATGTGCAGCGCGCCGCGGCGGACGGCGACGAGGCCGCGCAGACCGCGCTCGGGGTGTACCGCCACCGGATCCGCCACTACGTGGGCGCGTACGCGGCGCAGCTCGGGGGAGTGGACGCGGTCGTGTTCACCGCGGGGGTCGGCGAGAACAACCCGCTCGTGCGCCGCCGCTCGCTCGCGGGCCTCGAGTTCATGGGCATCGGGATCGACGACGACCGCAACGAGCTCATCAGCTCCGAGGCGCGCTTCGTGAGCCCCAAGGGCTCGCCCGTCGCGGTGCTCGTGATCCCCACCGACGAGGAGCTCGAGATCGCCCGGCAGTCGCTCGCGGCCACCGCGGGCTGACCCCGCCCCTCCCGCGCCCGTCCCCGAGGCCCGTGATCCGACCGGATCGCGGGCCTCGCGCCGTGCTGCCCGGCGATGCGGATCAGTAGCGCCACTGGGACGCCTACTGACCCGACTGCGTGGCCCGCGCGCACGCACACCAGTGCCCCGCAGTGTTGTCCGTCACGAGGGCGGATGCGAGCCTTCGATGACCGTGGGTGTGGTGGGGGCCGCCCCGCGGGACGCACGGCTGCGCCCCACGAGCGCGGCCGGCCATGCAATCGAGGGGAACGCACATGGCTCTACACATGCCCAGCCGCAGAAGCAGGCTGGCGACCGCGACGGCCTTCGGGCTCGCCGCGGCGATCGTCGCGTTCGGGGGCACCGCGCCCGCGAACGCCGCACAGGGAGACACGGCGGAGGCCGAAGGCCAGCTGCTGACGTTCTCCGGCACCCCGGACCTGTCCGGGCTGGTGGCGCTCTCGGGCGCCTACGCCGGATACGCGCCCGGCGACACCCCGGACCCGCAGGTGGACGCGAGCGACATCGACGCCGACGTCCTGAGCGGCGTGCTCTCCGCGCAGATCGCCGCGGGCGTCCAGCTCGGCGACGTGCTCACGCTCGACCAGGCGGTCGCGGGCGGCGCGGCCGACCAGTTCGCCTCGGCGGGCTCGGCCGGCGCGACGGGATCCGCGGGCGTCCTCACCGACTCCGGGGCCATCGCCCTCAACACGGGCACCGACGACGCCGTGGCGCTCGACCTCGCGCCCCTGCTCGCGTCGCGGGGCCTCGCCGGCGTCGCGTCGGACGCGGACATCTCCCTCGGCGCGGTCTCCGCGACCGCTACGGATCCCGGTGACGGCGCGGTCGTCCGGGACTACCGCATCGCCTCCGCGGACGCCACCATCGTCAGCCCGCTCGTCGGCGCGCTCGCCGACGACGTCAACGGCGCCGTGCAGCAGCTCGCGCCGGGAGCGACGGCCCAGGTCGCGCTCTCCGCGGACGTCGACGGCATCCTCACCGGCGTCGTCGGCCCCCTCCTCACCGGCGTCGTGGACATCGCGACCCCCACCGGGAACATCGTCACCACGGTGGACACGGCCGCGGCCGTACGAGCCGTGCTGGCCGAGCCCCTGACTAGCGACGGCGTGACCGTCGACCTCGACGCGGGCACGGTCACGCTCGACATCGCCCAGTACATCCAGGCCACCGAGGGCGCGACCCTCAACGACCTCGACCCGAACACGGAGCTGCTGTCCGCGCCCGTGCTCGCCGGCGTCGTCAGCGGCCTGCTCAGCGACGCCCTCCCGGCAGCTGTGCTCGAGGCGACCCTCGACGCGACGCGCGTGGTCGTGAACGTGGACGCGGGCGTCCGCCTGCTCAACGGGCTGGGCGTCGCCGTCCCCGTCGGCACCGTGAGCATCGACATCGACACGACGCTGGCCAACCTCCTCAACCCCACGGGGCCGGGGAACGAGGCGCCGGACATCGACGTCGCGACGACCGTGCTGCTGCTCGACGCCGGTGCGCTCGTGCAGCCGCTCGTGGACCAGCTCCTCCCGTCCATCCGGACGTCGACGGGCAACCTGCTCGAGCTGAGCGACGTCACGGCCGTGACGACCCCGCTCATCGGATCCCTCGCGCCCGCTGTCGACGCTCTCGCGGACGTCGTGCAGCTGACGGCGAACGTGCAGGGTGCGAGCGAGTTCGAGGACCCGGAGGCAGCCGACGCGACCGGGGACGCCGTCACGGCGCTCCGCATCGCGCTGCTCCCCGTGGTGGGCGGCCCGGTCCTCGACCTGGCCACCGCCCGGGTGCGCGCCGTCGTCCCCGCGGCCGACGACGTGGTGATCCAGGCGCCGGCTGAGGGGCAGCTCGTCCCGCTCCCCGCAGGCGCGACCACCGTGGCGGTCCCCGTCACGGGTATCGCCGACCCCGACGCCACCGTCACGCTCAGCGTCGACGGCGGTGCCGAGTCGCAGCCGGTCGACGTCGACGCAGACGGGACGTTCGCCCTCACGACCGCGGCCCTGCCCGCCGGGACCTACACGGCGACGGTGACCCAGACCATCGGCGGCGCGCCCGCGGGATCCGACACCGTGACCTTCGTGGTCGGTGCACCGCTCGCGACGCTCACGATCACGACGCCGACGCCCGGTCAGATCCTCCTGACGACGCCTACCGACCCGACGTTCGACGTGCCCATTGAGGGCGCGGCGGACCCGCGCGCGGACGTCACGGTGACGATCCCCGGCCAGGCCCCGCAGACCGAGCCGGTCGGGACCGACGGGCTCTACGACGTGGTCTTCCCCGATCTCGGCACCGGCACCTACACGGCGACGGTGACGCAGCAGTTCGGCGGCGTCCAGACGACGGAGACGGTGACCTTCACGGTCGGCGCCCCGGCCGCCGAGATCACCATCACCTCGCCGGACGACGACGACCTGATCCTCAGCGCCGGCGCCGTGCCGACGGCCGACGTCCCCGTGACCGGCGCCGCCGACCCGCGTGCCAGCGTGACGGTGACCATCCCCGGCCAGGACCCGCAGACCGAGCTCGTCGGTGACGACGGGATCTACGACGTGCTGTTCGCCGACCTCCCGGTCGGCACGTACACGGCGACCGCGACCCAGTCGATCGGCGGCGTCGCCGCCGGCACGGAGACGGTGACCTTCTCGGTCGTCGCACCCGCGGTCGCCGTGGTCATCGACGCCCCGACCGACGGGCAGGACTTCCAGGTCCCGGCCGGCGGGAACGCGGTGGACGTGACCGTGAACGGCAGCGCGGATCCGCGTGGATCCGTGCTCATCGCGGTGACGGGCCAGACCCCGATCACGCAGGTGGTCGGAGACGACGGGCGCTTCGAGGCGACGTTCCCCGGTCTTACGGCGGCGGGCTACACCGTCACCGTGACGCAGACCGTGGCCGGCACCCTCGCGGGCAGCGACACGGCTGACTTCACCGTCTCCGTCGCCGGCGTCGACCAGGTCGTCATCGAGACCCCCGGGGACGGCGACTTCATCCCGCTGCCCGACGGGGACACCACCGTCGCCGTCCCGGTGACGGGCACGGCCGACCCCGACGCCACCGTCACCCTGACGGTCGGCGACGTGACGACCGGTCCGGCCGAGGTGGACGACGACGGCGACTTCACGCTGACGACGCCCGGCCTGCCCTCGGGCACCTACACGGGCACCGTCACGCAGACGATCGGCGGCGTCGCCGTCGGCACCGACACCGTGACCTTCACGGTCGGCGTGCCGGTGGTCATCGACTCGCCGTTCGACTTCCAGACCTTCCCGCTCGGCGGCGGGGCGACCACCCGGGACGTGCCCGTCTCCGGCACGGCCGACCCACTGGGCACGGTGACGGTTTCCATCGTGGGGCTCGACCCGATCACCACGGAGGTGGACGAGGACGGGAACTACTCGGTGACGTTCTTCGGCCTGGAGCGCGGATCCTACGAGGCGATCGCGACCCAGACCATCGGCGGCGCTCCTGCCGGCGACGCGACGGTCGAGTTCGACGTCGGCGTGGACGGCGAGGAGGGCACCGACTCCGACGCCGTGGCCGCGGTCGACGTGGACGGCGACGGCACGGACGGCACCGACGGCGGCGTGGACGCGGATGGCGGCACGGATGCCGACGCGGTCGACGCCGACGGCGCCGCGGATGCCGCTGGCGCGGACGCGACCGATGCCGCCGGTGCGGACGCGACCGATGCCGCTGGCACTGACGCCACGGACGCTGCCGGTGCGGACGCGACGGATGCTGCCGGGACGGACGCGACGGACGCTGCTGGCGCCGACGCGACCGACGCTGCTGGCACCGACGCGACGGATGCTGCTGGTACTGATGCGACGGATGCCGCTGGCACCGATGCGACGGACGCTGCGGGCACAGACGCGACTGATGCTGCTGGTACGGACGCGACGGATGCTGCTGGTGCGGACGCGACGGATGCTGCTGGCGCCGACGCGACCGACGCTGCTGGCACCGACGCGACGGATGCTGCTGGTACTGATGCGACGGATGCCGCTGGCACCGATGCGACGGACGCTGCGGGCACAGACGCGACTGATGCTGCTGGTACGGACGCGACGGATGCTGCTGGTGCGGACGCGGCTGATGCTGCTGGTGCGGACGCGACGGATGCTGCTGGTGCGGACGCGACGGATGCCGCTGGTGCCGATGCGACGGATGCTGCCGGTACGGACGCGACGGACGCTGCGGGTACGGACGCGACGGACGCTGCCGGTACGGACGCGACCGATGCCGCTGGTACCGACGCGACCGATGCCGATGCCGCTGGTACCGACGCGACCGATGCCGCTGGTACGGACGCGGCTGATGCTGCTGGTACGGACGCGACGGATGCCGCTGGTGCCGATGCGACGGATGCTGCTGGTACGGACGCGACGGATGCCGCTGGTGCCGATGCGACGGATGCTGCTGGTACGGACGCGACGGATGCCGCTGGTGCCGATGCGACGGACGCTGCGGGTACGGACGCGGCTGATGCTGCTGGTACGGACGCGACGGATGCCGCTGGTACGGACGCGGCTGATGCTGCTGGTACGGACGCGACGGATGCCGCTGGTGCCGATGCGACGGACGCTGCGGGTACAGACGCGACGGACGCTGCCGGTACGGACGCGACGGATGCCGCTGGTACGGACGCGGCTGATGCTGCTGGTACGGACGCGACGGATGCCGCTGGTACCGACGCGACTGATGCTGCCGGTACGGACGCGACGGATGCCGCTGGTGCCGATGCGACGGACGCTGCGGGTACGGACGCGACGGACGCTGCCGGTACGGACGCGACCGATGCCGCTGGTACCGACGCGACCGATGCCGATGCCGATGCCGCGGGTGCGGACGCGGCTGATGCTGCCGGCGCGGACGCGACGGATGCCGCTGGCACCGACGCGACCGATGCCGCTGGCACCGACGCGGCCGACGCCACGGACGCCGCCGACGCGACCGACGGATCCACCGACGGGGGCGACGCACCCACCCGGGCCGTCGTCCGCTTCGCGGAGATCGTTCGCGGGAGCGGTTCGATGCAGATGGTCGACGCCTCCGGGTTCATCCCCGGTGAGACGCTCAACGCGACGGTGTTCTCCACGCCGAAGCCGCTGACGCCGATGGTCGCGGATGCCGATGGACGCGCGACCTTCATGTTCGAGATCGGCCCGGACTTCGAGCTCGGGGACCACCGGGTCGAGGTGATCGGTGTCGACTCGGGCATGGCCGACGAGATGATCACGCGGTTCCGGGTCGTCGGATCCACCGTCCCGGCGGGCCAGCCCGGCACGCCGATCAGCGGCGGGTACAGCGGCGGGTACGGCGGCGGGATCCTCCCGGTCACGGGCGGCGACGGCGACGGGATGCTGCTGCTCGGCGGCATCGCGCTCCTGATGATGCTGACCGGCGCCGGTGCCCTGCACCGCGGCCGCAACCGACGGGCGTAATCCGCTCGAGCTGAGCGCGTGGAGGGCGGGCGGTCCGGCGAGAGCCGGGCCGCCCGCCGGATCCGCTCCACGGGCACGACCCGCTCGACCCGCTCGACCCGCACGACGAAGACCCACCGGACGCACGAGGGGGACGGCGCACGATGACCGACACGACCCACGACCACGACGTCGCCCACGAGGTCGACGACGACTCCCCGTCGTCGGCCCCGCCACCCGCCGATCCCGCCCCGCCCGCGGACCCCACCACTCCCGGCCTCACGCGCGGCGCCCGCATCGGCACCGCCATCGCGGCCGTCGTCGTCGCGATCTACGTGGCGACCTCGATCCTCATGGTCGTCCCGCAGAGCGACGCCACCCGCGCGCTCACCGCCGCGGCGCGCCCCTACTTCAGCCAGCAGTGGAACGTGTTCGCCCCCTCGATCCAGAAGACGAACCGCTACCTCGAGATGCAGGCCCAGTGGCGCGACGACTCGGGCGCCCTCGTGAAGAGCGAGTGGGTGGACATCACGCGCGCCGAGTACGCGGCGGGGGAGGGGCGGATCCAGTCCTCGCGGACCGTGAAGCAGAGCGCGAACCTGCTCAAGATCTACACGGAGCGCTTCCGGGGGCTCACGCCCGAGCAGCAGGTGATCGTGCAGGACACCTTCATCCGCCGCGCCGACACCGACTCCGGGTTCGCGGCCAAGACGGCCGTCTCCCTGATCGACCAGCTCTCCGCGCTCGACGAGGGGAGCCGCGGTCGCGTGATCACGATGCTCCGCGCCGACTACGTGCTCAAGGAGTTCACGACCTACTGGTCGACGGCCTGGTTCGGTCGCGACATCGAGCGCGTGCGCTGGCGCGTGGCGACCGAGCGTCCCAACGACTTCGCCCACCGGTCCGACGACCAGCAGCAGTTCGCCCCCTCGACGCGCACCTTCGGGTGGCGCGAGGCCGACGACGTGATCGACCCCCAGGCGCTCAGCGTCTACCAGGGGATCGTGGAGAGGTACGCACGATGAGCGCGAGGACGCACGAGCCCACGTCGACGCCGAAGGCCGCGCCCACGGGATCCTGGGCGGGCCGCACCCGGACCGTCCGCCCCGCCCCCTCCGCGCGCGCCGCCCGCGTGCGCCGACTGCTGCAGGACCGCGAGCTGCTCACGGCGCTCCGGGACCCGCGCGGCTGGCCCCGCGGCGTCGCCACCTGGACGACCGAGCGCGAGCACGCCACCTTCAGCTTCGCCGCGCTCCGCATCACGCTCGGCGCCGTGATCCTGATGGTGCTCGTCACGTGCTTCGCCGACCGCCACTACCTGTGGGGCGTCGGATCCCGGTTCATCGACCCCGAGGCGTCCCGCCGCGGCTGGCTTCCCGTCTTCACCGGCCTCTTCTCGAAGACCGACGCCACGCTCTTCGACCTCGCGTACCTCGTGCTCGTGGTGCTCGCCGCGCTCTTCACGCTCGGCTGGCGCACGCGCATCGTGACCCCGTTCCTCCTCTTCTGGATCGGCCTGTCCACCAACAGCACGCTGCTCACCAACGGCGGCGACACGGTCCTGCGCATCACCCTCTTCTTCGTCCTCTTCGCCGACCTGTCGCGGCACCTGTCGCTGGACGCGGTCCGGCGGCGCCGCGAGCGCGAGGCGGGCGCGCCCCGCCGCTCACCGGGTCGCCACGTCGAGGCGGTGCGGTCGCTCGTCGACCGGATCCCGCGGCTCGTGCGCGTGCTCCTGCACAACACCGCGCTGGTGCTCTGCGCGTACCAGATCATGCTCGTGTACGTGAACTCCGCGATCCTCAAGCTGCAGGGGCCGGAGTGGCGCGACGGATCCGCCACCTACTACTCGCTGCTCATCGAGGGCTACCGGCCGTGGCCGTGGCTGAGCGACCTGGTGGCGCAGGCGAGCGTCGGCGTGGTGCTGGCGAGCTTCGTCGCGGTCGCCTTCCAGGGCCTGTTCCCGCTGCTCATCCTGTGGCGGCCGACGCGCGTCGTCGCGCTCGTGGTCATCACGGGAATGCACGTCATGATCGGGATCCTGCTCGGCCTCTGGCCTTTCTCCCTCGCGATGATCGCGCTCGACTTCCTCTTCATCCGGGACGCGACGTGGCGCGAGGGGCTCGCGCTCGCCCGCCGCGTCCGCGCGGAGGCGCCCAGCCGGATCCGCGAGCTGCGCGCGCGCCGCTCCTCCCCAGCCGCGCCCGCCGAGGTCCCGGCCGAGACCTGACGCCGGGCGGCCGGGCGGTCGGGGGTGCCCGGTATCCTGAGGCTCGTGGTCACCGCCCTGTATCGCCGTTATCGGCCAGAGAACTTCGCCGAGCTCATCGGCCAGACGCAGGTAACGGATCCGCTGCGCACCGCGCTCCGCACCAACCGCGTCAACCACGCGTACCTGTTCAGCGGCCCGCGCGGCTGCGGCAAGACCACATCGGCCCGCATCCTCGCGCGCTGCCTCAACTGCGCCGAAGGCCCCACCGACACCCCGTGCGGCGTCTGCCCCAGCTGCGTCGAGCTCAGCCGCGACGGCAGCGGATCCCTCGACGTGGTCGAGATCGACGCCGCGAGCCACAACGGCGTCGACGACGCGCGCGACATCCGCGAGCGCGCGGTCTTCGCGCCGGCGCGCGACCGCTACAAGATCTTCATCCTCGACGAGGCGCACATGGTCACGCCGCAGGGCTTCAACGCGCTGCTGAAGATCGTGGAGGAGCCGCCGGAGCACGTGAAGTTCATCTTCGCCACGACGGAGCCCGACAAGGTCATCGGCACCATCCGCTCCCGCACGCACCACTACCCCTTCCGCCTCGTGCCGCCCGCGCAGATGCTCGACTACGTGGAGCACCTCGCGCGGGAGGAGAGCGTCCAGGTGGCGCCCGGCGTCCTGCCGCTCGTGGTCCGCGCCGGCGGGGGATCGGTGCGCGACACCCTGTCCCTGCTCGACCAGCTCATCGCGGGCTCGGAGGACGAGAGCGTGGAGTACGAGCGCGCGGTCGCCCTGCTCGGCTACACGCACGCGGCGCTGCTCGACGAGGTCATCGACGCGGTCGCTGGGCACGACGCGGCCGCCGCGTTCGCGGGGGTCGACCGGGTCATCCAGACCGGCCAGGATCCGCGCCGCTTCGTGGAGGACCTCCTCGAGCGCCTGCGCAACCTCATCATCGTCGGCGCCACCTCCGCCGAGGGCGCCGCGGCCGTGCTGCGCGGCACACCGGAGGACGAGCTCGAGCGCATGCGCGCGCAGGCCGTGGCCTTCGGCGCCGTCGAGCTGTCCCGCGCCGCCGACGTGGTCAACGCCGCCCTCACCGAGATGACCGGCGCCACCTCGCCGCGCCTCCACCTCGAGCTGCTGGTCGCGCGCGTGCTGGTGCCCGCCAGCGACGACACGCACCGCGGCGCCCTCGCCCGGGTCGAGCGCCTCGAGCGCCGGGTCGGCGTCGCCGATGCGGCGGCGGATCCGGCGCCCGCCGCGGCCGCCACGGCTCCCGCGGCGGCTCCGACACCCGCGCCCGCGGCGGCTCCCGCTCCGGTCGCGCCGCCGGCCCCCCTGGCCGCGCCCGTGCCAGCCGCGGCTCCCGATCCGGCCCGCGTCGCGACGCCGACGGAGACCGGCTCCGCCGCGTCGCCTGCGGCACCGCCGGCGTCCGCTCCCGTCGAGCCGTCCCCGGCCGCGTCGTCGTCGGGGCCGAGCGCTCCCTCCGCGGGGGCGCCGTCGGCACCCGTGCCGGCCGCGCCCGTCGGGCCGGTCACGTTCGAGCAGCTCCGCGACTCCTGGCCGTCGGTCGTCGAGGCCGTCGAGAAGGCCAAGCGCAGCGCCTGGCTCGTCGCCGTCACAGCCACGCCACGCGCCCTCGCCGACGACGTGCTCACCCTGTCCTTCATCAGCGCGAACGACGCGGAGAGGTTCAAGGAGCGCGGCGCCCCGGGCCAGGGCGTCAGCGACATCCTGCGCACCGCCATCCTCGACGTGCTCGGCGTCCGCGTGAAGTTCATCGCGCGCGTCGAGCCGCACGGGGGCACTTCCGCTCCCACGGGCACCGCGGCCCCGAGCGGCGGCGGATCCGGGTCGCCCGCTCCCGACGCCTCCGGCCCGACGACGACCCGCGCGACGACGGCCGGCCCGCGCCCGGAGGCCGGGGGCCCCACCGCGTCGTCCGTCCCCGCCGCTCCGTCGGCGTCGGCGGTTCCGTCGGCGTCGGCGTCGGCGGCCCCGTCCGCGAAGGCGGGCCCGCCTGCGAGCCCGGCGAGGCCCGCGAAGACCACCCCGCCCGCGAAGACGGCCCCGGTCGGCGGCGGGTGGGCCACCGTGGCCATCCCCACGTCCGACCCCGGCGCGTCCGAGGCCCCCGCCTCCCGTCCCGAACGCTCCACGCCCGCGGCCCCGGCGGTCCCGCCGACGGCACCGGCCGCCGCCCCGCGCACCGCCGCCCCGAGCTCGCCCGCGCGCGGATCGTCGATCGTGCCCGACGCCCACGTGCCCGACTTCGAGGAGCCCGAGCCCGACGAGTTCGGCCCCGCCGAGCCCGGCTGGGCCACCGGTGGCGCGTCGCCCGACTCGGCACCGCCCGTCGCCCGATCCGTTTCCGTGCAGCAGCCGCCGGCTGCCGCCCCCGGATCCGCTCCTCGGCCGGACACGGCGCCCGCCGCCGCGAGGTCCGCGCCGCCCGCCGCCGCGGCATCCGCGGCGCCCCAGCGCTACGGCGAGTCCGTCGTCCGCGAGATCCTGCAGGCGAGCTTCATCGAGGAGAAGCCCGTCGAGCGGAAGGCCCGCCCCACCATCCGCCCCACAGGTCAGGACTAGCGCCGCATGTACGAGGGAATCGTCCAGGAGCTGATCGACGAGCTCGGCCGCCTGCCGGGCATCGGCCCGAAGTCCGCCCAGCGCATCGCGTTCCACATCCTCCAGACCGAGACGTTCGACGTGTCGCGCCTGGCCGAGGTGCTCACGGTGGTCCGCGACAAGGTGCGCTTCTGCGCCATCTGCGGCAACGTCAGCGAGGAGGAGACCTGCGGCATCTGCCGGGATCCCCGTCGCAGCCCCGCCACCATCTGCGTGGTCGAGGAGGCCAAGGACGTCGTCGCCATCGAGCGCACGCGCGAGTTCCGCGGCCTCTACCATGTCCTCGGCGGGGCCATCAGCCCCATCGACGGCATCGGACCGGACGACCTCCGCATCCGCCAGCTCATGCAGCGCCTCGCCGACGCGACGGTCACCGAGGTCATCATCGCCACGGACCCGAACCTGGAGGGCGAGGCGACCGCCACCTACCTCTCGCGGCTGCTCGCCACCTTCGACATCCGCGTCACGCGTCTCGCCTCCGGCCTCCCCGTCGGCGGCGACCTCGAGTACGCCGACGAGGTCACCCTCGGCCGCGCCTTCGAGGGCCGGCGCCTCGTGGGGGAGTGACCGGAGCGCACCGCGTCACGCGGCGGATCCTCCGATGCCGCGCCCATATGATCGTGAACCGGGCCGCCCGCGCCCACCCGAACCCCAGGAGTCGCCCGTGAGCCTCATCGTGCAGAAGTTCGGCGGATCGTCGGTGGCCGATGCCGAGAGCATCAAGCGCGTCGCGAAGCGCATCGTCGCCACCCGCAAGGCCGGCAACGACGTGGTCGTCGCCGTCTCCGCCATGGGCGACTCGACGGACGAGCTGCTCGACCTGGCCCACGAGGTCACCCCCATCCCCGCGCCGCGCGAGCTCGACATGCTCCTCACCGCGGGCGAGCGCATCTCGATGGCGCTGCTCGCGATGGCCATCAAGAGCATGGGCTATGACGCGCGCTCCTTCACGGGCAGCCAGGCCGGCATGATCACCGACGCCCAGCACGGCGCCGCCCGCATCGTCGACGTCACGCCCGGCCGCGTCCGCGACGCGCTCGGCGAGGGCGCCATCGCCATCGTCGCCGGGTTCCAGGGCTTCAACCGCGGCACGGGCGACATCACCACGCTCGGCCGCGGCGGATCCGACACCACGGCCGTCGCGCTCGCCGCAGCCCTCGGCGCCGACGTCTGCGAGATCTACACCGACGTCGACGGCATCTTCACGGCCGACCCGCGCGTCGTGCCGCTCGCCCGCAAGATCGACCGGATCACGAGCGAGGAGATGCTCGAGCTCGCGGCGTCCGGCGCGAAGGTCCTCTACATCCGCGCCGTCGAGTACGCCCGCCGGCACGGCGTCCTGCTGCACGTCCGTTCCTCGTTCACGCACAACGAGGGCACCATCGTCTACAACCCCACGGATGGAGAGAATGTGGAAGAGCCCGTCATCGTCGGCGTCGCCGCCGACCTCAGCGAGGCCAAGGTCACGGTGGTCGGCGTCCCCGACGTGCCGGGCAAGGCCGCGCAGATCTTCACCATCGTCGCCAAGACCGGCGCCAACATCGACATGATCGTGCAGAACGTGTCGGCCGCCGCCACGAGCCTCACCGACATCTCGTTCACGCTCCCGAAGTCGGACGCGCAGCGCGTCCTCACGGTGCTCGCCGCCGAGAAGGACGAGGTCGGGTTCACCGGCCTCCAGCACGACGACCAGATCGGCAAGCTCGCGCTCGTCGGCGCCGGCATGCGCACCAACGCGGGCGTCTCGGCGCAGCTGTTCACCGCGCTGTCGGAGGCCGGCATCAACATCGAGATGATCTCCACCAGCGAGATCCGCATCTCGGTCGTCACGCGCGCCGACACCCTCGACGAGGCCGTGCGCGTCGTCCACCACGCGTTCGGGCTCGACGCGGACGACGTCGCCGTCGTCCACGCCGGCACCGGCCGCTGACCCGCACCCGCCCGACCCGCACGCCCGCGCACCGCAGGAGGAGACACCCGTGACCGACACCGCACCCGCCGGATCCGCCGCCCCCGCCTCACAGACCCCCGGCCTCCGCGTCGGCGTCGTCGGCGCCACCGGACAGGTCGGCGCCGTCATGCGCCGCCTCCTCGAGGAGCGCGCGTTCCCCGTCGCCGAGATCCGCTTCTTCGCCTCGGCCCGCTCCGCCGGCACGACGCTGCCGTTCGCCGACCGCGACATCACCGTGGAGGACGCGGCGACGGCCGATCCCACGGGCCTCGACATCGCGCTCTTCTCCGCGGGCGCCACCACCTCGCGCGCGCAGGCACCGCGCTTCGCCGAGGCGGGCGTGCTCGTCATCGACAACTCCAGCGCCTGGCGCATGGACCCCGAGGTGCCGCTCGTCGTCTCCGAGGTCAACCCGGAGGCCATCGACGACGCCCGTCGCGGCATCATCGCGAACCCGAACTGCACCACCATGGCCGCGATGCCCGTCCTCAAGGTGCTGCACGAGGAGGCCGGTCTCACCCGCCTCGTCGTGAGCACGTACCAGGCCGTCTCCGGATCCGGCCTCGTCGGCGCCGAGGAGCTCGCGGGCCAGGCCGAGGCCGCCGTCGCCGCGGGCCCGGAAGCCCTGCGCCGCCTCGTCCACGACGGCCGCGCAGTCGAGCTCCCCGCGCCCGCCGTGTACCAGCGCCCCATCGCCTTCGACGTGATCCCGCTCGCCGGCAGCATCGTCGACGACGGCCTCTTCGAGACCGACGAGGAGAAGAAGCTCCGCAACGAGAGCCGCAAGATCCTGGGGCTCCCCGACCTCCTCGTCAGCGGCACGTGCGTGCGCGTCCCCGTCTTCACCGGCCACTCGCTCTCCGTCAACGCCGAGTTCGCGTCGCCGCTGAGCGTCGCCCGCGCGATCGAGCTCCTCGCCACGGCGCCCGGCGTCGAGCTGTCCGACATCCCCACCCCGCTCCAGGCCGCCGGCACCGACCCCAGCTACGTCGGCCGCATCCGCGCCGACGAGGGCGCACCCGAGGGCCGCGGCCTCGCCCTCTTCATCAGCAACGACAACCTCCGCAAGGGCGCCGCGCTCAACGCCGTGCAGATCGCCGAGGTCGTCGCGGCCCGCCGCTGACCCCTCCCCGTCAGCGCTCGTGAGGGTCGCCGTACCACCGCCGGCGGCCCCGAGAGGGCGCGGGAGGGCGGGCGTACACTGATCCGGTGAGTGATACAGCGGAACCGGTAGACGTCGTCCTCGTCGGCGGGGGCATCATGAGCGCGACGCTCGGCACCCTCATCAAGCAGCTCGAACCCGACTGGACCATCCAGATATTCGAGCGCCTCGGCGAGGTGGCCATGGAGTCGAGCAACCCGTGGAACAACGCGGGCACGGGCCACGCCGCCCTCTGCGAGCTGAACTACACGCCGGAGAAGGACGGGAAGATCGAGATCGGGTCCGCGACCCGCATCAACGAGCAGTTCCAGCTCTCCCGCCAGTTCTGGGCGCACCTCGTCACGGCGGGTGCCGTGCCGGAGCCCAAGGAGTTCATCAACCCCACCCCGCACATGACCTTCGTGCGCGGCCAGGAGAACGCCGAGTACCTCCGCCGCCGCTTCGACGCGATGCGCGCCCACCCCCTCTTCGAGGCGATGGAGTACACGGAGGACCCCGCGGTCATCCACTCCTGGGCACCGCTCCTCGTGCTCCAGCGCGAGAAGGACGAGGTCATCGCGGCCACGCGCTTCGAGGGCGGCACCGACGTCGACTTCGGCGCGCTCACGAACAAGCTCATCGACTACCTCACGGAGCACGGCGCGGCCCTGCACCTCAACCACGAGGTCCGCAGCCTGTCGAAGAACCCTGACGGCAGCTGGCATCTCCGCGTCCGCAACGACGTCGGCCGCTCCACCGTGGAGGTGGACGCGAGGTTCGTCTTCATCGGCGCGGGCGGCGGCGCGCTGCACCTGCTGCAGAAGTCGGGCATCCCTGAGATCAAGGGCTTCGGCGGGTTCCCCATCAGCGGCGAGTGGTTCCGCACGGACGACCCCGAGATCGTCGCCAAGCACCGGGCGAAGGTCTACGGCAAGGCCGCCATCGGATCCCCGCCCATGTCCGTGCCGCACCTCGACACGCGCGTGGTGGGGGGCGAGACCTCGCTCCTCTTCGGCCCCTACGCCGGCTTCAGCCCGCGCTTCCTCAAGAAGGGCTCGCTGCTCGACCTGTTCACGTCGATCCGGCCGCACAACATCATCCCGATGCTCGCCGTCGCCAAGGACAACCTGAGCCTCATCAAGTACCTCGTCAGCCAGCTCATCGCCTCCAAGGAGACGAAGTTCGACGCGCTCCGCGAGTTCATGCCCACGGCCGACCCGAAGGACTGGTACCAGGTCACCGCCGGCCAGCGCGTGCAGGTCATGAAGAAGGACGCGGAGAAGGGCGGCGTGCTGCAGTTCGGCACCGAGGTCGTCGCGGCGGCCGACGGCAGCATCGCGGGCCTCCTCGGCGCGTCGCCGGGGGCATCCACGGCGGTCCCGATCATGCTCGACGTCCTCGAGCGCTGCTTCCCCGACCGCATCGCCGGGTGGAAGAAGCCGCTGACGCGCATGATCCCCAACTACGGCACGCTCGTCGCGTCGGACCCGAAGAAGACGCCGAAGATCATCCAGGAGACCGCCGAGGTCCTCGAGCTCCAGCTCTGACCGGTCGGGCGGCCGTGCGCGCACGGCCGCCCGACCGCATCCCGCTCGCATCCCGTTCGAATGTGTGTTCGAATGAGCGCATGAGATGGAGCGCGCAGAGGCTGGCCGACGCGAGCGCGGATGCGCTGCCCGGGCTGGCCCGCCTGAGCAACCTGGTGCAGAGCGTGCGCACGCCCGACTTCCAGGGCGTCACCTTCCACGAGGTCCTCGCCAAGTCGGCGCTCAACCGCGTGCCGGGGGAGTCGAAGGCGATGCCGTACGGCTGGACCATCAACCCGTACCGCGGCTGCACGCACGCGTGCGTCTACTGCTTCGCGCGCCCGACGCACGAGTACCTCGACCTCGACGGGGGCCGCGACTTCGACGACCAGATCGTCGTCAAGGTCAACGTCGCCGAGGTGCTGGCCCGGGAGCTCGCGAAGCCCACGTGGACCCACGACGCGGTCGCGCTGGGCACCAACACGGATCCGTACCAGCGGGCCGAGGGCCGCTACGCGCTCATGCCCGGCATCATCGCGGCGCTCGCGTCGTCGGGCACGCCGCTGTCCATCCTCACGAAGGGCACGCTCCTCCGCCGCGACATCCCGCTGCTGCGGGAGGCGTCGGCGTCGGTGCCGGTGGACCTCGCGATGAGCATCGCCGTGCTCGACGACGACCTGCAGCAGTCGGTGGAGCCGGGCACGCCCACGACCGCGGCGCGCCTCGCGACGGTCACGGCGATCCGCGAGGCGGGCCTCGACTGCACCGTCTTCATGATGCCGATCCTCCCCATGCTCACGGATTCCGTCGAGCACCTCGAGCACGCGCTCACGCGCATCCGCGAGGCCGGCGGCACGCGCGTCCTCTACTCCGCGCTCTACCTCAAGCCCGGCGTGAAGGAGTGGTACCTCCAGTGGCTCGAGCGCGAGCGCCCGGATCTCGTGGGCCGCTACCTCGACCTCTACGCGCGCGGTGCGTACGCCCCGCAGGCGTACCGGTCGTGGCTGAAGGCGCGCATGGATCCGCTGGTCCGGCGCCACGGGCTCGGCGGCGGGCGGGTGGATCCGCGCACCGGCGGCGTCCTGTCCCGTGCCGACCTGCCCGGCGTCGAGGCGGCCCGCGCGCCGATGGGCGGCCGGCCGCGTCCCGGCTGGAGCCAGGAGGGCGCGGACAGCCGCGCCACGACGGCACGCGGTCGCGGCAGCTGGACCCAGGCGCCCGCCCCGGGCCCGCTCGTCGCCGCGGCGCTCCCGGCCGCATCCGCGACGCAGGCCACGCTGTTCTGACGACGGAGGAGCGGGGCGCCGAGGTGTCCATTCACGCCCCCGCGTCCCGTCCCGACGCGCCCCCTGGCTAAGGTTCTGGCATGACCACCCTGCGCGAGCCCGGGGCGGGCACGCGCGACGCCTCCCCGCGGTCGTCGCCGCAGCCCGTGCGCGTCGGCGTGCTCATGGGACACGAGTCCGCGCTGGACGAGGTCTGCGCGATCCTCCGCCGCCGGGCTCCCGAGATCGACGTCGTGGTGAGCACGACGGGCTGGCTCCAGCTGGTGCGCTCACCCCGCTTCCCGACGGACGTCGTGGTCGTCGACTACGACCTCGCCGACGCCGTCAGCCTCGAGGGCCGCATCCGCTCCTGCCGCGCGGCGGGTGCCGCCGTCGTGGTGCTGTCGCGGTCGGGCGCCGAGGAGGTCCGTCGCCGCGTGGTCGACGCGGGGGCGGCGGCGCTGTTGACGGGGCCCGTGCCCGCCGCGGACATCGTGGCCGCGGTGCGGGCCGTCGCGGCCGGCGCCGGGGCGCGATCCGCGCAGCGACGGGACGACACGACGCGCCAGGACGAGGGGCACGCGGCGCGCGCCTTCGCGAGCCCCCGCCTCAGCCAGGGCGAGGAGCAGGCCCTCCGCCTCTACGTGACCGGCCGCTCGACGCAGGCCGTCGCCGCGGCCATGAACGTGCAGTACGAGACCGCGAAGACCTACCTCCGTCGCGTCCGCGCGAAGTACCGCCTCGTCGGGAGGGTCGCGGGTCGTCGGTCCGACCTGATCGATCGCGCCACCGAGGACGGCTACCTTCGGTAGATGGCCAAGCTCTACTTCCGTTTCGGCGCGATGAACAGCGGCAAGAGCACCTCGATGCTCCAGGCTGCCTACAACTACGAGGAGCGCGGGCAGCACGTGCTGCTCACGAAGCCCGTGATCGACACCAAGGGCGACCGCGACATCGTGTCGCGCCTCGGCGTCCGTCGCCCGGTGGACTTCCTGCTCGAGCCGGACGCGGACGTCTGGCAGGAGTTCGGGATCCACCGCGAGCGCGTGCTGCAGGAGAAGGGCGGCCCGACGGCGTGCCTCCTCGTGGACGAGGCGCAGTTCCTGCGCGAGTCGCAGGTGGACGACCTGCTGCGGATCGCGATCCTGCAGGACGTCCCGGTCATCGCCTACGGGATCCGCACCGACTTCCAGACGGTGGCGTTCCCCGGCAGCCGGCGGCTGCTGGAGATCGCGCACAGCCTGGAGGAGATGAAGACCATCTGCCGCTGCGGGCGCAAGGCCGTCTTCAACGCGCGCCAGGTCGGCGAGCGGTTCATCTTCGCCGGCGACCAGGTCGCGATCGACGGCGAGGACGTCACGTACATGTCGCTCTGCGGCGCCTGCTACCTCGCGGAGAGCGGGGGAGTGCTCACGAGCGGCCGCCCCGTCGAGGTGGGCGCGTCGACGTTCGGGTACCCCGCCGGCCCCGACGCCGACTTCGCCTGATCCGGCCGCGGGGGACGGGCCGCGACGCGCGTCAGTCGCGCAGGCAGCGGAGGCGACACGCGGTGAGGGCGCCCGTGAGCACGAGGGTGGCGAGCGGCACGAGGGCGACGCGGTCGTCGAGCACGGGGCGGGCCTCCTCCTCGGTGGGCGGGCCCACCGCGGGAGTCCGGGGAGGTGGGTGGCCTGATCCCCAATCCACGCTATCCCGCTCGTCCCGCCGGGAGACCGCCCCAGAAGCTGGGGCGTCATCCACGTGACGTCATTCCCCGCCCCGGGGAACCAGTGCTGGTCCTCGGCTGTGGGAGCATGGGGCTCGGGCGCCGCTGGGGGGCGCTCCATCGACGAGGGGGATCGCCTGTGGAACTGCGTGAGTACATCCGGATCCTGCGACGGTCATGGATCCTGATCCTGTTGGTCCTGCTGCTCGGAGTGGGGGCCGCCGCCGGCTACTCGCTCGTGCAGACGCCCGAGTACCGGGCGTCGTCCAAGGTGTTCGTCTCGACGCAGTCGGCCGGCACCGTGCAGGACCTGAGCCAGGGCAGCACGTTCACGCAGCAGGCGGTCAAGAGCTACGCCGACGTGGTGGCGACGCCCGTCGTGCTCGAGCCGGTCATCGCCCAGCTGGGCCTCGACGCGACGGCGGAGTCGCTCGCGCCGAAGATCACCGCCACCGCGGCGGCCGACACCGTCATCATCCAGATCTCCGTCGAGGACGAGCAGGCCGAGGAGGCCGCCACCATCGCCAACGCGGTGGCCCGGAGCTTCACCGACGTCGTCGCCGAGCTCACGCCGCTCGACGCCAACGGGCAGCCGCAGGTGAAGATCACGACCCTGCAGGAGGCGCGGATCCCGGCATCGCCCGTCTCGCCGCAGGTCCCGCTGAACCTCGCGCTGGGCGGGCTCATCGGGCTCGCGCTCGGCGTGGCCGCGGCCGTGCTGCGCGCCACCCTCGACACCCGGATCCGCGGGGAGCACGACCTGCGCCTCGTCACGCACGCGCCCATCCTCGGCGGCATCGCCTTCGACCCGAAGGCCAAGGAGCGCCCGCTCATCGTGCAGTCGGATCCGCGCAGCCCGCGCGCCGAGTCCTTCCGCAGCCTGCGCACCAACCTGCAGTTCCTCGACTTCGGCGGCCGCGCGCGCAGCTTCGTCATCACGAGCGCGGTCGAGTCGGAGGGCAAGTCCACGACGAGCGCCAACCTCGCCATCGCCCTGAGCGACGCGGGTGCGCGGGTCGCCGTCGTCGACGCCGACCTGCGCCGTCCCAAGCTCGCGTCGTACCTCGGGCTCGAGGGCGCGGTGGGCCTCACCGACGTGCTCATCGGCCGCGCCGAGCTCAAGGACGTCCTGCAGCCGTGGGGCAACCGCAACATGTTCGTGCTGCCGGCGGGCCAGATCCCGCCGAACCCGAGCGAGCTGCTCGGCTCGCGCACCATGGTCACGCTCCTCAAGGAGCTCGAGGCCGAGTTCGACACCGTGCTCATCGACGCGCCGCCGCTGCTGCCCGTCACCGACAGCGCCGTCCTGTCCAAGAGCGCGGGCGGGGCGATCCTCGTGGTGTCGTCCGGTCGCGCGCACCGTGGCCAGGTCCACGCGGCCATCGAGTCGCTGAACAGCGTCGGCGCCGAGGTCCTGGGCGTGGTGCTGACGATGCTCCCCACCAAGGGCCCGGATGCGTACGGCTACGGCCAGTACTGCTACTCCTACGTGCGTCCCGAGAGCTCCGAGAACACGAGCCCCGCCTCTCCCTGACCGACTGCCTGACCCGCCGCCGACCCGTGTCGTCCCGGCGGGCCCCGCGGGGGCCTGTACGATCCGGGTGACACCACCGCTCGACCCGCATCTCCCGATGCGCCGACCGGGCCCTGCTCCACCGGAGGAGCGCGTCCCGGCTCGTCGTCGGGGCGCGGACCGGATCCGGCCGCCCGAGAGGGTGGGCGATCCGCGCGCCGCACGATGCCCGCCACACCGGGAGACACCATGTCGGCTCACGCCGAGGCGCCGCCGCGCCGCCTGCCAGGACGCACGTCCGACCACCGCGCCCCCCGACCCGCGGGAGCGGCTCGTGGCTAGGTCCGCGCCCGATGGGCGGAAGCCGATGGCCGTCACGGGGCGCGCCCGGCGCCGCCGTCCGACGCTCGGCCGCATCATCCCCGGCGTGGGCGTCACCGCCGTGGTCGCCTTCCTCGCCATCGACCTGATCCTCGTCTCGGCCGCGGTGACCCGTACGGGCGGCGGGCCGACCGACGGGGGAACGGCCGCCCCCGCGCCCTCCGCCGCGAGCACCGACGCCGCCGCGACCCCGACGCCCGCGCCGAGCGCCGCACCGACCACGACGGTGGCGGCCCCGACGGTCTTCCTCGCCGCGGGGAACGCCGAGGTCGCGTGGCGCACCACGGGCGGCTCCTGCACGGGCGAGCCCGCCCGCATCCAGACCACCATCGACGAGGGCCGCACCTGGGACACCCGTTCGACGGGCGCATTCGACGCGCGCCGGATCCTCGCGCTGCAGGTGGAGAGCCCGGACGTCGGCAGCGTCGTCGCGGACGTCACGGCGGCATGCACCCGCACCACGCTGCAGAGCTTCACGGGCGGCGAGTTCTGGCGCGACGCGCCCGCGCTCACGGCGACGACGGCGTACGTCGACCCGGCGCAGCCTGGCACGGTGCAGCTCGTCCAGGGTCCCCGGGACGCTCCGTGCGACGACGCCGTCCAGGTCGTCGACAGCGGCCAGGCCGCCGCGGTGCTCTGCGGCTCCGGCGCGCTGCACGTCCGCTCGGGCAGCGGTGACTTCCGGCCGGTCGACGCCCCGGGCGTCCTCGCGCTCGCGCTCGGCACGGACGGCATCCTCACCGCCGGCACCGCCGGATCCTGCGCGGGCACGAGCGTCGGTCGCATCATCCCGGCCTCGGGTGCCGTGAGCGTGCTCGGCTGCGCGGCGGCCGTCCCCACCAGCGGATCCGTGGCCCTGTCCGCGGCGGGTCGCGACGTCTGGCTGCTCACCGGAGACTCCGTCAGCATCTCCGCCGACGGCGGGACCACCTGGTGACCTCTGCGGACGCCGTCGCGCCGTCACGGCGACCCCGCCGGTCCCGACGCCCCTGGACGCGTCGACGCGTCGTGACGGTCGCCGTCGCCGCGATCGCCAGCATCCTCGTGCTCTGGATCGTGTGGGTCGCCGCCCGCGCCCTCCTCGCCCGCGGCGAGCTCGAGCAGGCGGTGCCGCTCGCGTCCTCCGTGCAGCGCGACCTCCTCGCGGGCGACTCCGCCGGGGCCTCCGCGAACGTCGCGCAGCTGCGCGACCACTCCGCGCGCGCGGTGTCGCTCACGGGCGATCCCGTGTGGGCCGTCACCGAGCACGTGCCCTTCGTGGGCCCGAACCTCCGGGCCTTCCGCGAGATCTCCGGCGTCGTCGACCGCATCGGCGAGGACGCGCTGCAGCCCGTGGTCGGCATCGCCGGCACGCTCGACATCGCGAGCCTCACGCCGAAGGACGGGAAGCTCGACCTCGACCCGATCGTGGCCGCGCAGGAGCCCGTCCGCCAGGCGGACGACGCGCTCGACGCGGCGCTGACCGACGTGACGGCCATCGACACCGGCAGCACCATCCGGCCCGTCGCCGACGCGGTCGCGCGCCTGGAGGACACGGTCGGGAAGGCCGCCGAGACGCTGGCCGTCGTGCGCCACGTCACCGACCTCGCGCCCGCCATGCTCGGCGCCGACGGCGACCGGAGCTACCTGCTCATGTTCCAGAACAACGCCGAGGTGCGCTCCACGGGCGGCATCCCCGGCGCGCTCGCGCTCGTCCGCACGGGAGGCGGCGCGTTCTCGCTCGCCGGCCAGGACTCGGCGCGCGCCTTCCCGCGGCTCACGGAGCCGGCCCTGCCCCTGGATCCCCAGACCGCGGGCCTCTACGGCACCATCACCGGCCGATACATGCAGGACGTGACGCTGACGCCCGAGTTCCCCCAAGCCGCTCCGCTCGCCGCCGAGATGTGGCGGCTCAAGCACGGCGACGCGGTCGACGGCGCGATCAGCATCGACCCGGTCGCCCTCTCCTACCTGCTCGAGGCCACCGGCCCCATCACGCTCGCGACCGGCGACGTGCTCCGCTCCGACGACGCCGTCGACCTGCTCCTGCACGACGTGTACCTCCGGTACCCGAACCCGGACGTCCAGGACGCGGTCTTCGCGAGCGTCGCCGACTCGGTGTTCGCGAAGGTCTCCTCGGGCGACGTGGACCCGGCCGCGCTGGTGAAGGCGCTCGGGCACGCGGCCGAGGAGCGCCGCATCCTGATCTGGAACTCGCGCGCCGACGAGCAGGCGACCCTCGCGGGCACCACGTTCCAGGGGTCGCTCCCCACCACCAACGACGAGTCCACGGTCTTCGGCGTGTTCCTCAACGACTCGACCGGCGCGAAGATGGACTACTTCCTCTCGCTGCGGACCACGCTCGCGATGGCCATGTGCCGGGACGACGGCAGGCCGGACTACCGCACCGAGGTGATCCTCGGATCCACGGCCCCGGCCGACGCGGCCTCCCTGCCCTTCGTGGTCACGGGCGGCGGCGTCTACGGCGTGGCCCCCGGCGACATCAAGACACGCGTCGCGGTCTACGGACCACCCGGCACGGTGCCGCTGCGCGTGCACATCGACGGCGAGGAGGCGGCGTTCCAGCCCGAGGTCGTGGGCGGGCGGGCCGTCGCCCAGGTCGAGGTGACGCTGACGCCCGGCCAGGAGGTCCGCATATCCGTGGACACGCTGGGGGACAAAAAGACCGACACGCCGCTCTCGATCGTGACCACCCCGGTAATTGACACGATCGCGACAGAATTCCGTTCCCTGTCCTGCGACGCTTCCCAGTAGTCTCCTCAGTGGGGGAATGATCGACGGCGGACCTGAGTCCGCTAGTGGCCCCTGCGCACCACGAGAAGCTCACACTGGGGGAACCACATGTTCAAGAAGATCCTCGCCGGGGCGGCCATCGCCCTCGCCGCGACGTTCACCGTCGCCACCGCCGCCAACGCGGACCCGTACACGCCCGAGGGCGGCGTCACCGTCAGCGACCCGACCGTCGCGCCCGGCCAGAGCACCGTCCTGACCTTCGCGGACGGCTCGTTCGCGTCGAACAGCCCGGTCACCATCACCATCACGGGCGAGGACGCGGCGAACGCCACGCTCGCCTCCTTCCGCACGGCCCCCATGGCCGTCAGCAGCAACTCCATCACCAAGAACGCGACCAACGCCGGCGGCCTCCGCGTCACCGTCACGCTGCCCGCCGGATCCGCGTCGGGCTCCTACGCCCTCACCGGCACCGACGCCCAGGGCAACACCGTCTCCACGACCGTCTCGGTCGTCGCGGCCGCCGGCAACGGCACCGCGACCGGCGGCTCCAGCTCCGACAACGCCGCGGGCCTGCCCGTGACCGGCGGCCAGCTGCCCGTCGTCCTCATCTGGACCGGCGGCGGCCTGCTGCTGCTCGGTGCCGCTCTCGTCGTCGTGCTCGCCACGGTCCGTCGCCAGCGCGCCGCGGCCTGATCCGCATCCCGCACAGCGTCGCCTGACTCCCCACCGGAGCCCGGCGACGGAAGGCCCCGAGGCATCCGCCTCGGGGCCTTCCGCCGTCTCCGGGACCCGTGCGAGCACCGGTTGACCCCAGTCCGGGGCCGATCGCGCCCATTCCCCTCCGCGCGGACCGCCGACGCGGATAGCATCTCGAACGTGGGTTTACCCGACCCGCTGTCTGCCTGAAGGCGTCGACCCGAAATCGCGCGCCGCGGACACCACCGCTCCGAGGCGATACCCGTCGTGCCCCCGCACGTCCGTCCCGGGTGCATCACAGAAGGCACACCCGAGATGCTGGCCAAGACCCTGGCGGGCGCGTTCGTCGCGCTCGCGATCACCGTTTCCGCTCCCCTGGCCGCCCAGGCGGAGAACTACGTCCCCAAGGACTCCACCGTCGCCTGCAGCGGCATGTCCGTCACCCCGGCCGCCGTCGCGCCCGGCGAGTCCGTCCGGATCTCCGGCGTCGCCGGGTCCTTCACCGCGGGCGAGACCGTCGCGGTGCGCCTCTCCGCGACGGTCGGCGCGCCCGCCGCCGCCGGCGACCCCGCAGCATCCGTCACCGCGGCGGCCGACGGCTCCGTCTCCGGCTCGCTCGTCGTCCCCGCGACGGCCTCCGGCACCTGGCGTGCCAACCAGACCGCCGCGTCGGGCGACCACTGGTGCGGCATCGTGTCCGTCGTCCCGGCGAGCGCGCGCCCGGCGGCGGACGGCGGCTCGCTCCCCGTCACCGGCGGCACGCTGCCCACCGGCCTCGCGATCACCGGCGGAGGGCTGCTCCTTGCCGGTGCCGCGGCCGCGGGCATCGCGGCGGCCCGCCGGCGCCGCGCGTCCTGACGCCCGACGCCGTCGACGACCCGACGCGGACGGATCCGATCACGACCGGATCCGCCCGCGTCGTCGCGTCCGGGCCGCGACGATCCCCGCGGTCGTCGCGCCGAGGAGGGCGCCGGCGCCGTTGGCCGCCACGTCGGTGACGGATGCCACGCGCGCCGGCAGGAACGCCCCCTGCGCGAGCTCGACCGATGCCGACATGGCGGTCCCGGCGAGCACGACGAGCCACCAGCGCGGAGCCCCAAGGGCCAGCACGCCGAGCATGCCCAGCGGCGCGAACAGGGCGACGTTGGCGACCTCCTCGATCATCGAGTAGCGGAACCCGGGGATGCCGTGGTGCTGCACGAACAGCACGCCCCGCATCAGGTACGGGTACACGCCGCGGTCGACGCTGTCGGGGGTGAGCGTGATCAGCCCGACCAGGGCGACGTACGCCACGAGGAGCACGGCGGCCTGCCGTCGGCGGACGCGTCGACGCTCGCGGTCCCGCTGCGCGCCCCACGGCGACTGCGCGGGCCCGGTGCCCTCCGCCGTCGCGCCCGGCGGGGGAGCGGAGGCGGCGGGATCCATGACGGCTGCAGCGTAGCAACGCGGCCCGTGCGGGGAATGCGCCGCCGATCCCGCCCGTTCTCCCCGGGGTGACCCACCTCGAACGCGTCCCGCTGAACGTCCTCGACCTCGCCCCGCGCCCCTTTGGCGGCACGAACGCCGACGCCGTCGCCGGCAGCATCCAGCTCGCCCAGGCCGCCGAGGCCGCGGGCTACTCGAGGTTCTGGGTCGCCGAGCACCACGGGATGCCCGGCATCGCGAGCTCCGCTCCGGCCGTGCTCCTCGCGGGCATCGCCGCGCGCACGTCCACCATCCGCGTCGGCAGCGGCGGCGTCATGCTGCCGAACCACACGCCTCTCGTCGTGGCCGAGCAGTTCGGCACCCTCCGGGCGCTCTACGGCGACCGCATCGACCTCGGCATCGGCCGGGCCCCCGGCACGGACGGCGCGACCGCGATGGCGCTGCGGCGCAGCGAGGCGGGCCTCGGCGTCGACGACTTCCCGCATCAGCTCGTCGACCTGGTCGGCTTCTTCACCGGCGGCATGGCGGACGACAACCCGCTGCGCGGGATCACGGCCGTCCCGGGGCTCGGCGACGTCCCGCAGATGTGGCTCCTCGGATCCAGCGGCTACTCCGCGCAGGTCGCCGCGGCCCTTGGGATCCGCTTCGCCTTCGCGCACCACTTCGCCGGCGACCGCACCGAGCAGGCGCTCGCGCTGTACCGCGAGCGCTTCCAGCCGAGCGACGACCTCGCGGCGCCCCACAGCGCCATCGCGGTGAGCGTCATCGCCGACGAGGACCCGGACGTCGTCGAGCGCGAGGCGCGCGCCGGCCGCATCACGTGGCTCCGCATGCGCCAGGGCGGCAAGACCCAGCCCGTGGATCCGGCCGAGGCCGCCGCCTAGGAGTTCAGCGACCTCGAGCGCGAGCTCATCGGGGCGCGCGACCGACGCCAGGCCGTCGGCTCGCCCCACGCCGTGCGCATCGGCCTCGAGCGCCTGCTCGCGAGCACGGGCGCGGACGAGCTCATCGTCGCCCCCTCGTCCACGACGCTCGGCCACCGCATCGGGACGGTCCGGACGGTGCGCGATCTGGCCACCGCGGAGGCCCGCGCGGCCTGATTGCGAGTGCACTCATCACATTTCGGCCACGGGGAGCTGAGACCCTCCCTGAGGCGGATGTGGCGCCCCCGAGCGCGGGTTAGATTCGTACCATGAGGAAAACTGACCTGACCATCTCGACCCGGTTGGGCGCGTTCCTCGGACTCGTCGGCATGAGCACGATCGCCGGCGTGCTCGTCGCCGCCATGGTGACCCCGGCCATCGCCGTCTCCGGCATCGCGGCCAACAGCACCATCGGCGTCTTCGAGGACATCCCCGACAACCTGCAGATCGACAACCTCGCGCAGAAGACCGTGCTCTTCGCCAAGCAGGGCGACCAGCAGGTGCCCTTCGCCGAGTTCTTCTCGCAGGACCGCGAGGAGGTCCCGTGGGACGCCGTCTCGTCGTACGCGAAGGACGCGGCGATCGCGACCGAGGACCCCCGCTACTACGAGCACGGCGGCGTCGACGTGCTGTCGGCCGCCCGCGCCCTCGCGCAGAACGTGCTGAACAAGGAGGTCCAGTCGGGCGCCTCCACGATCACGATGCAGTACGTCCGCAACGTCCTGGTCCAGAAGGCCCAGAACATGGTCGACTCCTCCGACGAGGCCACGCAGGCCGAGGGCCGCAAGGCGTTCACCGAGGCCACGCAGCCCGACATGCCCCGCAAGCTCAAGGAGATGCGGATGGCGATCGGGGTGGAGAAGAAGTACTCGAAGAACGAGATCCTCCTCGCGTACCTCAACATCGCGAACTTCGGCAGCCGGGTCTACGGCATCGAGTCGGCGGCGCGCTACTACTTCAACGTCTCCGCCGCCGACCTCACGCTGGAGCAGGCCGCGAGCCTCATCGCCACGGTCAACGCGCCCGAGGTCTTCAAGATCGACAACCCGGACAACCTCGAGCGCAACAAGGAGCGCCGCGACCTGCTGCTGCGGAACATGCTCAAGGAGCAGAAGATCACGCAGGAGCAGTACGACACGGCGTCCGCCGCCGCGATCACGCCGACGATCACGCCCTCCACGAGCGGCTGCATCCAGGCGAACCCGATCTCGGCCGCGTACTTCTGCGACTACGTGAAGAACGAGATCCTCACGAACCCCGAGTTCGGCGCGACGCCGGCCGAGCGCGACGCGGTGCTCAAGCGCGGCGGCATGCAGGTCTACACGACGCTCGACCTCGACATCCAGGGCAACGCGGCGGAGCAGATGCGCAAGCAGGTGCCCACGACCGCGCGCTTCACGAAGATCGGCGGATCCGTGGTCTCCCGCGAGGTGAAGACCGGCCGCATCATCGCGATGGCGCAGAACACGGACTACGGCGTCGCGCAGGACCAGCCCGGCGTCACCGAGATCAACTACTCGGCCGACAAGGCGCACGGAGGATCCGCGGGCTTCCAGGTCGGATCGACGTACAAGATCTTCACGCTGGTCGACTGGCTGAAGAGCGGGAAGTCGATCTACCAGACGGTCAACGCATCGAAGACCACGTGGTCGGCGAGCGAGTTCACCCGATGCGGCGACAACCTCGCCGGATCCCCGGACTACAAGGTGACCAACGACACCAACACCGGCGCCACGTCGAACCAGAACGTGCTCGCAGCGACCGTCGCCTCCGTCAACTCGGCCTTCGTCGCGATGGCGAGCCAGCTCGACCTCTGCGACATCAGCAAGACGGCTACGGACATGGGCGCGTACAACGCGGACAAGCGTGACCTGTCGAGCTTCCCGTCGGACGTGGTCGGCTCGGGCGGCAACACCGTCGCGCCACTCCAGATGGCCACCGCCTTCTCCTCCGTCGCGAACCAGGGCACCACGTGCCCGCCCATCGCGATCGACAAGGTCGTCCTCCCGGACGAGTCGGAGCTCGTGACCCCGAAGAGCGAGTGCGCGCAGGCCATGAGCCCCGAGGTCGCCAACACGGCCGCCTTCGCGCTGAAGGCGGTCATGGGCGGCACCGGCGCGGCGTCGAACCCGCGCGACGGCACCGAGATCATGGGCAAGACGGGCACGACCGACCGCTCCAAGGACACCTGGTTCGTCGGTTCCTCGACCGAGGTCACGACGGCGGTCTGGGTCGGCAACGTCGAGGGCTTCGCGTCCATGCGCCGCAACGTCCTCAACGGCTCGGCCGCGGACAGCGCGCGTCACCGGATCTTCAAGCCGCTGCAGACGTTCATCGACGACCGCTACCCGGCGGAGGGCTTCCCCGCGCCGAGCAGCACGCTGACGAAGAAGCCCTACGTGCCGCCGGCACCGAAGCCCACCCAGTCGGCGGCGCCCACGGCCCCCGAGGCGCCGGCCGCCCCGGCGCCGGCCCAGCCGGCCCCTCCCGAGGAGGGATGAGCCCGCGCTCGATGGGGAGCGCGCGCCGACGGCCGTCGCCTCCGAGCGGCGGCCGTCGTGCTGTGCCCGACCCGGCCTCGGAGCCCTCGGATCGGGCGCCTCGTAGACTGGACGACCGCCGCTCCACCGACCCGGGAAGGCCATCATGACCGGGACCCCGACGTCCGCACCGGCGCGCGTGCCCACGCTCCTGCCCGGCATCGAGGGGCTCCGCGGGGTCGCCGCCGTCGCCGTGCTGCTGTACCACGTGCAGCGCCAGCTGGCCCGGCCGACCACCGACATCCCGCTCGTCGGCGAGGTCGCGTTCTTCAGCCACGGCGTGACGCTGTTCTTCGTCCTGAGCGGATTCCTGCTGTTCCTGCCGTTCGCGCGCGGCCTCGTCGACGGCGGCGCCATGCCGCGCCTGTCGCGCTACGCCGTCAACCGCGCGCTCCGCGTCTTCCCCGGCTACGTCGTCGTCCTGCTGCTCGTGAGCCTCGTGCTGCGCGTCGCGATCCTGCCGCGCGAGACCCGCGACGCCGGGATCTCGGTAGGCACGCTCGGTCCGCTCGACACCGTCCTCAACGTGCTCCTGCTCCAGGGCTACGCGCCGCGGACGCTCCGCAGCGGCATCGAGGTCGCCTGGACCCTCGCCGTCGAGGTGTCCTTCTACGTCGTGCTTCCGATCGTGGCGCTGCTGGCGGCGCGGATCCTGCGGGGGAGGGCCACGTGGATCCGCGCCCTGGCCCCCGCCGCCGTGCTCCTGCTGATGGGCGTGGCCGGCAAGGTGTGGTCGATGGTCGCGCAAGCCCCGCTCGGCCACCGTGGCCGCCTCGCGAGCGAGTGGGGCGTGACGTGGGAGGCCGTCGCGAACCGCAGCATCCTCGTGCACGCGGACCTCTTCGCCTACGGCATGGCGGCGGCCGTCGTCCTGCTCACGCTGTCCGCGGACGGGGGCCTGCGCGACCGCGTCGCGGCCTGGCGCGTGCTCGCCGGGATCGTCGCCGCGGCGCTCATCGTGGTCGCCTCCGAGGCTCCCGTGGGCGCGTTCGAGGAGAGCATCGTCGCCGCCTCGTGCGCGACCCTGCTGCTCCTCGTGGCGCTGCCGCGACGCGGGGGATCCCTCGGGCCGGTGACGCGCGTCCTCGAGCTGCGCTGGATCGCGTGGCTCGGCACGATCTCGTTCAGCGTCTACCTGTGGCACCTGCCCGTGATCCGCTTCCTCCGCCGCGCGGGCGTCGTGCTGCCGGACACGCTCGCGGGATTCGCCCTCAACACGCTCGTGGTCGGCGCGGTGACGCTCGCGCTGTCGGCGGCGACGTACTACGCGATCGAGCGGCCGGCGCTGCGGCTGAAGGACGTCGACCGTCGATCGGCGCGCCGACGCCGTGGGGACGCCGTGTCCTCCGAGGACGCACGGTCGGCCCCGCGGGAGGAGCGGCGATGACCGACGTCTCGACGGGCCCGCGGAAGAGGCGGACGGGGCTCGGGCTGTCCTCGGCGGGAGCATGGTGGTGCGTCGGCGTCGCGCTCCTGCTCTACGAGATCATCTTCATCTCCCAGGCGTTGTCGCCGGCCGAGGACGAGAGGGACGCCGCCGTCATCGTCGCCGTCGCCGTGGGTACCGCGGTGATCGTGGCGTTCTCGTGCTGCGTGCCATGCCTCCGCCATCTCGGCGTCGTGAGGTCCGCGTGGGCGTTCCCCGTGCTGGTCGTCGCGGGCGCCATCGTCGCCGCAGCCCAGTTCGCGCTCTCGGCAGGCCCGTACGGCTACTGGGTGTCCGGGCAGCCGCGACCGCTGGTCCTCTCCGTGATGTCGGGGCCCGCTCTCCCGGCCGCCGCGATCCTGCTCCTCATCCACGTCGTCCCGCGCGCTCGCGAGCGGCACGTGGCGTGATGCCGTCCGCGGATCGCACGGCGTCCGCACGACGAAGGGCCGCTCCCGGGGGAGCGGCCCTTGATCGTGCTGCCTGTCGTGCTGTGCCTCCCAGAGGAGGCGGTGTGTCGGGGTAACAGGATTTGAACCTGCGACCTCTTCGTCCCGAACGAAGCGCGCTACCAAGCTGCGCCACACCCCGATGGCCCGAGGGCCGGGCTCTACGATACCCGATGTTCCGGGCTCCCGAGTACGCGCAGGCGGTCAGACCGCGGTGAGCGTGAGCAGCGTCGCCTCGGGGAAGCAGGCGAAGCGCACGGGCGCGTAGATCGACGTGCCGAGGCCGGCGCTCACGTGCAGGAACGCGGCGCGGTCGGCGTGCGGCCAGACGCTGAGGCCCTTCACCTGGCGGCGGGGGATGTCGCAGTTGGTGACGAGCGCGCCGTAGCCCGGGACGCAGACCTGCCCGCCGTGGGTGTGCCCGGCGAAGACCATGCGGGCTCCGTTGGTGACGAACGAGTCGAGCACCCGGCGGTAGGGGGCGTGCGCGACGCCGACGGACACGACCGGTGCGTCCGAGGCGCCCTGGTAGGCCTCACCGTCCTCGCGCAGCGCGTCGAGGGCCCCGGGGAGCGCCTCGAGGTGGTCGAAGTCGCGGTGCGGGTCGTCGACCCCGAAGAACTCGAGCAGGGTGCCGTTGACCTCGATCGCGCCCGCGGCGTTGTTGAGGTCGACCCAGCCGAGCGAGTCGTACAGCCGCTCGAGCCGGGGGAGGTCGAGGTCGGCGGGCCGCTGGGTGGCGTGCGTGTTCGCGGTGAAGTACTTGAACGGGTTCTTGAGCATCGGCCCGTAGTAGTCGTTCGATCCGTGCACGAAGACGCCGGGGATCCCGCGGAAGGCCTCGAGCGTCTCCTCGACGGCGACGATGCCCTGCTCGTGGCCCGTGTTGTCGCCCGTGTCGACGACGAGGTCGGGCTTGAGCTCCGCCAGCTCGCGCACCCAGCGCTGCTTCTTGTGCTGCCACGGGGCCATGTGCATGTCCGAGAGGTGGAGCACGCGGATGGGGTCGGCGCCCACGGGGAGCACCGGCACCGTCACCTCGCGGAGGGTGAAGCGGCGCCGCTCGTAGAACGACGCGTACGCGAACAGCGCCGCGCCGGCGGCCGCGACGCCGCCGACGGTGCGCGCGATCGTGCCGACGACGCCCATCAGGTGCGTCCGATGTAGAGCGTGACGGGGCCGCCGCTCTGTTGGCCGGCCGCGGGATCCGTGCGGGTCGCCTTGCCGATCTGCGAGTTGTCCTGCACCTGCTCCTGCGCCATGGTCACGTCGAAGCCGGCCGCGCGCAGGGTCTGGCGGGCGCTCGTCATGTCCTGCCCGCGCACGTCCGGGACGGTGCCCGGGGTGCCCTGCTGCTGGCTCTGGTCGGGCCCGCTGCTGATGAAGACCGTGACGGTGGATCCGCGTGCGGCGTTGGCGCCGGCGCCCGGGTCGGATCCGGCGACCTGGCCGGCCGGGACGGACGAGGCGCGCGCGCCGCCCTGGGCGAAGGACAGGCCCGCGCCCTCGATGCCCGACTGGGCGTCGGCCGGAGACATGCCCGTCACGTCCGGCACCTGGACCGTCGGCGTGCGGGTCAGGTCCGCTGCCGGGCCGGGGAACGCCGATCCCTTGTAGACCGCGTTGACCGCCTGCATGAACGGCTTCCAGACCGCGAACCGCGCGGTGGACATGAGCTGCCCGCTGGGGAGCTTGGTGTTGCGCTGCTGGATCTGCTGGCCCGAGGCGCTGCCGACCCATATGGCCGTCGTGACCTCGGTGCTGGAGCCGACGAACCAGGTGTCCTTCGCCTTGTCGGTGGTACCGGTCTTGCCGATGAGCGGCGTGCCGTCGTTGGTGTTGGCGGCGGCACCCGTCGCGCCCATGACGCCCGCGAGCGCGTAGGCGGCGGTGTGCGCGACGTCCTGGCTGACCGTCTCGCGGCAGTTCGCCGACGGGGGAGCGACCTCGGTGTCGTCCGGAAGGACCACCTTGTCGATCATGATCGAGTCGCACGTGGTGCCGTTGTTGGCCACGGTCGCGTAAGCCTGCGCCATCGTGAGAGGCGCGATGTTGTTGCCGCCCGAGCCGATGATGTCGGAAACGTAGTTGGAGAGCGGCTTGCCCGGCACCGCCTGGTGGATGCCGATGTCCTTCGCGGTCTGGCCGATGCCGCACATGTCGAGCTCGGAGGCCATGGCCATGAACGCCGTGTTGGTGGAGTTCGCCGTACCCGACATCACGGTGCGGTTGGCACCCGGCGCGGCGCCGTCGTTGGTGACCTTGAGCACATCGGAGCCGAGGTTGCCGCCCGTGCAGGAGTCCTGGAAGTCTCGCCCGCTCCAGGTGCCCTTCGAGGAGTTGACGACCTCGTTCACCGAGTGCCCCTCCTTCAGCCATTCCAGCAGGGTGACGAGCTTGTAGGTGGATCCCACCTGGAATCCGCCGGAGCCGCCGTAGTTCTGGTCGGTGTTGTAGTTGACGCTCGTGACGCCGCGCTGGTCGCCGTTGCCGTAGTCGGTGTTCTGCACCATGGCGATCACGCGGCCGGTCTTGGCCTCGACGCTCGTCATCGCGGATCCGACGTTGATGCTGTTCATCGTGGTCGGGATCTGCTTGCGCATGTCGTCCGTGGCCTTGGCCTGGAGGTCGAGGTTCAGCGTCGTGTAGATCTTGTAGCCGTTGCGGTTGAGGTTCCGGCGGGCCTCGTCCGGGTTCGCGCCGAACTCCTTCGAGTTCTCGACGGTGTACTTGACCGCGTCGCAGAAGTACGCGGCGCTGGCGGGCTGCGCGGCGTTGCAGCCGCTCACCGAGGGCGTGATCGCCGGGGTGACGGGGCTGGCGATCGCCTCGTCGTGCTGCTCTTGCGTGATGCTGTGGTGCTTGAGCATGTTGTCGATGAGGACGTCGCGGCGCTCTTGGTTGGCCTTGACGTTCCCCGGCTCGTCGATCCGCAGGGCGGTGGGGTAGTTGACCGTCGCGACGAGGCTCGCGGCCTGCGCGATGCTGAGGTCCTTCGCGTCCACGCCGTAGTAGTACTTCGCGGCCGACTGGATGCCGTAGACGCTCCCGCCGTAGTTCGCGATGTTGAGGTAGCCGAGCAGGATGTCGTTCTTGGAGAACTTCTTCTCCAGCCCGATCGCGAGGCGCATCTCCTTGAGCTTGCGGGCGGTCGACTCCTGCGTCGCCTCCGCGTAGGCCTTCTTGCCGGCGTCCGGATCCGTCTCGGCGAGCGTCTCGGCCTTCTGCACGAGGACGTTCTTCACGTACTGCATGGTGATCGTGCTCGCGCCCGACTCGACGCCACCGCCGACGACGTTCTGGGCGAGCGCGCGGAACGTGGACTGCACGTCGACGCCGCCGTGCTCGTAGAAGCGGGGGTCCTCCGTGTCGACGGCCGCGGCCTTCGCGTTGTCGGAGACCTCGTCCCAGCTCACCTCCTGGCGGTTCTGCGCGTAGAACTCCGCGAACTTCACCGGCTGGCCGCCCTGCGTGGCGTAGAGCTCGGTCTTCTGCGCGAGGTTGTCGATCTGCAGGTAGTCCGGCAGGTCCTCGAAGAGGCCGATCGTGTTGTTGGCCGCGAGGCTCGTGACGGCGATGGCGGGGGTGACCATCGCCGCGACCAGCACGCCGGCCACGGCGCTCATGCCGAGGACGCCCGTGAGCGCGGCGGCGACGCGGCCGGGCGTGTTCTTGGATGCAGACATAGACTCCAGAGTACGGGAAGGGTGTATGGGAACCCGTGAGACCTGTGCGCCGGCCGCCCGCGCCCGTCCCGTCATGCACCCCGACCCGACCGGCAAGGAGCCGAGATGACCGCAACGCCCGCGCAGTGGGAGTACCTCACCACGCCGCTGATGATCCACAACACCGCCGCCATCCTGAACACGTGGGGGTCCCAGGGCTGGGAGCTCGTGCAGGTCGTCACCGGCCCCGAGGGCGGGCTCGTCGCGTACATGAAGCGCCCGGTCGCCGGCGCGGAGCACGGCGCCTGATGGGCGCGATCTCCGACCGGCTGGCCGAGCTCGGCATCGAGCTGCCCGCGGTCGCGGCTCCCGTCGCCGCGTACGTCCCCGCGGTCGTGCACGGCGGCCTCGTCTACACGAGCGGCCAGCTGCCCTTCGTCGACGGCGCGCTCGCCGCGACCGGCAAGGTCGGCGCCGAGGTGTCCGCCGAGGACGCCAAGGCGCACGCCCGCACCTGCGCCCTGAACGGGCTCGCGGCGGCGGCGGACGCGGCCGGCGGCGTCGACCGCATCGCGCGCGTCATCAAGGTCACGGGCTTCGTCGCGTCAGCCGAGGGGTTCACCGGGCAGCCGGGCGTGATCAACGGCGCGAGCGAGGTGCTGGGGGAGATCCTCGGAGACGCGGGGATCCACGCGCGCTCCGCCGTGGGCGTCGCGGAGCTGCCCCTCGGCTCGCCCGTCGAGGTCGAGCTCGTGGTGGCGCTCGTCGAGTAGCCGCCGCCCGCCGCGGCGGACAGCGAGAGGGCCGGGTGCGCATCGCACCCGGCCCTCCTCACGTCCGGCTGTCCTCGGCCGTCAGCCCGCGGTCATCCGGTCGCTGATGACCTGCATCACCTGGGTGTCGGCCAGCGTGGTGGTGTCGCCGATCGCCCGGCCCTCCGCCACGTCGCGCAGCAGCCGCCGCATGATCTTCCCCGAGCGCGTCTTCGGCAGCTCCTGCACCACGAACACGCGCCGCGGCTTGGCGATGGCGCCGATCTGGTCGGAGACGTGCTTGCGCAGGATCTCGTTCGGGTCCGCGTCGCCGAGCGCGCTCGCCTCGGCCGTCCGGAGGATCACGAAGGCCACGACAGCCTGGCCGGTCGCCTCGTCGGACGCGCCGACGACCGCCGCCTCGGCGACGTACGGGTTCGCGACGAGCGAGGACTCGATCTCCGCGGTCGAGAGGCGGTGGCCGGAGACGTTCATCACGTCGTCGACCCGGCCGAGCAGCCAGATGTCGCCGTCCTCGTCGAGCCGCGCGCCGTCGCCCGCGAAGTAGCGGTCGCCGAAGCGGTCCCAGTAGGTCTCGCGGTAGCGCTCCGGATCGCCCCAGATGCCGCGCAGCATGCCGGGCCAGGGCTCCGTGACGACCAGGAGGCCGCTCTCGCCGCGGGCGACGGGCTCGCCGGCGTCGTCGACGACCGCGACGGAGATGCCGGGGATGGGCGTCTGGGCGGACCCCGGCTTCGTCGCGGTGACGCCGGGGAGCGCGGAGATCATGATGCCGCCGGTCTCCGTCTGCCACCACGTGTCGACCACGGGCACGTCGCCGCGGCCGATGACGTCGCGGTACCAGCGCCACGCCTCCGGGTTGATGGGCTCGCCGACCGAGCCGAGCAGCCGGATGGAGGAGAGGTCGCGCGCGTCCGGGATCTCCCGGCCGGTCTTCATGAAGGAGCGGATGGCCGTGGGAGCCGCGTAGAGGATCGTCACGCCGTGCTTCTCCACGATGTCCCACCAGCGGCCGGGCTCCGGGGTGTCGGGCGTGCCCTCGTAGATCACCTGCGTGGCGCCGTTGGCGAGCGGGCCGTAGACGACGTAGCTGTGGCCGGTGATCCAGCCGACGTCCGCGGTGCACCAGTAGACGTCGGTCTCGGGGTGCAGGTCGAAGACGTTCCGGTGCGTGTAGGCGGCCTGCGTGAGGTAGCCGCCCGACGTGTGCAGGATGCCCTTCGGCTTCCCGGTCGTGCCGCTCGTGTACAGGATGAACAGGGGGTGCTCGGCCTCGAACGCCTCCGCCTCGTGCTCCGCGGAGGCCGCGGCGACGCGCTCGTGCCACCAGAGGTCGCGGCTGTCGTCCCAGTCCACCTCGTTCTCGCCGCGCCGCACGACGAGGACGTGTTCGACGGATCCGGCCGATCCGACGAGCGCCGCGTCGACGGCCGGCTTCAGCGGGAAGACCTTGCCCTTGCGCCAGCCGCCGTCGGCGGTGATCACCACGCGGGCTGCCGCGTCGTCGATGCGGGCACGGAGGCTCTCGGCGCTGAAGCCGCCGAACACGACGGAGTGCACGGCGCCGATGCGCGCGACGGCGAGCATCGCGACGACGGCCTCCGGGATCATCGGGAGGTAGATCGCGACCCGGTCGCCCGCGACGACCCCCAGGTCCCGCAGGGCGTTCGCGGCGCGATTGACGTCCGCGGTGAGCTCGGCGTAGGTGAGGTCGCGGGTGTCGCCCGGCTCGCCCTCCCAGTGCAGCGCGACGCGGTCGCCGTGGCCCGCGAGCACGTGCCGGTCGAGGCAGTTGTAGGCCACGTTGAGCCGGCCGTCGGGGAACCAGCGGGCGACGGGCGCGTCCGACCAGTCGAGGACCGTCTCGAACGGGGTCTCCCAGGTCACGAGCTCGCGGGCTCGGTCGGCCCAGAAGCCGAGGCGGTCGACGGCGGCGGCCGCGGCGAGCGACTCGTCGGCGACGCGCGTCGCGCGGAACGCGTCCGACGGCGGGTGGACGGCGCTCGGCTCGGGCGTCGAGGCGGACGGGGAGGGGATGCTCGTCCCCGCCTCGTCCGGGTCGTGGTCGGCGGGCCTCGCGGCTCCGGGCTGGGTCGATCGGGGGTTCGTGGACATCGTCATCGTCATCCTCTCCGCGACCCACGTTAGCGGGTGGGCGGCCGGGCACCCGCGGGCGGCAGGAGACGGGGGCGGGTCCGCGCTGCCCGGGAGTCCGGTGGGGGAACGGCCAGAACACGCGTGACCCTCCCATGGGGGGAGGCCTGCGGCGTATGCTCATGCCGTCGGGTCAAGCCCGACGTGTGGCGGATCCAGGATTCCCCCGATCCTTCGTCACGTGGCGGCGCCCGTTCCCCCGATGGGCGCCGCCCCTCTCGACTCCAGAGCGGCTCCTCCCCAGCGCGGCGCGGCGACGCCTCCTCCCCGCGTCGTCTCGACCCGTCAGCACGGCGGACGGCCGCGCCTAGTGTCCGCGCATGATCGAGTGGCAGGCATCCGTCGTCGGTCGGGGCGTCCTCCCGGGGGAGGCGTCGCGGCATCGGTCCGCGGGAGGCGCGGGCCCGGGAGCGGACGCCCCTCCTCTCGTCGTCGCCCCCGCGGCGTTCGTCCCTCGGGCGCGGACGCCCGTCGGGGTGCCGGCCCATCCGACGTCGGGAGATCGGAGGCCGGCGTCACCCTGCGCCTCCCGGCGGGCGGTACCGCCGCCGTTCCCTGTCCGATCCCGTCCCCGCGCCGGGTGCCGCAGGTGCTCGGTCCCCTCGCCGCTCTGGCGCAGGACCCCCGGACGACCGACGTGTTCGTCAACGGCGACGGCGAGGTCTGGGTGGACCGGGGATCCGGGCCCGAGCGCCGACCCGACGTCGACATCGGTGGTGAGCCGTCCGTGCGGGCGCTCGCCGTGCGACTGGCCGCGGAGGGCGGCCGGCATCTGGACGAGGCGGCGCCGTGCGTGGACGTGCGGCTGGGCGACGGGATGCGCATCCACGCGGTGCTGCCGCCCGTGTCGACGCGCGGCACGCTGCTCTCCATCCGGCTCCCCTCGCGGGCGAGGCCGACGCTCGACGCGCTCGACGCGGCGGGAGCGTTCCCGCCCGGCTGCCGCGCGTTGCTCGAGGAGGCGGTGCGCCGACGCACGAACCTCCTGATCACGGGCGCCGGCGGAAGCGGGAAGACGACCCTGCTCGGCGCGCTGCTCGCGCGGGCGGATCCGCGGGAGCGCATCGTGCTCGTCGAGGACGTCGCCGAGCTGCGGGTGCGGCATGCGCACGTCGTGTCCCTCGAGGCCAGGCAGGCGAACATCGAGGGGGCCGGGGAGCTGTCCCTGCCCCGCCTGGTGCGGGAGGCGCTGAGGATGCGGCCGGACCGGCTGGTCGTGGGGGAGTGCCGCGGCAGCGAGATCCGGGAGCTGCTGGGCGCGCTCAACACGGGGCACGACGGAGGCGCGGGCACCCTTCACGCCAACGGCGTGGCGGACGTGCCGGCCCGGCTCGAGGCCCTCGGCGCGCTCGCCGGCATGGACGCGGTCACGACGGCACGCCAGGCGGTGAGCGCGATCGGACTCGTCATCCACCTGGCGAGGACGCCGCAGGGCCGTCGGGTGACGGCGGCCGGCCGCCTCGCGACCGGCGACGACGGCCGCCTCCGGGTCATGCCCGTGCGCTGGGACCCCGGCGCGGATCCGACGGCGCAGCCCGCGGTGGCGGCGTCGGCGTCGGACGCGCGCAGGACCGGCGCATGATCCGGCGCGCCCACGCCGTCCCGCTGCGTCGGCGTCTGCGCGGCGGGGGCGAGGAGGCGGTCGTCGAGGAGGCGGAGGAGATCGCCGCGTTCGTCCGACGCCTCGCGGTGCTGCTCGGTGCGGGCTTGCACCTCGAGCGCGCGTGGTCGCAGCTGGCGCCGCCGGACGCGCGGGTCCGCCGGGGGGAGCGCGCGGTGCCCGCCCTGGCGCGACGCGTGGCCGCGGCCCACGGGTCGGCGCCACTCGCCGCACGCATCGTGGCGGCGGCCACCGCGGCCGAGCGGGCGGGCGGCTCGACCGCGCGATCGTGGTGCGCGCTCGCGGCCGGGCTCGAGGTCGCGGACGGCACCGGAGCGCCGCTCTCGCGATCCCTCCACCGGCTCGCCGACTCCCTCGTCGACATCGCCCGGGTGCGCCGCGACGCGGGGACGGCGCTCGCGGGGCCCGTGGCGACCAGCCGGACGGTGCTCCTCATGCCCGTCGCCGGCCTGCTGCTGGCCGCCGGGCTCGGGTTCGATCCGCTGCGCGTCCTCGTCACCACCGTGCCCGGGATGGTGTGCCTCGTGGTGGGTTCCTCGCTCGTGGCGATCGGGTGGCGGTGGAACCGCGGCCTGGTGCGCCGGGCCGTCTCGCGCGAGCCGACGCCGGGACTCGTCCTCGACCTGGTGGCGATGGCCATGTCCGGCGGGGCGTCCGTGCCCCGCGCGGTGGCGGTCGTCCGCCGCGCGTGCGAGCGCGCCGGGCTGGGCACCGGCGACGATCTCGACGCCGTCGGGTCGGTGGTGGACGTGGCCGCCCGCACGGGCGCACCCGTCGCCGTGCTCCTCGGGAGCGAGGCGGAGCGGATCCGGAGGGACGCCGCCACCTGGGCCGAGCGGGCGGCGGCGCGTCTGGCGGCGCGGCTCATGCTGCCGCTGGGCGTGTGCATCCTGCCGGCGTTCCTGGCGGTGGGCGTCGTCCCGATGCTGCTGGCCGTCGTGTCCTCAACACTCGGCCGCGGGTGACGGCTTCCACCATCGCGGATCCCGCCGTGGGCGGAGCCCTGCTGGCGGGGCATGGTGACGTCCCGGCCGATGGTCGGCGGGGAAGGACGGCGGGCAGCGCCCGCCAGAGGGAGAGGACGAGGACATGGGACGAATCGAGGAGCGGGTGCATCCGATCGACGTGCATGGCGCGGGGGCCGCGGCGGCTCGGGGATCCGCATCCGGGACGATCGGGATCGCGGCGGCACCGGAGGGCCGCGCTGTCTGGCCGCTGGCCGCTGCTCCGGCGACGGCGGGTCCGTCGCGATCGTCGGGAGGCGCGGTGAGCTGCGCGAGGAGCTGCGGCGGGGAGGTGGCGACGGCGCCCCCGAGGCTCGTCCTGTCGCGGTCCGCGCGTGTCGCCCGGGCCGCGCGTCGTGCGCTCCTCGGCCGCGCAGCGGACGACGGGGGCGCGGCCACCGCCGAGTACGCCATCGCGACCATGGCGGCGGTGGCGTTCGCCGGACTGCTCGTGGTCATCCTGCAGAGCGACGAGGTCCGCGGCATGCTCCTCGACCTCGTGCGGCGTGCCCTGACCTACGACCGGTGATCCCGCTCGCCTGGGCGGCCGGGAGCCCGCACCACGATCCGCGGGCGGCCCCCGTCGCGGATCGCGGGGCGGCGGCCGCGGAGCTCGCGGTCGTGCTGCCCGCGGTCGTGCTGGTCCTCGGGTTGTGCCTGGGCGCGGTGCAGACGGTCGGCCAGCAGGTCGTGCTGACCTCCGCAGCGGAGGAGGCGGCACGGAGCATCGGACGCGGGGAGGACGCGGGCACGGCATCGGCGCGCATCGAGGGCGCGGCTGCGGGAGCGTCCATGGCGGTGGATCGGTCGGGTCACGCCGTCTGCGTCCGGCTCACGGCGCCCAGCCGATTCGGGCCCGCGGGCGCGGCCGGGCTCCGCGTCTCGGCGCGGGGGTGCGCATGGCAGGAGGATCCGGGTGCCCCGTGACGGCGACGGCGGCTCGGGCACCGTGGTCGCGGTCGGCGTGCTCGGGGCGGTCACCGCTCTCGCGCTGGCCACGGTCGCCGTCTCCTCGGTGCTCGTGGAGAGGGCGGCCGCCGCGGGGGCCGCGGACTCCGGAGCACTCGCCGCGGCCGACGTCGCCGCGGGGTTCGCGACCGGCTCCCCCTGCTCGGCGGCCGAGGAGGTCGTGGTCGCCGCCGGGGCGTCGCTCACGGGATGCGAGGTCACGGGCACGACGGCGGTCGTGGAGGCGGAGCGCCACGGCGGCCCGATGGGCATCCCGGTGACGGCGCGTGCGCGAGCCGGTCAGCCTCCGTCCGGGGCGTCGGGGTGACCCGCACCGGCGCCGTTTCCCGGTCGTCGTCCCTGTCCTGCCTGAGCCGACGCGCGCCGGTCCCGAGCGTCTCGTCGCCGGCCCGCGAGAGCGGGGGAGGCGCCATCGGGCGCCCCCGTCCACGTCCGACCGGGGCGCTCCAGCCTGGCCGCGGCGCCGCCCGGACGCGTCGCGTCCGGGCGGCGTCGCGATTAGGTGGCCGGTCGGTACGCGTGTGTATGGTGTGCCTTGTCGGGGACCCCGCCGCACGTCGCCCCGGATCGGATCCGATCCGAGCGGGCACGCATCCCGGACACCGGGCCGGACACCGGCCCCCATGAACGCATATATAAGGAGTCACGTGCCCGGCACGAAGAAGTTGGTCATCGTCGAGTCGCCGGCCAAGGCCAAGACGATCGCCCAGTACTTGGGCAGCGGCTACGAGGTGCAGGCCTCGGTGGGCCACATCCGCGATCTCATCGAGCCCAAGAACCTGCCGCCGGAGCTCAAGAAGGGCACGCTCGGCAAGTTCTCCGTGGACGTCGAGAACGGCTTCGAGCCGTACTACGTCGTCAGCGACCAGAAGAAGAAGACGGTCGCCGACCTCAAGCGGGCGCTCAAGGACGCCGACGAGCTCTTCCTCGCGACGGATGAGGACCGCGAGGGCGAGGCCATCGCCTGGCACCTCCTGCAGGTGCTGAAGCCGAAGGTGCCGGTCAAGCGCATGGTCTTCCACGAGATCACGAAGGAGGCCATCGAGCGCGCCCGCGACAGCACGCGTGACATCGACACGGCCCTCGTGGACGCGCAGGAGACACGTCGCATCCTCGATCGCCTCTACGGCTACGAGGTGTCGCCCGTGCTCTGGCGAAAGGTCGGACCCGGCCTGTCCGCGGGTCGCGTGCAGTCCGCCGCCACCCGATTGGTCGTCGACCGCGAGCGCGAGCGCCTGGCGTTCGTCACCGCCTCCTATTGGGATCTGACGGCATCGCTCTCGCCGCTCGAGCAGGAGCTGCCGTTCGACGCCCGACTCGTCCGCATCGACGGTGCCCGCATCGCCACAGGCCGCGACTTCGACGACAAGGGCGCGCTCAAGAACGACTCGCGCCCGCTCGACGCGAGCAGCGCCGAGGCGCTCGCCGTGGCGCTCCGCGACCCGTCCGTGCCGCTGAAGGTGCAGAGCGTCGAGTCCAAGCCCTACACGCGTCGCCCCGCCGCGCCGTTCACCACGTCGACGCTCCAGCAGGAGGCCGCGCGCAAGCTGCGCTTCTCCGCCCGGCAGACGATGAGCGTCGCGCAGTCGCTCTACGAGAACGGGTACATCACCTACATGCGCACCGACTCGCCCTCGCTGTCGCAGCAGGCGATCAACGCGGCGCGCAAGCAGGCCGCGGAGCTGTACGGGCCGGAGACCGTGCCGGACAAGCCGCGCCTCTACGCGGGCAAGAGCAAGAACGCCCAGGAGGCCCACGAGGCCGTCCGCCCCGCCGGCGAGACCTTCCGCACGCCGCAGCAGCTCGCCTCCACGCTGCGCGGCAACGACCACAAGCTCTACGACCTCATCTGGAAGCGCACCATCGCGTCGCAGATGGCCGACGCGAAGGGATCCACCGCCTCGGTCGTCATCGCCGCGGGCCCCACGTCCGCGGGTGAGGTGGCCGAGTTCGCCGCATCGGGCACGGTCATCACGTTCCGCGGCTTCCTGGCCGCGTACGAGGAGAGCCGCGACGAGGAGCGCCACGGTGCCGCCGAGCCGCGCGAGGCGAAGCTGCCCGACCTCAAGAAGGGCCAGGACCTGCGCCTCGTCGACGTCGACGCCAAGGGGCACGAGACCAGCCCGCCCCCGCGTTACACGGAGGCGAGCCTCGTCAAGACGCTCGAGGAGCTGGGCATCGGTCGCCCGTCGACCTACGCCGCCATCATCTCGACCATCGTCGACCGCGGCTACGTCACCCCGCGCGGCACGGCGCTCGTCCCGAACTGGATCGCCTTCTCGGTGGTGCGGCTGCTGGAGGAGTTCTTCACGGAGCTGGTGCAGTACGACTTCACGGCCGGGATGGAGGACGACCTCGACCGCATCGCGGAGGGCTCGGCCGAGCGGGTCGACTGGCTGAAGGGCTTCTACTACGGCAACGACGCGCACAAGGGGCTCCGCCCCACCATCGACAACCTCGGCGAGATCGACGCCAAGGAGATCAACTCGCTGCGCATCGCGGACGACATCACGCTCCGCATCGGCAAGTACGGGCCCTACCTCGAGGTGCACGAGGAGGGTGCCGCCGCGGACGCGACGCCCCGTCGCGTCAACCTGCCGGAGGACCTCGCGCCGGACGAGTTGACGGCCGCCAAGGCGCGCGAGCTCATCGACGCCCCCGTCGTCACCGACCGCGTCATCGGCATCAACCCCGCGAACGGCAAGCAGGTCGTGGCGAAGGACGGTCGCTACGGCCCCTACGTGACCGAGGTCGACCCCGAGCCGGAGGCGGCGCCCGCCGCTGCCTCGGACGGCGTGGATCCCGCGACCGGCGAGGTGCTCGAGAGCGCGTCGACGGCCACCACGGCGGCGCCCGCGAAGAAGGCGCCGGCCAAGAAGCCCGCCGCGAAGAAGGCGGCGGCCGTCAAGCCGCGCACCGCGTCCATCTTCAAGTCGATGGACCTTGCCACGGTCGACCTCGAGACGGCCCTGCGCCTCCTCGACCTCCCGCGCGTCGTCGGCGAGGACCCGGAGACGGCCACGCCCATCACGGCGCAGAACGGCAAGTACGGCCCGTACCTGAAGAAGGGCACGGACTCGCGGTCGCTCACGAGCGAGGAGCAGATCTTCGAGATCGACCTGCCCGGCGCCCTCGAGGTGTTCGCGCAGCCCAAGTACGGCGCCCGGCGCCCGTCCAGCGCGCTCAAGGAGTTCGACGCGGATCCGGTCAGCGGCAAGGGCATCAAGGTGAAGGACGGCCGCTTCGGTCCGTACGTCACGGACGGCGAGACCAACGCGACGATCCCGAAGAGCGAGTCCGTCGAGGACATCGACTTCGACCGCGCGGTCGAGCTGCTCGCCGACAAGCGCGCCAAGGGGCCGGCGAAGCCGAAGGCCAAGGCGAAGGCCCCGGCCAAGGCGAAGGCCAAGGCGCCCGCGAAGGCGAAGACGACCACCGCGAAGACCACCGCGGCAAAGACGACCGCGGCGAAGACGACCACCGCGAAGAGCGCCGCCGCGAAGACGACCGCCGCGAAGGCGACCACCGCGAGGTCGGCCGCCGCCACGAAGGCCGCGGCGACGCGGGCCGCCAACAAGGCGGCCGCTGCTGCGGCGACGGCGTCCGACGCGACGTGACCGGCGTCTTCATCACCCTGGAGGGCGGCGACGGCGTGGGGAAGTCCACGCAGTCGGCGCTCCTCCGGGGGTGGCTGGAGGAAGAGGGCCACGAGGTCGTCGTCACCCGCGAGCCGGGCGGCAGCGACCTCGGGGTGGAGATCCGCGAGATCGTGCTGCATCGTCGCGGGCACATCGCGCCGCGCGCCGAGGCGCTGCTGTACGCGGCCGACCGCGCGCACCACGTCGAGACCGTCGTCCGGCCGGCCCTCGAGCGGGGCGCCGTCGTCCTGCAGGACCGCTACCTCGACTCGTCCGTCGCCTACCAGGGGGCCGGCCGCGTCCTGGACGCCGCCGAGATCCGCGACCTGTCGCTGTGGGCCGCGCAGGGGCTCCTGCCCGACCTGACCGTGCTGCTCGACCTCGACCAGGCCGCCGCCCGGGTCCGCCTCGACGCCGCGCGCACCCGCTTCGACCGGCTCGAAGCCGAGCGCGCCGACTTCCACGGGCGCGTGCGCCAGGCGTTCCTCGGGCTCGCCGACGCGGAGCCGGGGCGCTTCCTGGTCGTCGACGCCGGGCGCCCCCGCGAGGAGATCGCCGAGGAGATCCGCACCCGCGCGCAGGCGCTGATCACGGCGGGAGCCTCCGCGTGAGCGACGCGGCGACCGACCGCGCCTCCGCGCCGACCGCGTCCGCGACGCCGGCGATCGACGCGCAGCCGTCCGGGGCACCCGGGAGCCCCGACGGCCGGGCCATCTGGGACGAGCTCACGGGCCAGTCAGAGGCCGTCGCCCTGCTCGCCGCCGCCAGCAGCCCCCGGGCCACCGCGCGCGACGCCGCCGGCACCGCGCTCGCGCACTCGTGGCTCATCACGGGGCCTCCCGGATCCGGCCGCTCGAACCTCGCCTACGCCTTCGCGACCGCGCTGCTCAGCGACGGCACGCCGGAGGGAGATGCGGCTACGGCCCGTCAGGTCGCCGCCCGCAGCCACCCCGACCTCGGCGTGCTCGCGACCGAGCGGGTCATCATCGCCATCGACGAGGTGCGCGCGCTCGTCACGTCGTCGCAGTACTCGCCGTCGGTCGGCCGGTACCGCGTCATGGTCGTCGAGGACGCCGATCGGATGACGGAGCGCACGTCCAACCTGCTGCTGAAGGCGCTCGAGGAGCCGCCGGAGCGCACCATCTGGATCCTGTGCGCGCCCAGCGAGGCCGACCTGATCCCGACCATCCGCTCCCGCGTGCGCAGCGTGCGGTTGCGCATCCCGTCGGTCGAGGACGTGGCCGTCCTGATCCAGCGTCGCGACGGCGTCGACGCCGCCACGGCGACCCGCGCGGCGCGCGAGGCGCAGAGCCACATCGGCATGGCGCACCGGCTCGCCACCGACGCGGAGGCCCGCGAGCGCCGCAGGCGCACCCTGGAGCTCGCGCTCGGGATCCGCTCGGTCGGCGACGCCGTGCGCGCGGCCGCCGCGATGCTCGAGCTCGCGGGCCAGGACGCGAAGGCCTTCACGGTGCAGCGCGACGCCGACGAGCGCGAGCGCGCGCTCCGGTCGCTCGGCGTGCAGGACGGAGGGTCGATCCCGCCGCAGCTGCGCGCGCAGATCCGGCAGCTCGAGGAGGACCAGAAGCGGCGCGCCACGCGGAGCCTCCGCGACGGCATCGACCGGATCCTCGTCGATCTCATGTCCCTGCACCGCGACGTGCTCCTGCACCAGCTGGGTGCGGACCTGCCCCAGGTGAACGAGGCGATCGCGCCCCGGATCGCGGAGGCCGCCGGGGCCGGGTCCGCGGCGGCGTCGCTCGCGGTCCTCGACGCGGTCGGGGTGGCGCGCCGTCGGATCGACGCCAACGTGTCGCCGGCGCTCGCCTTGGAGGCCATGCTCGTGTCCATCACCCGCACGCGCCCGTCGGGTCGCGCGTGAGGGGCCGGGGGGCGCGGGCGCCGGCCGTCCGTCGTGCCGGAGCCCTGGGCGCGGTCCTCCTCGCCGCGGCCGTCGCCCTGAGCGGCTGCGGCCTCATCCCCGTGCCCGAGCCGCGCAGCTCCACGTCGAGCCCGACGACGGAGGACGTCGCGCCCGACCTCGCGCGGTACTACGAGCAGACGCTCGCGTGGTCCCCGTGCGAGGACGGCGCGCAGTGCGCGACCGCGACGGCGCCCCTCGACTGGTCCGCGCCGGACCCGGCCACCGACATCCAGCTCGCCCTCGTGCGGCACACCGCGCGCGGCGCCGACGGGCCGCGCGGCTCGCTCTTCGTCAACCCGGGCGGCCCGGGGGCGTCCGGCGTCGACTTCGTGAAGGCCAGCGTCGACTACGCGGTCTCGCGCGACCTGCAGGACGCGTACGACGTCATCGGCTGGGATCCCCGCGGCGTGGGGGCGTCGACCGCCGTCGACTGCGTCGACGACGCCCAGCTCGACTCCTTCCTCTACGGCGAGACCGAGGCGCCTCCGGGCACCCCGGCGCACGACGAGGAGCTGGTGCAGGCGTCGAAGTCGTTCGCGGAGTCCTGCGCCGCCCGATCCGGCCCGCTGCTGCAGTTCATCGACACGCAGAGCACCGTGCACGACCTCGACATGCTGCGGGCACTGGTGGGCGACGAGAGGCTGAACTACCTCGGCTACTCCTACGGCACGAGCATCGGCGCGCAGTACGCGCAGGACTTCGCCGGGCACGTGGGGCGCATGGTGCTCGACGGCGCGACGGACCCGTCCGCGAGCTCGTTCGACGTCGTGCTGGCGCAGACGACCGGCTTCCGCACCTCGTTCGAGTCGTACATGGCGGCGTGCCTCGCGGGTCAGGGGTGCCCGTTCCGCGGATCCGTCGACGAGGGCGAGAAGACCGTCGCGACCCTCCTCGGCCGCCTCGACCAGAGCCCGCTGCGCGCCTCCGACGGGCGCGAGCTCGACGGGCAGGTCATGCGCAGCGCCATCGACTCCGCGCTCTACAGCGAGCAGCAGTGGCCGGCGCTCACGACCGCGTTCACCGAGGCCCTCCGCGGCGAGTCCGGGACGACGTTCGCGCTCGCCGACTCCTACTTCGGCCGCAAGCCCGACGGGACGTACAGCGGGAACTTCTACGAGGCCTTGGTCGCCATCCAGTGCATCGACTACCCGGTGGAGCGGGACCCGGCGGTGCTCGTGAGGGAGGCGGCCGAGATCCGGGCCGCCGCCGGCGAGCTGGCCGACGACGACACCTCCCGCGACGGCGAGCCCGACCCGCTCTGCGGCAACTGGCCGTACCCGGCCCGGGATGCCCCGGCGCCCGTGTCGGCGGAGGGCGCGGCGCCCGTCGTCGTCGTCGGGACCACGGGCGATCCGGCCACGCCCTACTCGTGGGCGGAGGCGCTCGCGGGTCAGCTCTCCTCGGGGGTGCTCCTCACCTACGAGGGCGAGGGGCACATCGCCTACGACGAGCGGGATCCGTGCATCGTGTCCGCGGTGGACGGTTACCTGCTCGGCGGGGATCCGCCGGCCGCCGGCACGACCTGCGGGTGATGCGGGCGCGCCAGACCCCGGGTGGAGCGGCCCTGCCTCGTTCGTGTGCGGGAGCAGCCTCCCGCATCCGGTATGCTCTCTACTCGTGCCCGGTACTCGCTGAGTCCGGGCCGGGCCGCCTTAGCTCAGTCGGTAGAGCATCTCACTCGTAATGAGAAGGTCGTCAGTTCGATTCTGACAGGCGGCTCCACCACCCCTCCTCCCTGTCCCGTCCTCCGTCGACGAGGGAGGACGCGGCATCCCCGTCCCCCCACAGGGCGACCTCGTCGGCCACGTCCCCGGGGTGCCGGCGGCCGGACGGACCCTCGGGCCCGGCGTCTAACATGGCCCCATGCGATCCCCAGCCGACGGCCCCGACCGCGCGCGCGCCGACCGCACCGACCGGGACGCCCATGCGTCCCGCGCCCGCGCCCGCGACCGCCGTCGCACCCGCTCCCTGACGGCTGCCGTCGCCGTGGTCGCCCTGCTCGCGGCCGGTGCCGTCGGCGCCGGCGCGCTCACCGGCCGTGCCGGCAGCGCCTCCGCGAGCGTCGCCGCCGCCGACCCGACGCCCACCCCGAGCCCGACGCCCACCGAGGCGCCGCCGCGTCCCTCGCCCGCCGTCCAGGCCGCCGCGCGCGACCTCCGCATGTGCTCCATCGCCTCCCTCGCGCAGGATCCGCGCCTCGCCACCTTCGAGGGCCAGGTCCGCGACGCCGCGACCGGACGCGTGCTGTTCGACCGGAACGGCAGCACGCCGGAGCGCACGGCGAGCGTCATGAAGGTCATCACCTCGGCCGCCGCCCTCGCGGCGCTCGGCCCCGATCGCCGCATCGCCACCACGGTGGTCCGCGGGTCCGAGCCCGGCACGGTGGTGCTGGTCGGGGGCGGGGACCCGACCCTGACGCGCCTCACCTCCGGGAGCTCCGTCTACCCGGGGGCGCCGCGTCTCAGCGACCTCGCCCAGCAGGTGCGCACGGCATGGGCCGCGGATCCCGCCACGGCCGGCACGCCCATCACCCGCATCGTGCTCGACACGTCCCTGTTCTCCGGGGACACGTGGATCCCGTCCTGGGCCCCCACGGAGCGGAAGGCGGGGTACTCGAGCTTCATGACGCCGCTGCAGCTCGACGCCGACCGGGCGGATCCCGCCGCCGTCGTCTCCGCCCGCAGCGAGGATCCGCTGGCGCGCGTCGGCAGCACCTTCCGCTCCATGCTCGGCGGGTCGGCCGACGTCACCCAGGGCACGGCTCCCGCCGGCGCCGCGGTGCTCGGCAAGGTCGAGTCGCAGCCGGTGTCGTCGCTCATCCAGACCGCGCTCATCAACTCCGACAACGTGCTCGCCGAGTCGCTCGCGCGGCTCGTGAGCATCCAGGTCGGCGCGGGGAACACGCAGCAGTCGCTGGCGACCGGGATCCCGAAGGCCCTGCAGGCGTACGGGCTCGACACCTCCACGCTCACCATCGTCGACGGCCAGGGCCTCAGCCCCGACGACCGGGTCCCGCCGTCGTTCCTGGCCCAGCTGATGATCCAGGTCGACCAGCGCCAGCAGGCGCTCGGCTACCTGCACGACGGACTGCCGGTCGCGGGCCGCACCGGCACGCTCTCCAGCCGCTTCACCGGCGACAGCGCGGTCGCCCGCGGGCACGTCGTGGCCAAGACCGGCTGGATCGACACCGGGTACACGCTCGCCGGCATCGTCGACGCGGCGGACGGCACGAAGCTGACCTTCGCGTTCTACGCCATCGGGAACGTGACGGGGGACGCGAAGATCGCCCTGGACGCGCTGGCAGCGGGCACGTACCGCTGCGGGGCGGATCTGGGGGACGAGTGACGCGCGGCCCGGTCCCGGGCGGCGGACACACGGCACCGGGCCCGGCCCGGGGAAGGAGCGGCGCATGAGCAGGGCCTTGTTCATCATCGACGTGCAGAACGACTTCACGGAGGGCGGCGCGCTCGGCGTCGACGGCGGCGGCGACGTCGCGCGGGGGATCACCCGGCTCCTCGCCGCGGAGCCGTACCGGTACGACCACGTGCTCGCCTCCCGCGACTGGCACGAGGCGACGGGTGGCAACGGCGGGCACTTCGCCGCGGTCGGCACCGTCCCCGACTTCTCGACCACCTGGCCCGAGCACTGCGTGCAGGGCACCCACGGCGCCGAGTACCACGCCGACCTCGACGTCACCGCCGTCGACTTCCACCTCCAGAAGGGCCAGGGCGCGCCCGCCTATTCGATCTTCGAGGGCACGACGGAGGACGGCGTGCCGCTCGCGGACCTGCTGGCGCTGCACGGGATCACCGACATCGACGTGGTCGGCCTCGCGACCGACTACTGCGTGCTCGCCTCGGCGCTCGACGCGGTCCACCAGGGCAAGCGCGTGCGGATCCTCGCCGACCTCGTCGCGGGCGTCGCGCCGGCCACCAGCGCCGCCGCCCTCGACCGCCTGCGCGACGCCGGGGCGGAGATCGTCGAGGGTCCGGCCGACTGAGGGTCGACGTGGCCGGCGCGGCCGGCGCGGCCGCGAGCACGGGCACGCGCACCAGCGCGAGGACGAAGACCAGCACGACACCGCACGGAAGACGCGAGGACACCATGAGCGCATCCACCGAGACCGACCTCCTGTCGGGCACCCCCACCACCCTGCTCATCGGCGGGGAGCGGGTCGACGCGGAGGGCGGGGCGACGTTCGAGGTCCGGGATCCCGCCACCGACGCCGTCATCGCGCACGTCGCCGACGCGAGCCCCGCGGACGGCGCGCGCGCCCTCGACGCGGCGGTCGACGCGCAGGCGGAGTGGGCGGCGACCGCGCCGCGCGTCCGGGGCGAGATCCTCCGCCGCGCGTTCGACCTGCTCCAGGAGCGCAAGGACGAGTTCGCGCTCCTCATGACGCTCGAGATGGGCAAGCCGCTCGCCGAGTCGCTCGGCGAGGTGACCTACGGCGGCGAGTTCCTCCGCTGGTTCTCCGAGGAGGCCGTGCGCATCACGGGCCGCTACGGCACGAACCCCGAGGGCACCGGCCGCATGATCGTGTCGCAGCACCCGGTCGGGCCGGTGCTGCTCATCACCCCGTGGAACTTCCCGCTCGCGATGGCGACCCGCAAGATCGCGCCGGCGCTCGCCGCGGGCTGCACCGTGGTCATCAAGCCGGCCGACCTCACCCCGCTCACCACGCTCCGCTTCGCCGAGCTGCTGGCCGAGGCGGGGCTGCCCGCGGGCGTCCTCAACGTGATCCCCACCACGAAGGCCGCCGACGTCACCGGCCCGCTCATCGCCGACCCGCGTCTGCGCAAGCTGAGCTTCACCGGATCCACGCCCGTCGGCCGGCAGCTCGGCGCGCAGGCCGCGCAGAACGTGCTGCGCGTCTCGCTCGAGCTCGGCGGCAACGCGCCGTTCGTGGTCTTCGCCGACGCCGACCTCGACAAGGCCGTGGAGGGCGCCATGGCGGCGAAGTTCCGCAACGTCGGGCAGGCGTGCACGGCGGCGAACCGCTTCATCGTCGAGGCGTCGATCGCGGACGCGTTCGCCGACCGGCTGCAGGAGCGCGTCGATCGGATGCGGATCGGCCGCGGCACCGAGGAGGGCGTCACGGTCGGACCGCTCATCGACGGCCGCGCGGTCGACAAGGCCGACCGCCTGGTGCGCGACGCCGTCGAGCGCGGCGCCACCGTGCGCGCGGGCGGCGAGCCGCAAGACGGCGCCGGCCACTTCTACCCGCCGACGCTCATCACGGGCGTCGCCGAGGGCAGCGACATCCTGCGCGAGGAGATCTTCGGGCCCGTCGTCGCCATCGTGCCGTTCGACGACGAGGACGACGCCGTGCGCCTCGCCAACGACACTGAGTTCGGCCTCGTCTCCTATGTCTTCACCCAGGACCTCGCCCGCGGCCAGCGCATGATCGAGCGGCTCGAGACGGGAATGACGGGCCTCAACATGGGCGTCATCTCCAACGCGGCCGCGCCGTTCGGCGGTGTGAAGCAGTCGGGGCTCGGGCGGGAGGGCGGGCTCGAGGGGATCCACGAGTACCTGAACACCAAGTACACGCTCACGCCCGACCCCTTCGCGTCGTAGTGGCGCACGTCGTCCCGGTCGACGACCTGGCGGATCCGCGGCTCGCCGACTACAGCCACCGCACCGACGTCGCGCTCCGCAAGGCCGCGGGGGCGGGGCACGGGATCTACCTGGCGGAGTCGGCGCTGGTGCTCGAGCGGGCGCTCCGCGCCGGGCACGCACCACGGTCGGTGCTCGCGCTCGGCGGCACGGTGGATGAGGCCCTGGCGCTGGTCGGCGACCGGGACGTGCCGGTGTTCACCGGGCCCGGCGAGCTGCTCGCGGAGCTCACCGGCTACGTCCTGCACCGCGGCGTCGTCGCGTCGCTCGACCGGCCCGCGTTGCCCACGGTCGCGTCGCTCCTCGCGGACGCCCGGCGCGTCGTGGTGCTCGAGGACGTCGTGGATCCCACGAACGTCGGCGCGATCTTCCGCTCGGTCGGCGCGATCGGGGCGGACGCGGTGCTCGTGACACCGCGCTGCACGGATCCGTTCTACCGCCGCGCCATCCGCGTCAGCATGGGCACGGTGCTGCAGGTGCCGTGGACGCGCACGGGGGAGTGGCCGGAGACGCGCGCCGCCCTGGCCGACGCCGGGTTCCACCTCGCGGCGCTCGCGCTGACGCCCGACGCCGTGTCGATCCGCGACTTCCCGGCCGAGGAGCACGAGCGGCTCGCCATCGTGCTCGGGTCGGAGGGGCCGGGGCTGTCGGCGGAGGCGATCCGGTCGGCGGACACGGTGGTGCGGATCCCGATGGCGCACGGCATCGACTCGCTCAACGTGGCGGCGGCCAGCGCGGTCGCGCTCTACGCGCTGACGACGCCGGCCGGCTGACCGCGCGGGCCGCGCCCTCCCGCGGCGGGCGGCGGGCCGCTCCGCGACCGATCCCGGGCCGGCGGCGCGGCTCGCGACGTGAGCGCCTAGCCTGGCCACATCCACGAGAAGGGGTCCCCATGAGCACGCGTCCCGCACGCCGGCGCCCCACGCGCCTCGCCGTCGTCTACCTGGTGCTCGCGGCGGCCGGCCTCGTGCTGACGTGGTCGGCGAACATCCGCGTCGTCATGGAGGGCCGCGACTTCCTCGCCGACCTGTCCGCCGGGGGTCCTGCGGTGTCGTCGCTCTCGTGGGACCTGCTCATCGCGGCCGTCGCGAGCGTCGTCTTCATCATCGTCGAGGGGCGGCGGCTGCGGATGCGGCGCGTCTGGATCTACGTGCTGCTGGCCCCGCTCGTGGCGTTCGCGGTCGCCCTGCCGGTGTTCCTGGCGGCACGGGAGATGCACCTGGGCGCGCCGGATCGCACGGAGCCGACGCCGGGCGCGTGATCGCGCCGGAGCACCGCTACACGAGCAGCTGGTGCTTCGCGAGGTCGCGGTAGAGCGGCGTCGAGACGACGAGCTCCGCGTGCGTGCCGGTGCCGACGACGCGGCCCTTCTCGACGACGACGATGAGGTCGCTGTCGACGACGGTCGAGAGCCGGTGCGCGATCACGATGAGGGTGCGGTGCTCGGCGACCGCGTCGATCGCCTTGCGGAGCAGCTGCTCGTTGAGGCCGTCGAGGCTGGACGTCGACTCGTCGAGCAGCAGGATCGGGGGAGCGGACAGGAGCGTGCGCGCGATCGCGAGGCGCTGGCGCTCGCCGCCGGAGAGCATGATCCCGTCCTCGCCGACGGGCGCGTCGAGGCCGAGCTCGTTGCGCGCGAGCACCTCGGTGAGGTTCACGGCGTGCAGGACATGGACGCAGTCCTCGTCGGTCGCGTCGAACGCGGTGAGCGTGAGGTTCTCGCGGAGCGTCCCGGCGAGCACGGGCGCGTCCTGCTCGACGTAGCCGATCTGGCGGCGCAGGTCCTCGCGGTCGAGCGTGCGGATGTCGCGCCCGCCGACGCGCACGACGCCGGAGGTCGGGTCGTAGAAGCGCTCGATGAGGGCGAGGATCGTGCTCTTGCCGGCGCCGGACGGGCCGACCAGCGCGATCCGGGTGCCGCGCTCGGCGCGGAAGCTGATGCCCTGGAGGACGCCGCCGCCCGTGCGGTCGGCGCCGGGGGCGGAGTCCGCCGCATCCGCCGTGTCCACCCGGGATGCGGGCGCCGCGGCCGTCACGGCACCGTCGGAATGCGCGTCCGCGTCCGCCGCGACCGGGTACGCGAACCGCACGTCCACGAGCTCGACGGCGGGCGCGTCCCTGCGGTCCTCGCCCGCGGGCGCGCCGTCGCGGAGGCGGCCGGCGGTCTCGGCGTCGCCGTCGGTCTCCACCGGCAGCTTCACGATCTCCTGGATCCGGCCGAGCGCGCCGAGCGCCTGGTTGACCGCGGTCACGGCGCCGAAGGCCTGGCCGAGCGGCATGATCATGAGGAAGAGGAACAGGATGAAGGCCACGAGGTCGCCGACCGTGATGGCGCCCGACGCGACGCGGAATCCGCCCACGCCGACCACCACGAGGAACGACGCCTGCAGCGCGATGCCCGCGATCGGCACGACCACGGCGGACGCCTTCGCGACCTTGATGCCCATCTCCCACGCGCCCTCGGCGTCGGCCTCGATGGTGCGGCTCTCCCGGTCGGTGGCGTTGCTCGCGCGGACGGTGCGGATGGCGCCGATGGCGCGTTCGACGCTCGCGGCCAGGTCGCCGACCTTGCGCTGGGCCCGCTGGCTGGCGACGCGGATCCGGCCGGAGAGCCCCACGACCGCGACGACCGAGACCGCGACGACCAGCACGGTGAGGCTGAGGAGCACGGGGTCGATGATGAGCATCGCGATGATGGCGCCGAGGAACGTGACCGCGCCGCCGATCGCCTCGACGAGGCCCTGCGTGAGCACGGCGCGCAGCAGCGTGGTGTCGGAGCCGACGCGCGAGACGAGGTCGCCCGTGCGACGCGTGTCGAACTCGGAGATGGGGAGGCGGAGGATCCGGCGCACGAGCGTGCGACGCGACGAGAGCACGATGCCCTCGCCCATGCGCTGCAGCAGGTAGTGCTGGTAGCCGGACAGCACCCCGGACACGACGACGAGCCCGACGAGCGCCCACACGAGGACGCCCAGCTGGCCGCCCTCCTGCACGACGCCGACGACCCGCTGCACGAGGAGCGGCTGGCCGAGGCTGGCGGCCGCGCCGAGCACGCTCAGCACCACGACGAAGGCCATGAGGCCGCGCTGCTCGAGGATGTAGGGGAGCAGCTCCGAGAAGCGGGCGCGGGGGCCGTCGTCGGCCGAGTCGCGGCGGGCGAACGGGTTGCGGGAGCGGGCGCGCGGGGCGGCGGAGGCGGGGCGGGCGGTGCTCATGCGTGGTCTCCCGGATGGTGATCCTGATGTGCGGCGGCGGACCTCGGGTGTCGGGCGGAGGCCGCTGCCGAGGCGGCGGCGGCGGCGCCCGATGCCGGCTGCGTCGCGCCGCCGTCTGGACTCTACGCGCCGACGGCTGCGCGTCCGCCCCCGCCCGGCGGGCGTCGGGTCGTGGGAGGGTGGCAGCGGGACATCCGAGCACGGAGGACGCACATGCGGGGATCGGCAGCGTCGCGTCCGTCCGTGGTCGTCGCCGGGGACCTCGGGGCGTCCGCCCTCGTGGTGCTCGTGCTGTGGATGACGGTCCCGGCGGGCGGGGGCGTCCTCCTGGCATGGCAGGTCGCGCTCGCGGCGGCGGCCGTGGGCGGCCGGCCTCACGGGGGATCCGTTCGTGCTGGCCGCCGCCGCCCTCCACTCCGCTGCCCGCTCGTCGGCTCGACCGGTTCCCGCACGGGCGGCGGCGGGCGTCGCCGTGGCCGCCGGCGTCATGGTGGGGATCCTCGCGCTCGTGGCCGCCCCGGCGTTCGAGGAGGGCATCCGCGGCGCGCTCCTCAGCCTGGTCGTCCTGGGCGGTGCGGCGACGGCGGGCGTCGCCGCGCGTCGCGCGGAGCACCTCGCCGTCGAGAACGGCGTCCTCGCCGAGCGCGCGCGCATCGGGCGAGACGTGCACGACGTCCTCTCGCACTCGCTGGGGGCGATCGGGGTGCGCGCGGGGGTCGCCGCGCACGTGCCGACGCTCGAGGCGGCCGCGCTGCGCGCGACCCTCGCGGAGGTGGAGCGGACGGCGCGGTCCGGCGTCGCCGAGCTCGGCCTCCTCCTCGCCGCGACGCGCGCCGGTCCCGACGAGCTCATCCCCGACGGCGCGCTGCCCATCCGCCTGCGCGAGACCGTCGCGGCCGCGGAGGCGGCCGGCATCGCGGTGACGCTCGCCGCCGAGGGGCTCGAGGTCCTGCAGGGTCCCGAGCGCGTCGCCGTGCACCGCGTCGTCCGCGAGGCGGTGACCAACGTGATCCGCCACGCCGGGGCCGCGCGCTGCGACATCGCGGTGCACGCGGACGACGCGTCGATCCGGATGTCCGTCGCCGACGACGGCGGCGGCCGGATGCCGCTGGCGGAGGGCCACGGCCTGCGGGGCCTGCGGGAGCGCTTGGCGATCCTCGGGGGCACGCTGGACATCCGCGACGCGGACGGCGCCGGGGTGCGGGTCGACGCGGTGATCCCGCGGCCGCCGGCCGCCCACGGCTCGGGGCCGCGGTCGTGACCGGCGCGTCGTCGCCCATCCGCGTCGTCGTCGCCGACGACGAGGGGCCGCTCCGGGCGTCCTTCCGCCTCCTGATCGACGCCGAGGAGGACATGGCCGTCGTGGGGGAGGCCGCCGACGGGGCCGCCGTCGTCCGCGTCGCGGCGGAGACGCGGCCGGACGTGGTGCTCATGGACGTGCGCATGCCGGGCGTCGACGGGATCGAGGCCACCCGTCGCCTGCGCGGGCGGGCCGACGCGCCGCGCGTCATCGTCCTCACGATGTTCGACGCCGACGCGCACGTCGACGGCGCCCTCCGCGCGGGCGCGTCCGGCTTCCTGCTCAAGAACGTCCCGCCCGCGGAGCTCGTGCGCGCCGTGCGCCTGGTGCACGCCGGGCACGCGCTCCTCTCGCCGGAGGTGACGGCGCGCGTCATGCGGCTGGCGACGGGGGAGGGACGCACCCCGCCGCCGCCCGATCCGCGGTCTGGCCGCTTGACGCGCCGGGAGCGGGAGACGCTCGAGCTCGTCGCCCGCGGGCGGTCGAACCAGGAGATCGCGGCGGATCTGTTCGTGACGCACGCGACGGTCCGCACCTACGTCAGCCGCCTCCTCACCAAGACCGGGTCGCGGGATCGCGCGCAGCTGGTGGTGCTCGGCTACGAGTGGGGGATCGTCGGCGGCTGATCCTGCGGCTCTGTCGACATCAGCATGACGACAGGGAGGCCCGGCGTCGATCGACTGGTCGCATGATCCAGATCTCGCACCTCGTCAAGCGCCGCCGCGGCAGGACGCACGTCGACGACGTCTCCTTCGACGTGCGGCCCGGCCGCGTCACCGGCCTCCTCGGCCCGAACGGCGCCGGCAAGAGCTCGACGATGCGCGTGCTGCTCGGGCTCGACGCGGCCACCTCCGGCACCGCGCTCATCGGCGGCGTCCCGTATCGCGCCCTCCGCGATCCCCTGCTGACGGTCGGCGCGATGCTCGACGGGCCGGGCGCGAACCGCGGCCGCACCGTCGCCGCGCACCTCACCTGGATGGCGCAGAGCAACGGGCTCCCGCGTCGCCGCATGGACGAGGTCCTCGAGGTCGTCGGCCTCCCCGGCGAGCGGCGCACCCGCGTCGGCAGCCTCTCCCTCGGCATGGGGCAGCGGCTCGGCATCGCGGCGGCGCTCCTCGGCGACCCGCAGATCCTGGTGCTGGACGAGCCCACCAACGGCCTCGACCCGGACGGCATCCGGTGGATCCGCCGGTTCCTCCGCGGCATGGCCGACGAGGGGCGCACGGTGCTCGTGTCCAGCCACCTGATGAGCGAGATGGAGGACACCGCGGACGATTTCGTCGTCATCGCGCGCGGACGCGTGGTCGCGCAGGGCGGGTCCGCGGAGATCACGACCGGCTTCCCCTCGCTCGAGAGCGCGTTCTTCGCCCTCACGGAGGGCGGGGCCGACCACCGGTCCGGCGACGTGGCGTCCCGGGATCGCGCATGAGCGTCCGGGGCCTGGCCGCCTCCGAGCTGACGAAGGCGCGCACGCTGCGGGCGATGCCGATCCTCGCCGCCGTGGCGGTCCTCGCCACGTGGCCCATGGCGTGGACGAACGCCGCGTCCGGCGCCGACATCCCGGCCGACGACCCGCGGCTGTTCTCCTCCGTCCCCATCCCGACCGAGTACCAGGGGTTCGAGATGGCGGGCTTCGGCTACGTCCTCATCGTGGCGCTCGGGGCGCTCTGGGCGGGTGGGGAGCACGGCGCCGGACGGCAGATCCGCAGCACGCTGCTCGCCTCCCCGCGCCGTGTCCCCGTGTTCGTCGTCTCGGCCGCCCTGCTGGCCGTCGTCACCGCGGTCGTCGCGTCCCTGACCATGTGGGGCGCCATCGTGATCACCCACGCGTCCTCGGGTGGGGACGTCGACCCGTGGCGGCTGACGCCGGCCATCTGGGTGCACCTCGGCGGCGTGACCCTCGCGTGGGTGCTCACGGCGCTCATGGCGTTCGCGATCGGGTCGCTGGCGAGGACGGCGATCCTCCCGCTCGTCCTCCTGCTGCCGCTCGTGGTCGGCATCGGCGACCTCCTCGCGGGAGCGTGGGCGGGCGCGCGGTTCCTCCCGGTCACGGCGGGGGCGGCCATGTACTCCGACCCGGCCGCTGGGGCCTACCTCCCGCCCGTGGTCGGCGGCCTGGTGCAGGCCGCGTGGGCCGTCGTGCTCCTCGGCGTCGCGCTCGTGGTCTTCGCCCGGCGGGACGCATGAGCGCCCTCGGCCGGGCGATCCGCATGGAGGTCACGAAGGGCCGCACGCTGCGCAGCGTGCAGGCGACCGCGCTCGCCGCGGTGCTGGTCCCGCCGATCGTCACCGTCGTCCAGGCGCTCGCGGCGGATCCCGCGGCCGGCGCCGCGGGCGCGGTCCCGGTGGAGTCCCTCGGCTTCTCCACGGCGGGCCTCGCGCAGCCGCTCGTGATCCTCGCGGCCGTCCTCCTCACGGGCACCGAGCACGTGGACGGGCAGCTGCGGTCCACCCTGCTGGCGGTCCCGCGACGCGGGGTCGCGCTCGCCGCGAAGGCCGTCGTCGTCGCGGCGCTCGCCGCCGTCGTGGCGATCCTCGGGGCGAGCGCGGCGGTGCTCGTCGCGCACGCGGCGCGGGGCGACGACGGCCCGCCCGTGTCGGGTCTCACCGCGGGGATGGCGGGGAACCTCGTCGGGGTCGTCGTGAACTTCGCGCTCATCGGCCTGCTCGCCGCTTCGGTCACCGTGCTCACGCGGTCGCTCGTGGTGCCGCTCGTGGTCCTGGTGCCGCTCGTCCTGGGGCTCACGGTCTCGCTCGTCGGGCTCGTGCCGGCGGTGCGGTACCTGCCGGACCTCGCCGGGATCCAGCTCCTCACCGCCTACCCCGGGGTGGGGCTGCTGGATCCGGTGCCGGGCGCGCTGGTCATGCTCGCGTGGACGGGGGCGCTCGGCGCCGCGGCGGCGCTGTCCCTCCTGCGCCGCGACGCGTGAGCCGCGGGCCGTGGCCGTGGCCCGGCCCCGCCGCGTGCGGCCGCCGCGATCCCGCATTCCTGCCCATGGTGGAAACCCGCTCCGCTCCCTAGGCTGGCTTTCCGTGCCCACCCCCGTCATCACCGCCGACCGCCTCGTGAAGAAGTACGGCGACCACGTCGCCGTCGACGGCCTCTCCTTCGAGGTCGCGCCCGGCGAGTCCTTCGGGCTGCTCGGCCCGAACGGCGCCGGGAAGTCCACGACCATGCGCATGATCGGCGCGGTCTCCTCGCGCACGGGAGGGTCCCTCGACATCCTCGGGCTCGACCCCGACACGCACGGACCGGAGATCCGCTCGCAGCTGGGCGTCGTGCCGCAGGCCGACAACCTCGACCTGGAGCTCAAGGCGCGCGACAACCTCATCGTCTACGGCCGCTACTTCGGCCTGCCGCGGAAGCAGGTCGCGGCGCGCGCCGACGAGCTGCTCGAGTTCGCGCAGCTGAGCGACCGCGCCGGCGCCAAGGTCGACGACCTCTCCGGCGGCATGAAGCGACGCCTCACGATCGCGCGCGCCCTCATCAGCGACCCGCGGATCCTGCTGCTCGACGAGCCGACGACGGGCCTCGACCCGCAGGCCCGCCACATCCTGTGGGACCGCCTGTTCCGCCTCAAGGAGCAGGGCACGACGCTCGTGCTGACCACGCACTACATGGACGAGGCCGAGCAGCTGTGCGACCGCATCGTCGTGGTCGACGAGGGCCGCATCATGGCGGAGGGCTCGCCCGCGTCCCTCATCCGCGACCACTCGAGCCGCGAGGTGCTCGAGGTGCGCTTCGGCTCCGACCGCAACGAGTCCGCGTCGCGCGAGATCGCCGGGTACGGCGACCGCGTCGAGGTGCTGCCCGACCGCGTGCTCGTCTACGCGTCCGACGGCGAGGCCGTGCTCAGCCGGATCCTCGAGCAGGGCCTGAAGCCCATCACCACGCTCGTGCGCCGTTCCAGCCTCGAGGACGTCTTCCTCCGCCTCACGGGACGGAGCCTGGTCGAGTGAGCGCCGTCGACACCCGCGCGGCCGCCCTCGCCGGTGGCGTCCGCCCGCGCCGCTTCGGCGGCTGGTACGCCGCCGAGCACCGCCTGCTCGGGATCCGCGCCTACCTCGGCACCGCGCTCGCGACCGGCATCGGGAGCCCCTACGTCTACCTCTACGCGCTGGGCGTGGGCCTCGCGACGGTCGTCGACCGCGGCACCGACGCGAACCAGGCGCTCGGCGTCAGCTTCCTGGTCTTCGTGGCGCCCGCGCTGCTCGCGACGAGCGCCATGACGGTCGCGAGCGAGGAGTTCAGCTACCCGATCTTCGGCGGCTTCAAGTGGAACCCCGTGTTCCAGGCGATGAACGCGTCGCCGCTGAGCCCCGCGCAGATCATCGACGGCCAGGTCATCGGCGTCGCGATCCGCATGGCGCCCACGTGCATCGCCTACTTCGCCTTCATGCTCCTGTTCGGCGCGGTGCCGCTCGGCACGGGGTTCCTCGCGATCGGCGCCGCCGTGCTCACCGGCATGGCGATCGGCGTGATGCTCATGGCCTACGTCGCGACCCTCACGCAGGACACCGGACAGATCGCCATGGTGATGCGCTTCGTGATCACCCCGCTGTCGCTGTTCTCGGGCACGTTCTTCCCGCTCACGCAGTTCCCGGTCGGGCTGCAGTGGATCGGCTGGATCTCGCCGCTCTGGCACGGCACCGAGCTCGGCCGCGTCGCGACCTACGGCATGGAGGAGCCGCTCTGGCTCACGGTCGTGCACGTCGCGTACCTGCTGCTCTGGCTCGCGGTGGGCTGGACCCTTTCGCGCCGCGTCGCGACGAGGAGGCTGCGCGCATGACTGGATCCACGATGCCCGCGCCCGCGCCCGCCGCGCGTCGGAGCCGCGGCGGCCCCCGCGCGCTCTACGCCGGCAACGCCCGCTCGGTGCTCTCGCGCGGCCTGCTGGCCACCCGCAGCACCAATTGGACCGTCGTCCTCTCCGGCTTCTTCGAGCCCGTCTTCTACCTGCTCGCGATGGGGATCGGCCTCGGCTCGCTCGTCGGCGACGTGACCACGAGCACCGGCCAGCCCGTGCCGTACGCCGCCTACATCGCGCCCGCCCTCCTCGCGGTCTCGGCCATGAACGGCGCGGTCTACGACTCCACTTGGAACGTCTTCTTCAAGATGAACCACTCGAAGCTCTACCAGGGCATGCTCGCGACCTCGCTCGGCCCGCTCGACGTGGCGTTCGGCGAGATCGGCCTGGCGCTGCTGCGCGGCGTCGTCTACTCGTCGGGCTTCCTCGTCGTGATGCAGGTGCTCGGCCTCAACCTGTCGTGGTGGGCGATCCTCGCGCTGCCGTCGGTGGTACTGATCGCGCTGGCCTTCGCGAGCTTCGGCATGGCGGTGACGAGCTACATGAAGACGTTCCAGCAGATGGACTGGATCAACTTCGTCCTGCTGCCCATGTTCCTGTTCTCCGCGACCTTCTACCCGCTGTCGGTGTACCCGCCGTGGATCCAGACGGTCATCCAGGCGCTCCCGCTCTGGCACGCGGTGGAGCTCGTGCGCGGCTTCACGACGGGCGCGCTCTCGATCGCGGTCCTCGGCCACGTGCTCTACTTCGCCGTGATGACGGCGATCGGCCTGGTCTTCACGACGCGGCGGCTGCGGGTCCTCTTCCTCGACTGAGGCCGCCCGCCACGAGCCCGAGCCCGGCGCCGCCCATAACGACGGCCGCCGCGGCGATCGCGACCGGGTAGGCGGCGGGCTGCGCGTCCGCGGGGATGAGGGCGAGCGCCTGCGCCGTCACGACGGTCGCGAGGAGCGACGCCGCGGCCAGCACCGTCGACGTGAGCGACGAGACCCGGCCCATCGCGCCGACGGGCGCCTCCGCCTGGAGGATCGGGCCCTGCGAGACGAGGAAGACCGCGAAGACGAGGCCCGCGACCCCCATGAGGATCGCCGCGGGCAGGAACGCGCGCACGGTCGAGTACGCCGCGTAGGTGAGGCCGAGGGCGACGAGCGCGGCCGGGAGCGCGCGCTCGGGGCGGAGGCGGGCGAGGAGCGCGGGCGCCGTGAGGGATCCGACGAGGCCGCCGACCGCGAACATCGCCGTGACCACGCCGTACTCCGCCGCCGTCAGGCCCATCGTGGTGAGGGCGACGAGGGCGAGGGTCGCGTTGTTGACGCCGAGCGTCACGCCGTACGCGGCGAGGCCGGCCACGAGGACACGCAGGCGCGGCGAGGCGCGCACGATGCGGATCCCGGCGGCGAGCTCGGTGCGGAAGCGGGCGCGGGCGGAGGCGACCGACGGATCCGCTTCCGCGCCCGCCGTCGCCCCGCGCTCGCGCACCGCGAGCACCAGACCCGCCGACGCGAGGAACGACACGGCGTCCATCACGAGCGCGGGCTCCGGCCCGAACGTCGCGTAGACGGCGGGGCCGGTCATCGCCGAGAGGATCCCGACGCCCGTGCTCGCGAGCAGCGAGCGTCCCGCGGCGGCCGCGCGGCGGTCGGGGTCGGGCACGGGCGGCCTCCGATCGGTCGTCTCCTCCCCACGGTAGCGGCAGGCGCGGCGGTGCCCGGGCGGTGCCGGGCGGGGGGATCCGCTCGGTACCCTGGCCGAGAGCGCCACCCGGGCGCGGCCGGCCACGGGCCGGGGGAGGCAGGTGCCCATGGGCCGCGTCGTGGTGCTCGGATCGCTCAACGTCGACCAGGTGGTGCGCGTCCCGCGGCACCCGCAGCCGGGGGAGACCCTCATCGGATCCGATCCCGAGCGGCTCTGGGGCGGCAAGGGCGCGAACCAGGCGGTCGCCGCGGCCGACGCCGGCGGCGAGGTCGCGATGGTCGGGGCCGTGGGCGACGACGCCGATGGATCCGCCTACCGCGCCCGCCTCGCCGACCGCGGCATCGACGTGTCCGGCCTCGCGACGATCGCGGGCGCTACCACGGGCCTCGCGATCATCGCGGTGGACGACGACGGCGAGAACACGATCATCGTGGCGCCCGGCGCGAACGCCCGCGTGACCGACGCCCACCTCGATCCGCTCGACGCGCTCGCGGCGGGCGACGTCCTGCTCGCCTCGCTCGAGCTGCCCCTCGACACGGTGTCCGCGGGCGTCCGCCGCGCGCACGCCGCCGGAGCCCGTGTCGTGCTGAACCTCGCGCCCTTCGCCGCGCTGCCCGACGACGTGCTCGCGCTCGCGGATCCCGTGGTGGTCAACGAGCACGAGGCGGGCCTCCTCCGCGAGTCGGGCACGCCGGCGCCCGCGTCGCTGCTCGTCACGCTCGGCGCCGAGGGCGCGATGTGGGGCGGCGTCGAGGTCCCTGCGTCGCGGGTCTCCCGCGTCGTCGACACCACGGGCGCGGGCGACGCCTTCTGTGGCGCGCTGGCCTCCGCGCTCGCCGCGGGCGCCGACCGCGAGGGGGCCCTGGTCGTCGCGGCCGACGCGGCAGCGGTCGTCGTCCAGCGGCAGGGCGCGCAGCCGGCGGACGGCTGATCCCCGTGGGCGACGCCGCGCCGGATCCGCAGCCGTCCGCCGCAGCCGTCGTCGCCGTCGTGCGCGCGCTCGCGACGCCGCCGTGGCCGCGTGATGCGGCGGACGCGGAGCGCACGCTCGCCCGCCTCGGCGTGCATCCGACGGGCGAGGTCGATGCGCACGCCCCCGACTCGGACCTCCGCGCCCTCACCGGCGGACCCGACGCCGTCCATCGCCTCTCGTACGGCACCCACGCGGGCGAGGTGGCGAGCGTCGGCTTCTTCCTGGCGCGGCACGGCGGCCCGCGGGATCCGCTCGTCCGACGCGACCACGACGAGCTCGTCGCGACCCTCGCGGCGGCCTTCGGCTCCCCCCGCGCGGTCTTCCATGATCAGCCGAGCCCCGTGGTGTGGGACGTGGGCGAGCTGCAGGTGGGCGTCCAGCTCTTCGACCGCGTGGGCAGCAGCGTCATGGTGTGGGTGGACGACCGCGAGCGGTCCGCGCGCGCCGAGGCGGCGACGGGGGACGACCGGGTCCGCGGCTAGCGGATCCGCCGGCGTGGCATGCGTGCGCGGCGCCCGCCCCGGTCGCGCGACAGCGGGTAGGCGCGGTCGAGCCGCGGGCTGAGGAGGAACAGGGACGCCGCGTTCGCCAGCATCAGGCCGCCCGCCCAGTACGCCGGGACGACGACGATCGCCAGGTTCGGCAGGACGTCGGCGGCGATCGAGAACACGACCCCGAGGGTCAGCAGCACGCCGAACCCCGCGAAGAGCGACCGGACGCCGTCGGTCACCGCGTCGCGGCGCTCCTGCTGCTCCTCGGCGCGGGCGTCGAGCGCCACGACCGTCTGCCCGTAGTCGTCCGCGGGCGCCGTCGCGAACAGCTCGCGCACCGGCACGTCGAACGCGCGGGCGACGAGCGACAGCGTCTCGAGGCTCGAGTCGTTCCCCGCCTCCAGGCGCTGCACCGTGCGCACCGTGATGCCGCTGGCCGCGGCCAGCCGGCCCTGCGTCCATCCCCGCTCGCGGCGGAGGTCCGCCACCCGTGTCTCGTGCATGCGTTCAGCCTGGCCGACGGATGCCACGCGCACCACGTCGCGGGGCCGACATCCGCCCGACATCCGCCCGACAGCGGGCCGACAGCCGAGGCCGCGTGAGGATCCGCGCGGTCCCGTGCCAGGCTGGGCGCATGCCGCCGGATCCCCGCACGCGCTTCCGCGAGCAGGCGGAGGGGGCGCTCGTGACCTTCGCCGGCACCGTCGCCTACCTGCTGTTCCAGGTGGCTCGTCGCACCGAGGTGCGCACCGAGGGCGACCGGGTGCTGGTCGTCGTGTGCACGATCGGGGCGATCGCGACGGCGGCGGTGGTCCTCGTCGTCGTCACGCGCGGAGCGCTCCGGCGTCGTCGCGAGCGCGCCGGCGCGGACGGTCGGGGGGTGGAGCCGCGGACCGACGGCCCCGCCGACGGACCGGGCTCCTAGCGGCGCAGCCCCCGACGGCGCACGACCTCCACGCCGAGCGCCACCAGCAGGATCACGGCGCCCGCCGCGGCGACCCACCAGGCGACCTCGATGCCGGCCGGCTCCTCGCCGGCGATGCCGCCCATCACGGCGCCCAGCGCCACGGCGACGACGAGCGCGCCGAACCCGGCCAGGGTCGCCGCGAGGATCCTCATGTCCGCGACCGTCACACCGGCTGCAGGGCCCGCTGCGCGCCGGCGGGCAGCTCCACGCGCACGGCGTCGTCGGGGCGGACCTCGCCGCCGGTGATCACGACGCCCATCACGCCCGACTTCCGCACGACGTTCCCGGCCGCGTCGCGGTCGAGCACCGCCTTCATGGCGCCCGCGCCGAGCGCGTCGATCTGGATGCAGGGGTTGCGGAGCCCGGTCAGCTCCACCACGGCGTCCGCGCCGAGGTGGAGGCGCGTGCCCGTGGGCAGGTCGAGGAGCGGGACGCCCGCGGTCGTGACGTTCTCGCCCAGGTCGCCGGGGCCCACGGCGAAGCCCTTCTCCGCCAGCTCGTCGTGCAGCTCGGCGTGGACGAGGTGCACCTGGCGCAGGTTCGGCGCGTCCGGATCGCGGCGCTTGCGCGAGAGGTGCTGGACCGTGGTGCCGAGGTGGGCGTCGCCCTCGACGCCGAGGCCCGCGAGGAGCGTGATGGAGGCGCGGACCGGCTTGGAGAACGCGTGGGCGTCGTCGCGCGCGACCGCGAGGACCCGGGGGGAGTCGGACGGCTGCATGCCAGCGACGATAGCGGCGCGGCCCACGTCGGGCGACCCCCCGGACGGGACGGGGGCGCGCATGCTCGCGGGGTGCGTCCGCCCGGCTAGGTTCGGGGCATCGACGGGGATGGGGATGCGATGCGCGCGACGGCCATGAGCGGATCACCGAGGACGACGCTGGTGGCGGGCCTCGCCTCCGCGGGAGCGCTGCTGCTGCAGCCCGGGCTGCTGGGCGGCTCCCGGATCCAGCCGACGCCCGACATGGCGTCCAGCATCGTGCTGCAGGGGCCCGTGGTGACCGTGGCCGCGCTGGTCCTGTCCGTGCTCGCCGCGGTGGTGCTGGTGCGCGGCGTGCGCGGCGAGCCGGGGCTGATGCGGGCGTCCCGCGCGGCGGGCTTGGCGGTCCTAGTGGTGGCGGGCGCGCAGGTCGCGCTGGCGCTGACGAGCGCGCTGATCGGCCTGACCGTCTCGGACCCGACGGAGTCGGTGCCGCCGTGGGCCCCGATGTTCCTGTCCCAGGCGGCGGTCGCGGTCCACGCGATCGCGCTCGTGGTGCTCGCCGTCGTGGTCGTCCGCGGGCGGCTGCTCGAGCCGGTGGCCCGCGTGTCGCTCCTGGTCCTCGCGCTGGCGACGACGGTGTCCTGGCTGTCCCAGACGGGCATCGCGGCGTTCCTGCAGGGAGACGGGTGGTTGCCGCTCCTGGTGCTGCTGCTCCTCGCGCTGCGGACCGTGATCCTCGTGGCGTCCATCGGCCTCGTGATCGGCCTGCTGGTGCACGGCAGGTCGGCGGCGATGCGGGCGCGGGCCGAGGCGATCCACCGGGCCTGGTGAACGACGGAGGGCCGGGCCGTCGCGTCGACCGGCCCTCGGCGCGCACCGTCAGCGGGCGGTGGCGGCAGTGCTCCGCGACTCGCCGTGCTCGCGCAGCACGAGGAGCGCGACCAGCGAGATCGCGGACGCGACGCTGAGGTAGACGCCGACGAGCATCACGCCGCCGCCTCCGATGTCCCAGAGCCAGGTCGCGATGAACGGCGCGACGGCCCCGCCGATGATGCCCGCGAGGCTGAAGGCGAGGGAGGCGCCCGTGTAGCGGACGTCGGCGGCGAACAGGCCGGGCAGCAGGGATCCGACGGCGCCGTACCCGATGCCGATGAGCGCGAAGCCGAGGATCACGAACACGAGCGTGCCGGGCAGGCCCGCGGCGAGCAGGGGGTCCATCAGCAGCCCGAACACGACCGTGCCGGCGGCGCTCACGGCCACGATCGGCCGGGCGCCGCGCCGCTCCGCGAGCACGCCCGAGACCACGATGGCGATCGCGAAGAACACGACGCCGACGAGGAGCATGAGCAGGAAGTCGGTGCGGGCGTAGCCGAGGCCGGCGTGGAACGACGCCGCGTCGAACGGCTTGCCCGCGGCGGTGGCGGCGGCCTGCGCGACCTCCGCGGTGCGCGGCGACGTGCCGTAGGTGACCGTGAACGTGGTCATGAGGTAGAAGAGCGTGAAGATGGCGAGGAGGGCGAGCGCCCCGAGGATCAGCCCGCGCCAGCCGGTGCGGATGGTGCGGCCGAGCGGCAGCCGGGAGGTCGCGCCGCGGTCGAGCACCGCCTGGAACTCCGGCGCCTCGACGAGCTTCACGCGCACGTAGAGGCCGACGAGCACGAGCACGGCGCTCGCGAGGAACGGCACGCGCCAGCCCCACGACTGCAGGCCGGCGGGGGAGAGCGTGAGCGAGAGCACCAGGAACAGGCCGGTGCTGAGGAAGAACCCGATGGGCGCGCCGAGCTGCGGGAACGTGCCGTAGATCGCCCGCTTGCCCGCGGGCGCGTTCTCGGTCGCGAGCAGCGCCGCGCCGCCCCACTCGCCGCCGAGCCCGAGGCCCTGGATGAAGCGGAGCACGGCGAGGGCGGCGGGGGCCGCGATCTCCCAGCCGGGCGTGAGGCCGCTCGGCAGGGACCCGATGAGCACCGTGGCGATGCCCATGGTGAGCAGCGAGGCGACGAGCGTGCGCGTGCGGCCGAACCGGTCGCCGAAGTGGCCGAAGAGCACGGATCCGATGGGCCGGGCGAAGAACGCGACGCCGAACACGGCGAGCGACTGGAGCTGCGCGACCGCGGGGTCGGCGTTCGCGAAGAACACGGCCGGGAACACCAGCACGGCGGCGGTCGCGTACACGTAGAAGTCGAAGAACTCGATCGACGTGCCGATGAGGCTGGCGACCAGGACGCGCGAGCGCGGGTTGGCCGGGGCGGCGATGGAGGGGGCTGTGGCGGGGGCAGCGGACATGGCGGTGGCTTCCGACTTCAGGGACGGGGAGACGCCACGGATCGTGGCGCGCCGACGGTACCGGCGCTCCCCGCCCCTCGGGGGCCATCGTTCACATGACGCGTGTCAACTGATGTTGCCGGCGTAGTCCGCGTCGCGCGTCTCGCGGCTGATGATCAGCGCCACGAGCGTGATCGCGGCCATGGCGCTCAGGTACACGCCGACGAGCAGCACGTTCCCGTCGAGCAGCTGCCACAGCGCCACCGCGATGAACGGCGCGACCGCGGCGCCGAGGATGCTCGCGACGTTGTAGCTGATCGCGGATCCCGTGTAGCGCACGTTCGTCGGGAACAGCTCCGGCAGCACGGCGCCCATCGGCCCGAAGGTGAGGCCCATGAGCGTGAAGCCGATGATGAGGAGAGCCATGGTGCCGACGAAGCCGCCCGAGAACAGGGGCACGAAGAGCAGGCCGAACACGAGGATCCCGACGGTGGTCGCGATGAGCATCTTCCGGCGGCCGAACCGCTCCGCCAGGGGTCCCGAGACCAGGGTGAAGACGCCGAAGAACACGACGCCCACAATCAGCATGAGCAGGAAGTCGTTGCGCGCGTAGCCGAGGCCCGCGGCGAACGTGTCCGCGTTGAAGGGCTTGCCGGCGGCGGTCGCGGCGGCCTCGGCGGTGGCGGCGTCGCGCGCGGTGGTGCCGTAGGTGAGCGTGAACGTCGTCATCAGGTAGAAGAGCGTGTAGGTCGCCAGCATGATGAAGGTGCCGAGGATCAGCGGGCGCCAGCTCGTGACGAAGACGCGCGCGACGGGCAGCTTCGCGACCTCGCCGGAGTCGACGACCTTCTGGAACGCGGGCGTCTCGATGAGCTTGAGGCGCACGTAGAGGCCCACGATCACGAGCACGGCGCTCGCGAGGAACGGCACGCGCCAGCCCCACGCCTGGAACTGCTCGGGGGTGAGGCCGACGCTCAGCGCGAGGAAGACGCCGTTGGCGACGATGAAGCCGATGGGCGCGCCGAGCTGCGGGAACGTGCCGTAGATGGCGCGCTTGCCGACGGGCGCGTTCTCGGTCGCGAGGAGGGCGGCGCCGCTCCACTCGCCGCCGAGGCCGAGGCCCTGGCCGAAGCGCATGATCACGAGGAGCGCGGGGGCCGCGACCTCCCAGCCGGGCGTGAGCGCGGTGGGGAGGCAGCCGATCAGCACGGTCGCGATGCCCATGGTGAGCAGCGACGCGACGAGCGTGCCCTTGCGGCCGACGCGGTCGCCGAAGTGCCCGAAGAGGATGGATCCGATGGGCCGCGCGATGAACGCGACGCCGAACACCGCGAACGACGCGAGCTGCGCGACGGTCGGGTCGTCGTTCGCGAAGAAGAGCGCGGGGAAGACGAGCACCGCCGCGGTCGCGTAGACGTAGAAGTCGTAGAACTCGATGGACGTGCCGATGAGGCTCGCGATGATGACGCGCGAGCGCGAGTTGCCGGCGGGCGGGGTGGCGGTGGACGGGGCGGCGGTGCGGGCCGCGGGGGTCGTGGACATGCGTGGAGACGGCTTTCGGCTGGTGCGGCGTGAGCGGCAGGGGCGCGCGGAGGGGGCGGGCGCGCCGGTCGGGCGCGGGCGCCGGGTGCGGCGGAGTCGAGGGGCCACTCGTGATGGCCTCGCCGAGTTTACGCCCCTGGGGAGAAGCTGTGCGCGGTCCGTAGGCTGGGGTCGACCGGCGGATCCCCGCGACGCCGCCCGACCACGAGGAGCCCCATGGAGCACGAGACCGGCCGCCAGGTCCTCCCCGGGCTCGCGAAGCTCTGCGGCGTCGGCGCGTTCGCCGCGGTCGCGACCGGGTTCTGGTACCTGGCGATCCCGTGCGTCGCCGTCGTCGTGATCTGCGTGATGCAGCTGCGCCGGTGGACGCACCAGGAGCTCGAGGAGCGCGCCCGGCTCGCCGAGGAGCCGACCGAGGAGGACCAGGCGGAAGCGCTCCGGTGGGACGCGGACGGCGGCGTCGCCCTCGACCCGCGGCCGTCGGAGGAGCCGGGGCCGGACGAGCGGCGCTAGCCCCCGGGAGCGAGCGCGGGCGCGTCGGGCGGGCGGGCATCCGCGGCCGATCGGCGCCGCCGCACGAGCCCCGTCAGGTCGTGCGCCGACAGCGACACCGCGAGCACGGCGGCCAGCACGAGCGCGAGCGCGGGAGCGGCGACCGCCCACGGGGCGCGTTCCGCGTAGGCGCTGCCCTCGCTGAGGATCAGGCCCCACGCGGGCGTCGGCCGGGCGCTGCCCAGGCCGAGGAAGCCCAGGGCCGCGAGCGTGAGGGCGACGCCGGGGAGCCGCAGCATCGCGTTCCGCACGACCGGGCCGACGACGGCGGGCAGGAGGTGGCCGAGGAGGATCCGCGCCCGTCCGACGCCGAGCACCGGCAGGATCCGCACGTGCGGCTGCGCGCGCGCCTCCTGCATGAGCGCCCCGGCGTGCGCGGCGAGCGGCGCCCAGCCGACGGCCGCCACGGCGATGGCGGCGCCCGCGGTCGACGGGCCCTGGATCGCCGCCACCACGATGCCCGCCAGGATCGGCGGCGCCGCGTTCGCCACCTCGACCGGGCCGATCGCCGCGCGCGGCAGGAGCCCGAGCGCGAGCCCGATGACGCAGCAGACGACGACCACCACGAGCGCGGTGCCGAGCGTCGTGACGGCGCCGTGGCCGACGCGGCCGAGGAGGTCGCGTCCGCTCGCGTCGGCGCCGAAGGGGAGCGCCCACGAGGGCGGGGCGAGGCGGCCCGCGGTGGTGGCGAGGGGATCCCGGGCGAGGCCCGCGACGACGATGAGCGCCAGGAGGCCCGCGGCGACGACCGGGACGACGGCGTCGCGGCGGCGGCCGGGGACGCGCGCGTCGGGAACGGGCAGCGATCCGAGGCGGAGGGCGGGGCCGAGGAGCGCACGGCGGGCGAGGTCGGCGAGGATGCCCGCCGCGACGGCGACCGCGAGGAGCGCGAGCACGCCCGCCTGGAGCGCCGGCACGTCCTGGCTGCCGGCCGCGCCGAGGGTCGCGCGGCCGATGCCGGGGATCGCGAACACCTGCTCGACCGCGACCGCGCCGCCCGTGAGGCCCACGAGCACGAGCCCGATCTGCCCGAGCACCGACGGGAGAGCGCGGCGCAGCACCGCGACGGTCGTGCGCGCGGGCGGCAGGCCCGCCATCGCCCAGGTCGCGACCCAGCGCTCGGCGGACGCCGCCCGGATCGCGTCGGCGAGGAGGCGGCCGATGAGCCCGCCGGCGGGGATCCCCAGGGCGAGCGCCGGGAGCACCGCGTTCGCGGGCCCGTCCCAGCCGGACGGCGGGGCCCAGCGCAGCCCGACGGCGACCACGACGAGGAGCGCGGTCGCGAGCAGGAACTCGGGGAGCGCGGTGAGGACGGCGGCCAGGGCACCCGATCCGGAGGCGCGGCGCCCGCGCGTCGCGTCGAGGAGGGCGGGCGCGCAGAGCAGCGCCGCGACCACCACGGCGACCGCGATCGCGAACGCCATCAGCGTGAGGGAGACGCCGAGCGCGGCGAGGGTGCCGGGGAGGACGGGACGGCCCGAGATCCACGACGTGCCGAGGTCGCCGCGGACGACGCCCGCGAGCCAGTCCGCCGAGACGGCGAGCGGCCCGCGGTCGAGGCCGAGCTGGGCGCGCACCGACGCGAGCGCCTCCGGGGTCGCCTCCAGGTCGGCGTAGCGCGCGCGGAGGATCGTGTACTCGGGCGAGCGCCCCGAGAGCCAGGGGAGCGCGCCGACGAGCGCCACGAGGCCGCCGACGGCGACGACGCGGGACGCCCCGACGACGAGCCCGTCGCGCGCGCGGCCCATCAGCGCGTGACGCGCGTGTCGCCCGTGATGAGCGCGCGCTCGCGGGGATCGCGCACGGCGCCCGTCACCCCGGCGGCCTCGCCCTGGATCACGCGCTCGTGCAGGAGCGGCACGGCGGCGTCGTCGGCGAGCACGAGCGCCTCGACCCGCATGATCGCGGCGCGCCGCTCGGGCCCGGCCGGGAGCGCGGACGCGTCGGCGAGGGCCTGGTCGACCGCGGGATCGCACTCCTGCGAGATGTTGAACGAGCCCTGGCACGCGAAGTCGCTGTAGAGGTACGCGGCGGGGTCGCCCGAGTCGAGCACGGTGGCGCGCGACAGGATGAAGGCGTCGAACTTCCCCGCGAGCGCGTCGGCCTCGATGTACTGGTACTCGCGCACGTCCTGCGTCACCTGGAACCCGGCCGCCTCGAGCTGCTGCTCCAGCTGCACGGCGACCTCGGGGAGCTCGGCGCGGTCGGTGAAGGTGCCGAGGGTGATGGGGACGCCGTCCACCTTGGCGGGGGTCGCGCGGCCCGCGAGCGCGTTGCGGTAGGAGGCGCCGTCGCGGAGGTCGGCGGCCCAGGGCAGGGCGGGTCCGAGGAGCCCGGCGGCCTCGTCGGCCCGGCCCTCGTAGACGCCGGAGACGAGCGCGGCGCGGTCGACCGCGGCCTGGGCGGCGGCGCGCACGGCCGGATCCGCGAAGGGCCCGGTCCGCGTGTTGAGGTACAGCGTGTTGGTGCGCGGCATCGCGACCTCGTGCAGGAGCTGCGGATCCACCTGCGCGGCCTGGCCCACGGGGATCGCCTCGACCACGTCGGCCGTGCCCGTGCGGAGGGCGGCGGCGCGGGCGGTGCCGTCGGGCACGAAGCTGACGTCGATGCCGGCGGACGCGGCGCGCCCGCCCCAGTAGCCGTCGAACCGGTCGAGCGTGGCGGAGGACGTGCCGTCGACCGCGGTGAGGCGGAAGGGGCCCGTGCCGGTGCCGACGGGCGAGACGGTGCCGTCGGCGCCGTACGCGGAGGCGGCGAGGATCGCGAGCTGCGGGCTCGACATGCGCTGCGGCACGAGCGGGTCGGGCGTCGCGGTGCGGACGACGAGCCGGTCGCCGTCCGCGGTCGCGGTGAGGTCGACGCCGTCGAGGATCCGCGGCTTCGGGCTCGCGGTCGCGGCGGCGGTGAGCGAGGCGGCGGCCTGCGCGGCCGTGAGGGTCGTGCCGTCGTGGAAGGGCACGTCGGGGCGGATGTCGAAGGCCCACGTCAGGTCGTCGACGCGGGTCCAGCCGGTGGCGAGCTGCGGCTGCGCGTCGCCGAGGTCGTCGAGGGTCACGAGCGTCTCGGCCGTGCTCCAGCGCGCGAGCTTGAAGGCGTCGTCGCTGAGCGGGGTGAGGCCGGAGCGCGGCGGCTGCAGCATGGCGAGGCGGATGCGGCCGTCGCCGTCCTGTCCGCCTCCCGTGGTGGATCCCGGGCTCGCGGCGAAGCAGCCGCTGAGGGCGAGCATCGACGCGGCGGCGAGGGCGATGAGGGCGGCGGAGCGGGCGGGGCGGGGACGTCTAGCGGGCATGGGGTCCTGTCTCGGGGATGCGCGGGGCATCGACGGCGATGCGCGGGGCATCGGGGGTGGTGGTCGGGGGCGCGGTCGGGCGGGCCGGCCGGGCCGGGCGCGCCGGGCGCCCGGGGGCGGCGTCGGGCGTGGGCGCGGGCAGCAGCCGGGGCAGGCCGACGGCGGCGGCGACGGGCAACGCGGCGAGGATCAGCCAGGCGACCGCGGGCGCGGAGTCGAGGAGGGATCCGACCACGCCGCCGGCGACGAGCACCGCGATGCCGCCGCAGCTGGCGAGCAGGCCGTAGAACGACGCGGTCGGGCGGCCGGCGGCGAAGGACGGGACGAGCTCCATGGTCACGGGGCCCGCGGTCATGTGGCCGAGCGTGAGGCAGACGACGAGGACGGCGGCGGGCACCAGCTCGGCGCCCGCGGGCGGCGGCACGACGGACCCCAGCGCGAGCGCCGCGAAGCCCGTCGCGGTGATGCCGAAGCCGCAGGTGAGCGCGCGGCCGGGGCCGAGCCGCTTCGCGAGGAGCGCGACCGGCCACTGCAGCGCGAGGGTGAGGAGCGAGACGGCGAGGAACGCGGATCCGACCGCCGCTGTGCCGTCGCCCGCCCGCGCGAGCTCGAGCGGCAGCCCGAGGTAGAGCTGGTTGTAGGCCACGAGGTCGACGGCGAACAGGGCGGAGAAGGCGAGGAAGCGGCGGTCGCGCACGGCGGCCCAGCGGTCGTCGGCCTGCGCGGGCAGGGCGTTCGCGGCGGGCGCGGCGGGTGCGGATCCGGCGGACGGCGAGGCGTCGGCGAGCCTCGCGTCCGCCGGGATCACGCACCACAGCGCCACCCCCACGGCCGCGAACAGCGCCGCGCCCACGAGCACCGTCGCGGAGAACCCCAGCCCGAGCAGGGCCGCGCCAGCGAGCGGACCCACCGCAGCGCCGACCTCACCCACCAGCACGAGCGCCGCGAACAGCGACGGCCGGCCGGGTCGCCGGGTGGTGCGCGCCCGCGCGTCGGCGGCCGCGACGAGGCTCTGCAGCGCCGGGCTGAACAGGGCGCCGCCGAGCCCCGTGAGGATCGCGCCGACGAGGAAGCCCGGCAGGCCCGCGGCCAGCGCGAGCCCGAGGTAGCCGCTCACGCGCACGAGGCAGCCCGCGGCGATGAGGGTGCGCGGGCCGAACCGGTCGGCCAGCATCCCGCCGAGGAGGAAGAGGCCCTGCTGGCTGAAGGTGCGGGCGCCGAGCACGAGGCCGATCGCGAGCGCGCCGAGGCCGAGGTCGTCGCGCATGACGACGGCGAGGAACGGGACGACCGCGTAGAAGCCGAGGTTGAACACGAGCTGGCTGGAGAGGAGGACGGCGGCGTGGGGCGCGGCGGAGCCCGGGCCCGCGGGCCCGTGAGGGTGGGGCGCGGTCATGCGGTGAGCGCTCCCGGCAGCCGCGGCACGGCGTCGGCGAGCTCGCGCGTGGCCGGATGCACGGGATCGGCGAGCAGGCACGCGGTCGGCCCCTCCTCGACGATGCGCCCGCCCGCCATCACCACGCTCCGCCCGCACAGCCGCGCGATGGCGTCGAGGTCGTGCGACACGAGCACGAGCCCGAGTCCCCGCTCGCGCACGAGGCCGCCGAGCAGCTCGATGATCCGGTCCCGCAGCGGCAGGTCGACCCTGCTCACGGGCTCGTCGGCGAGCAGGATCCCCGGGGACGTCGCGATGGCCCGGGCGAGCGCCACGCGCTGCGCCTGCCCGCCGGAGAGCTCGCGGGGCCGCCGGTCGGCGAGCGACGCGGCGAGGCCCACGTCGTCGAGGGCGCGCGCGACGATCGCGGCGTGGTCGCCCGGCACGTCGAGGCGGCGCAGAGGCTCGCGGATCAGCTGCCGCACGGTCATGCGCGGCTCGAGGCTCGCGCCCGGATCCTGCGGCACCGCCTGCACGCGCCGCCGGTACCAGCGGAGCGCGGATGCGCGGCCGGGCGCGACGGCCCGGTCCCCGAGCGCCACGGTCCCCGCGGTCGGCGCCTCGAGCGCCAGCAGCACGCGCAGCAGGGTCGACTTGCCGGAACCCGAGCGGCCCACGATCCCGACCGTCTCGCCGGGCGCGACGCGGAACGTCACGTCGTCGAGCGCGGGCGCGGGTCCCGGCGCGCCGGACGCCCGGGCGGTGCGGGCGATGCGCCGCGCGGCGGGGTCGCGACGCGGCGGGTACCGGTGCGTGATCCCGGTGGCGGTGAGCGCGTCGGGCGACGCGTCGGCCCGGTGGAGCGCGTCCGTCATCGGGCCGCCACCGCGCCGAGCGGGGCCGCGGCGGCTCCCGCCGCCGACGTCGAGACCGCGTCCGCGGATCCCCCGGGCGCCCGCCGGGAGGCCGCGGCGACGAGCGCCCGGCTGTACGCGTGCCGCGGTCGCCGCACGAGCTCGCGCATCGACCCGGCCTCGACGACGCGACCGGCCTCGAGCACGACCACCCGATCGCACAGGGCCGCGGCCACCGCGAGGTCGTGCGTGATGAAGAGGAGCGCCTGGCCGGTCGCGTCGAGGCGGCGGCGGATCACGTCGACCACGCGCGCCTGCGTCACGACGTCGAGCGCGGTCGTCGGCTCGTCGGCCAGCAGCAGGTCGGCGCGGCAGAGGAGCGCGAGCGCGAGGCAGACGCGCTGACGCTGGCCGCCCGACAGCTCGGCGGCGAAGGCGGGGAGCGCGCCGTCGGGATCGTCGATGCCCACCTCGGCGAGCAGGTCCCGCACCTCGCGCCGCGCGTCCGACCGGGTGAGGAGCCCGCCGTCGGCGGCGGATCCGCGGGCCCGGCTCGCGCGCAGCGCCGCGACGAGCTGCGCGCCCACCGTGACGAGCGGGTTCAGCGCCGCGAGCGAGTCCTGCTGCACGGCGGCGACGCGGCCGAGGCGCTGGCGCGGCGCGGACGCACCGACCGCGCGGCCGCCGAGCTCGACGACGCCGCGCACCCGGGATCCGGGCGGCAGCGTCCCGAGCACGGCCTGCGCCGTGAGCGACTTGCCGGAGCCGGACGCCCCCACGAGCGCCACGCGCTCGCCCGCGCCGACGCGGAGGTCCACGTCGTGGACGAGCGGTGCGCCGTCGATCGCGATCGACAGGGAGCGGACGTCGAGGGCGGGAAGCATCGGGCCCCCGTCCGTCCGCGCGCGGTGCCGGACGGTCCGGCGGCGCTCCCGACGACCTTACTGATACCCGTTCTCGATATCAAAACCCGTCGGGCGGCAGGTCAGGCCCCGCGGATCCCCTTGAGCAGCAGCGCCGTCGTGACCGCGGCCTCGGCCGCCTCCGCGCCCTTGTCCTCCTTCGACCCCGGCAGCCCCGCGCGGTCGATGCCCTGCTGCTCGTCGTCGAGCGTGAGCAGCCCGAAGCCGATGGGCTTGCCCGTGAGGAGCGACGCCTGCGTGAGGCCGGAGGTCGCCGCGTCGGACACGTACTCGAAGTGCGGGGTGCCGCCGCGGATGATCACGCCGAGCGCGACGACCGCGTCGGCCCCCGCGTCGAGCGCCGCGCGCGCGACCACGGGTAGCTCGAAGCTGCCGGGCACGCGGATCACCGTGGTGGTGACCCCGGCCGCGTCGAGCACGCGCTGCGCGCCCGCGAGCAGGCCCGCGCTGATCTCGTCGTGCCAGCGTCCGACGACGACGGTGACCTCCAGGCCCGACCCGTCGAGCGCGGTGGGGTCGATCTCGGGTGCTCCGTGTCCGCTCATGCGGTCTCCTCCTGGGGTGATGCGGTCGTGGTGGTCAGGCCGTCGGGCGCCTCGGCGTCCGGGTAGGCGTCGGGTCCGATGCGCATGTCGGTGTCGAGCACCATGCGGTGCCCCATGCGGTCGCGCTTCGTCTCGAGGTAGCCGGCGTTCACGTCGTTGACGCCGACGACGAGCGGCACGCGCTCGGTCACCTCCACGCCGTGCGCCTCGAGCTGCCGCACCTTCTCGGGGTTGTTCGTGAGCAGGCGCACGTCCTCGATCCCCATCTCCTGCAGGATCGCCGAGGCCGCGCCGTAGTCGCGCGCGTCCGCCGGGAGGCCCAGGGCGACGTTGGCGTCGAGCGTGTCCAAGCCGTCCTCCTGCAGCCGGTACGCGCGCAGCTTGTTGACGAGGCCGATCCCGCGACCCTCGTGCCCGCGCAGGTAGACGACGACGCCGCCGTCGCGCTGGATCTCGTCGAGCGCGGCGTCGAGCTGCGGCCCGCACTCGCACTTGAGGGATCCGAGCGCCTCGCCCGTCAGGCACTCCGAGTGCACGCGCACGAGGGTGCCGTGCGCGCGGGGCTCGCCGGCGACGATCGCCACGTGGTCGGCGCCCGTCGTGCGGTCGCGGTACGCGCGCAGCTTCACGGAGCCGTGGGTCGTGGGCACGGTCGTCTCGACCTCGAAGATCACGCGCGACGCCTCGGGGATCGCGACGGCGGGCTCCAGCGGACGATCGCAGTGGAACTCCTCGAGGTGCGCCTTGAGCGCCTCGATCGTGACGACCAGCACGCCCTCGCGCTCGCCGAGGGCGAGGAGGCCGGGGAGGCGCATCATCTCGCCGTCGTCCTGCACGATCTCGCTGATCGCGCCGACGGGCGTGAGGCCCGCGAGCGTGAGGAGGTCGACCGCCGCCTCGGTGTGGCCGTCGCGCTCGCGCACGCCGCCGTCGACCGCGCGCAGCGGCAGGATGTGGCCGGGTCGGTGCAGGCTCGTCGGCACGCTGTCGAGGTCGGCGAGCACGCGCAGGGTGTGCGCGCGGTCGGAGGCGCTGATGCCGGTCGAGAGCCGGTCGGCCGCGTCGACGGAGACCGTGTACGCGGTGCCGCGCGGATCCCGGTTGTCGGCCACCATGAGCGGCAGCTCCAGCCGGTCGGCGATCTCGTTCGTCATGGGCGCGCAGATGAAGCCCGACGAGTGCTTCACGAGCCACGCCACCCACTCGGGCGAGGCGGATTCGGCGGCGAGCAGCACGTCGCCCTCGTTCTCGCGGCCCTCGTCGTCGACGACGATCACAGGGCGGCCGGCGCGCAGCTCCTGCAGCGCGGCGGGGATGGCGGCGAGGCTCACGAGTGGGCTCCCTCGGTCGTGGCGTAGCGGTCGCGCGCGTCGAGCGCGAGCATCCGCTGCACGTGCCGCGCGAGCACGTCGGTCTCGAGGTTGACCTCGTCGCCGAGCTCGAGCGCGCCGAGCGTCGTCGCCGAGAGCGTCTCGGGGATGAGCGACACCTCGAACCAGGCGCCATCCGCGGGCACGTCGGTGGGGCTGACGGCGCTCACGGTGAGGCTCACGCCCTGCACCGTGATGGATCCGCGGTCCACCACGAGCGGCGCGAGGTCCGCGGGCAGCGAGAAGCGGAGGATCCGCCACGCCTCGCCCGGCGTGGTCGCGAGCAGGCGCCCGGTGCCGTCGACGTGGCCCTGCACGATGTGGCCGCCCAGCCGGTCCCCGACGCGCGCGGCGCGCTCGAGGTTCACGCGGTCGCCCACGCCGAGCCGGCCGAGCGAGCTCATCACGAGCGTCTGCCGCATGACGTCGGCGGTGAACCCCTCGGGCGTCTGCGCGACGACCGTGAGGCACACGCCGTCGACGCTGATGGAGTCGCCGTGCCGGGCGTCGGACACCGCGAGCGGCGCCTCCACCGTGATCCGGGCGGAGTCGCCCTCGGCGTCGAGCGCGAGGACGCGTCCGCGCTCCTCGATGATCCCTGTGAACATCACTGGCCTTCCGTGGTGGGTCGCGCGATCACGAGGAGGTCGTCCCCGAGCCGCGTCGTGCTGATGAGGGTGAGTCGATGGGCGGCCGGCATGCTCGGCACGCCGAGGTCGTCGGTCGCGGTGCGAGGGCCGCCGAGGAGGACGGGCGCGAGGTAGGCGACCACCTCGTCCACGAGCCCGGCGGCGACGAGGGCGGAGACGATCGTGGGGCCGCCCTCCACGAACACGTGCCGGATGCCGCGGCGGCCGAGCTCCGCGAGCGCTTCCGCGGGGTCGTGGCCCGCGATCCGGATGAGCCGGCGCGGGTGCCGGTGCACGGCCGCGTCGTCGGGGATCGCGCGGTCGCCGAGCACGACGGGCGCGGGCTGGTGCGGGTACGGGATCCCGTCGGGCCGCCGGGCGGTGAGGGCGGGGTCGTCGGCGAGCACGGTGCCGGTGCCCACGAGGATCGCGTCGGCCTCCGCGCGACGGCGGTGCACGTCGCGGCGCGCGGCGGACCCGGTGATCCAGCGGCTCGTGCCGTCGGCGGCGGCGATGCGGCCGTCGAGGCTGGAGGCCCACTTCGCGGTGACGAACGGGCGGCCGAGCCGCGCGGATCCGAGCCACGCCCGCAGGAACTCCTCCGCCTCGTCGACGAGCACGCCGGGCACGACCTCGACGCCCGCGGCGCGCAGGCGGGCCGCGCCACCGGAGGACTCGGCGCCCGGGTCGGCGACCGCGTAGGCGACGCGCGCGACGCCCGCCTCGATGAGCGCGGCGGCGCACGGCCCGGTGCGGCCCGTGTGGTTGCAGGGCTCGAGCGTGACGACCGCGGTGGCCCCGCGTGCGCCGCCCGCGGGCAGCTGTCGCAGCGCGTCGACCTCGGCGTGGGCGGATCCGGCGCCGCGGTGGCGACCCTCGGCGATGACGCGGCCGGAGGCGTCGAGGATCACGCAGCCGACGCGCGGGTTCGGGCCCCACGCGGGGCCCTCGGCGGCGAGCTCGAGGCCGCGGCGCATGGCGCGCTCGAGCGCGGGGTCGGCTGCCGCGGGTCCGCTCACCGCCTGCGCGTGCGCGGCTGCCGTCGGGTCGTCATGCATGGTGTCCTCGTCCGTGGACGGACTCCGGGCGCGGTCGACGAGACCTCGACGCCGGCAGGGTCGCTGGCGCCGCGTGCGCCTCCCATCCGGACTCTCACCGTCGGTCCCGGAATCCCACCGGATCGGCGGACGAGGCTCCCGGGGACCCGGTCGCGCATCGTCCGTTCGCGGACTGTCACCGCCGGCTCGGATTTCCACCGACCCCGGAGCACGTGTATGCCTCGAGATTAGCCCACGCGGCTGGAGGGCCGTCGTCCGTGACGCTCCGCGACCTACGCCGTCAGCGGACGCCGACGCGGTCCACGGCGTCGGCGAGGCCAGCGAGCGCGGTGATCCGCACGACGTCGGCGGGCGGGGGAGCGTCCCCGTCGCCGAGGGCGTCGAACCAGACGCCACCGGCCAGGCCCGCGTCGACCGCCCCGACCGCGTCGGTGCGGAGCCGGTCGCCCACCATCACGGCGTCGGCCGGATCCGCGCCCGCCTGCCGGCACGCGAGCAGGAAGATGCGCGGGTCGGGCTTGGTGAAGCCCAGGTCGCCGGAGCAGACGACGGGGGACAGGCGGTCGGTGAGCCCGGCCGCCTGGATCTTCGGCTCCTGCTGGCTGCGCTCGCCGTTGGTCACGACGCCGAATCGCAGGCCCGGGTGCCGGCGCGCGATCTCGTCGAGCGCGGCCACCGCTCCCGGCAGCGCGCGCCACGACGCCTCGTACCCGGTGAGGTAGCCGCCGAACCAGGCGTCGGTCGCGGCGTCGTCGTCCGCGAGCGTGGCGGCGAGGTCGGCGGCGTCGCCCGATCCCCAGGCGGCCAGGAACCCGCGCGCCCGCGCCCGGCGCTGCCCGGTGTAGTCGAGCTCGCCCGCGAGGTACCGGTGGTAGTGCTCCTCCTCCAGCGCGACCCACAGCGCGACGGCCCGGTCGCGCTCGGCGGCGTCGGCCGCGTCCAGGAGGCCCCGCGCGACGAGGTGCGCGGTGATCCCGTCGGCCACGGCGCCGCGGTGGTCCACCAGCGTGTCGTCGAGGTCGAGCAGGACCAGCCGCAGGGTCATCGGGCGCGCCGCACCAGTCCGACGGCGTCGTACACGCGGGCGAGCATGGCGTCGGCCCGCTCCTCGGCGCGCGCGGCGTTGCCGGCGAGCACGCGGTCGAGCTCCGCCGGGTCGTCGAGGAGCTCCAGGGTCCGCGCGCGGATCGGCTCGAACACGCCGGTGACGGTCTCGGCCACGTCCTTCTTCAGGTCGCCGTAGCCGCGGCCCGCGTACCGCTCCTCGAGCGCCGGCACGGCCGTGCCCTCGAAGGCCGAGAGGATCGTGAGGAGGTTCGAGACGCCGGGCTTCTCGTCGCGGTCGAAGCGCACCTCGCGGCCCGTGTCGGTGACGGCGGAGCGGATCTTCTTCGCCGTCTTCGCGGGCTCGTCCAGCAGCCACACCACGCCCGCGTCGCTGGCGGCGGACTTGCTCATCTTCGACGTCGGGTCCTGCAGGTCGTAGATGCGGGCCGTGTCCTTCTGGATCATCGGCTCCGGGATCCGGAACACGTCGCCGAACCGCGAGTTGAAGCGCTTCGCGAGGTCGCGCGTGAGCTCCACGTGCTGCTTCTGGTCGTCGCCCACGGGCACGACCTCGGTGCCGTAGAGCAGGATGTCGGCCGCCATGAGCGTCGGGTACGCGAAGAGCCCGAGCGTCGTCGCGTCGGCGCCCTGCTTCTGCGACTTGTCCTTGAACTGGGTCATGCGGCTGGCCTCGCCGAAGCCGGTGAGCGTGTTGAGGATCCACGCGAGCTCGGTGTGCGCCGACACGTGCGACTGCACGAACAGCGTCGAGACGGCCGGGTCGATGCCCGCCGCGATGTACTGCGTGGCGGTGCGCCGGGTGCTCGCGCGGAGCGCCGCGGGCTCCTGCGGCACGGTGATGGCGTGCAGGTCGACGACGCAGAACACGGCGTCATGCGTGGTCTGCATCTCCTTCCACTGGAGGAGCGCGCCGATGTAGTTGCCGATCTGCAGCGAGTCGGCGGACGGCTGCATGCCGGAGAAGAGGACGGGACGTGCGGTCATGGCGATGCCTTCGTGAGGGGGAGCGCGGGGCGCTCGCGGGGCGCCGGTGCGGCGCGGAGGGGGAGTGGAGCGCGGGGTGCGGGCGACGGGTCAGATCGCGTAGTCGACGACCACGGGCGTGTGGTCCGACCATCGCTGGTCGTACGCCTCGGCGCGGTCGACCGCGTAGCCCGTGACCTTCTCGGCGAGGGCCGGGGTCGCGAGCTGGTAGTCGATGCGCCAGCCGGTGTCGTTGTCGAACGCCTTGCCGCGCCAGCTCCACCACGTGTACGGGCCGTCGACCTCGCCGGCCTGCTGGCGGCCCACGTCGACCCAGCCGAGGCCGGGGCCGGTGGATCCGTCGACGCCCGTGACCTCCTCGCCGCGCGCGCCGAGGATCCGGTCGAGGTAGGCCCGCTCGCGCGGCAGGAACCCGGCGCGCTTCACGTTGCCCTTCCAGTTGCGGATGTCGAGCTCGCGGTGCCCGACGTTGAGGTCGCCCACCACGACGGCGAGCTCGGAGTGCGCGGCGATCTCGGGCAGGCGCCGCTCCATCCCGTCGAGGAACTTCCACTTCTCGTCCTGCTTCGGGGTGCCGACCTCGCCGGAGTGCACGTAGGCGCTCACGACCGTGACGATCGTGCCGTCGACGTCGTAGTCGGCCTCGAGCCAGCGGCCCGCGCTGTCGAAGTCCTCCTCGCCGATGGCGACGCGGTGGATCTCGGCGCGGCGGCGGCTCGCGATGGCCACGCCCGCGCGGCCTTTGGCGGTCGCGGCGTCGTGCAGCACGTGCCACTCGGGGCCGAGGAGGCCCTCGATGTCGCTCGTCTCGGCGCGGACCTCCTGGATGGCGAGGATGTCGACGTCGCGCGTGGCGAGCCAGTCGCCCATGCCCTTGCGGAACGCGGCCCGGATGCCGTTCGTGTTGATGGACGCGACGCGGAGGTTCGAGGGCATGGTCTCGATCCTAACGGCGGCGTCGACGACGCAGCCCGAGCAGCACCCGCGTGATGCCGCGCGACTGGTCGTACCGTTCCCGCTCCCGGGCGCGCTCCTCCTCCTCGAGGATCCGGCGGGCCTCGTCGAGCTTCGCGAGCCGCTCCTTCTCGAGCTGCTCGGGGGTGAGGTCGCGGGCGTCGATGCCCTTGTCCGCCATGCTCACGGCGATCCACGACGCGCAGATCAGGATGACCTGGCAGATGAGGTTGAACCAGATCAGGAGCCCGATGATCACCGCGAACGACGCGAGCAGCGGGTTCCGGCTCGCGCCGCCGAGGAGCGCCGTGCCGAGCACCTTGAGCACGCCCATGGCGACGCCGCCGAGGAGCGCGCCCTGCAGGAGCTGCGGCCGCGGGATCCTGACGCCCGAGAGGATCCGGTAGGCGCCCGCGAGCACGGCCGTGTCGAGCGCGAGCACGAGGGCGAGCCCCACGGTGCGCCCGACGACGATAGCGAGGAGCGAGTCCTCGCCCACCTGCAGCAGCCCGAACACGAACCCGAGGAGCCCGGTGCTCACGACCGAGAGCGCAGCCGAGAGGACCATGGCGAGCGCGAAGACCAGGGCGAGCCCGAGGTCCTTGACCTTGAGGAGCAGGAAGAACGCGGTGGGCGGCGGTAGCTCGAAGATGCGGCGCACCGAGTCGCGCGTGGAGGCCAGCCAGCCGAGCGCGGTGACGAGGAGGCCGATGGAGCCCACGATGCCGATGGAGATGGCGCTCGACTTGAGCAGCTCCTGCGGGTCCTTGATCACGCCGTCGGGCCCGAAGAGGCCGGGCACCGCGCCCTGGATCAGGCTCAGGAGCGAGTCGAGGAGCGCCGGGTTGTCCGCGAGCACGGATCCCGCCACCGAGAACCCGACCGCGAGCGCCGCGAACACCGCGAAGACCGCCTGGTACGACATGCCGGCCGCGAGGATCGGCCCGCCGGTGGCGCCGTACGCGAGGAAGACGCGCACGGGCTTCAGCCCCATCACGCGCGCGAACAGGGCCGGGATGCCGGTGGGCGCGGCGGGCTCCGCGGGCGTCGCGCTGGAGGAGGGGGATGCGGGGCGTCCGCGGCCGTCGGGGGCGGTCATCCCCCGAGGATACGGGCCGCCGGGCCCCTGGTAGCGTGGACGGGCCGTTCCGGCAGCCCGACCGGATGGCCACCCGCGCCGACGACGTCCGTCCGCGCGTCACGCACCCGAGCGAGGGAGTCCCTGTGCGCATCACCGGCATCGGAGTAGGACACGGAGTGGCCACCGGCCCCGTCATACGGATGCCCGACCCGCTGCCCGAGCCCGGCACGGAGCCCTTCGCGGGCGACGCGGAGGCCGAGGTCGCGCGCGTCGCCGACGCCCTCGCCGCCACCGCGGACGACCTCGCCGAGCGCGGCGCCCGTGCCGGCGGCGACGCGAAGGACGTGCTCGACGCCCAGTCGCTCATTGCCCGCGACCCCGCGCTCCTCGACTCGGTCGGCCGCCTCGTCGGCCAGGGCCGTTCGGGGGAGCGCGCCGTGTTCGAGGCGTTCGCCACCTTCCAGGAGCTGCTCACGGGCATGGGCGGCTACATGGCCGAGCGCGCGGCGGACCTCGCGGACGTCGCCCAGCGCGTCATCGCCCGGCTCCGCGGCGTGCCCGCGCCCGGCATCCCCACGGCCGACGCGCCTTTCGTCCTCGTCGCCCGCGACCTCGCCCCGGCCGACACCGCGCTCCTCGAGCTCGACCGGGTGCTCGCCCTCGTCACCACCGACGGCGGCCCCACCAGCCACACCGCGATCCTCGCCCGCAGCCGCTCCATCCCCGCCATCGTCGGCGCGACGGGCGCGGCCGAGCTCGCGGAGGGCACCGAGGTCGTCGTCGACGCCGCCGCCGGCCTCGTCATCGCGGACCCGTCCGACGCCGAGCGCGAGGACGCCCTCCGCCGGATCCGCGCCCGCGAGGAGGCGCTCGCCGCCCCCATCACCGACGGCGCGCTGGCCGACGGCACGCCCGTGCCGCTCCTCGCCAACCTCGGATCCCCGGCGGAGGCCGCGCGCGCGGTCGAGCTCGGCGCCGAGGGCGTCGGCCTCTTCCGCACCGAGTTCCTCTTCCTCGACGCCGCCGAGGCGCCGTCCGTCGCCGCCCAGACCGCGCAGTACACCGCGCTCCTCGAGGCGTTCCCGGGCCGCAAGGTCGTCGTCCGCGCGCTCGACGCCGGCGCGGACAAGCCGCTCGCCTTCCTCACCGACGCCGACGAGGAGAACCCCGCGCTGGGCCTCCGCGGGCTCCGCGCGCTGCGGGCGAACGAGCGGATCCTCCGCGACCAGCTCACCGCCCTCGCCGCGGCTGACGCGGCCACCGACGCCGACCTGTGGGTCATGGCGCCCATGGTCGCCGACGCCGAGGAGACCGCGTACTTCGTGGAGCTCGGCCGTGAGCTGGGCCTCCGCACGGTCGGCGTCATGGCCGAGGTGCCGTCGCTCGCGCTCCTCGCCGACCAGGTCGTCGAGGTCGCCGACTTCGTGAGCGTCGGCACGAACGACCTCACCCAGTACACGATGGCGGCGGACCGCCTGCTCGGCTCGGTCGCGTCCTACCAGGACCCGTGGCACCCGGCTGTCCTCCGCCTCGTGCGGACCCTCGGCGACGCGGGCCGCGCGTCGGGCACGCCCGTCGGCATCTGCGGCGAGGCGGCGGCGGATCCGCTCCTCGCGGTCGTCCTCGTCGGCCTCGGCGCCACGACCCTCTCGATGACCCCGGCCGCGCTCGCCGATGTCCGCCTGGAGCTGTCGCACCGCACGATCGACGACGCGCGCGCGGCCGCCGCTGCCGTCGTCGGCGCTCGCACCGCGGCCGAGGCGCGCGCGGCCGCCGAGCGCATCCTCGCCGAGCGCTAGGTGTACCCGGCCATGACGTTGGTGACACTTCGGGGCGTGTGAGGAGGCCTCCTGGCTTGATGGAGCTGTCTAGTTCTGCCACTGCCAGGAGGCCTCGATGTCCCACGCTAATGCTCGTCTGACGGTTCACGGGAGGGTTCTCCTCGTGCGGCGGGTGGTCGAGGATCGTCGGCCGGTCTCGCATGTCGCGCGCGAACTCGGTGTGTCGCGTCAGTGCGCGCATCGGTGGGTGAATCGGTTCCGGTCCGAGGGTTTCGAAGGCTTGTCGGACCGGTCCTCGAGGCCGAGACGGGTGCCGACGAGGACGAGCCCGGAACGAGAACGAGCCGTCGTGGAAGCGAGGACCCGATTGCGATCAGGTCCTGCCCGGTTGGCGCCGGTGACCGGTGTTCCAGCCCGCACGATCTCCCGCGTCCTGCGGCGGCACGGGGCACCGCCGTTGGCATGGTTGGACCCCGTCACCGGGGCCGTGATCCGGGCATCCCGGTCGACGGCAAACCGGTACGAGCATGAGCATCCCGGCGACCTGATCCACGTCGACGTGAAGAAGCTCGGCCGGATCCCGGACGGCGGCGGCTGGCGGGCGCATGGCCGCAGCGAACAGGTTCGTGGTCGTGGGATCGGGTTCGATTACGTCCACGCCGTGGTCGATGACCACACCCGCCTCGCCTACGCGGAGATCCACCCGGACGAGAAGGGCGTGACCGCGGCAGGGTTCCTGACCCGGGCCGCGGCGTACTTCGCCGAGCACGGCATCACCCGCATCGAACGGGTCCTGACGGACAACGCGTTCGCCTACCGGCACTCGGCCGCGTTCCAGAACGCGGTCACGCAGCTCGGTGCGAGGCAGAAGTTCATCCGCCCGCACTGCCCCTGGCAGAACGGCAAGGTCGAACGCTTCAACCGCACCCTCGCGACCGAGTGGGCCTACCGGCAACCCTTCACCAGCAACCAAGCCAGAACCGACGCCCTTGATCCGTGGATCCAGCACTACAACACTGAACGAATCCACTCGAGCCACGGGCTGACGCCCGCGGCCCGAGTGTCACCAACGTGATGACTCAGTACAGCTAGGCGCGCACGGACGACGACGGCCCCGCCGCTCCGAGGAGCTGCGGGGCCGTCCGTCTGCGGGGGAGCGGGGTCGCTACGCCTTGCCGCGCATGATCGCCTGCTTGACCTCGGCGATCGCCTGCGTCACCTGGATGCCACGGGGGCACGCCTCGGAGCAGTTGAAGGTCGTGCGGCAGCGCCACACGCCCTCCTTGTCGTTGAGGATGTCGAGGCGCACGTTCGACTCGTCGCGCGAGTCGAAGATGAAGCGGTGCGCGTTGACGATGGCGGCGGGGCCGAAGTACTGGCCGTCCGTCCAGAACACGGGGCAGGACGACGTGCACGCGGCGCAGAGGATGCACTTGGTGGTGTCGTCGAAGCGGGCGCGCTCGGCCGCGGACTGGATCCGCTCCTTGCCCTTCTCCGGCTTCGTGTTCGAGATGAGGAACGGCTGCACGTCGCGGAACGACTCGAAGAACGGCTCCATGTCGACGACCAGGTCCTTCTCCAGCGGCAGGCCCTTGATGGCCTCCACGTAGATGGGCTGGTCGATGTCGAGGTCCTTGATCAGCGTCTTGCACGCCAGGCGGTTGCGGCCGTTGATGCGCATCGCGTCGGATCCGCACACGCCGTGCGCGCAGGAGCGGCGGAAGGTCAGCGACCCGTCCTGCTCCCACTTGATCTTGTGCAGCGCGTCGAGGATGCGGTCGGTCGGGTACACCTCGACGTCGAAGTCCTCCCACCTCGGCTCGGCGTCCTGGCCGGGGATGAAGCGGCGGATGATCAGGGTCACCGTGAAGGTGGGGATGGCCGAGGCCTCTCCCGCGGGGGGTGCGTCCAGGGTTGCGGTGCTCACGTGTGCGGTCCTATTCCGATCGGTGATGCGGTGATGTGCGGCGGCGCTGACCCGAGGGTCAGTACTTCCGCTCCATCGGCTGGTAGTTCGTGATGACCACGGGCTTGGTGCTCAGCTTGATGTGGTCGCCGGCGTCCGTGCTGTGCGCGTCGCCGGTGAGGTACGCCATGGTGTGGACCATGTAGTTCTCGTCGTCGCGCTTCGGGAAGTCCTCGCGGAAGTGGCCGCCGCGGCTCTCCTTGCGGTACATCGCCGAGTAGACGACGACCTCCGCGAGGTCGAGCAGGAACCCGAGCTCGATGGCCTCGAGCAGGTCCGTGTTGAAGCGCTGGCCCTTGTCCTGCACCTGGATGTTCGTGTACCGCTCGCGCAGGTCGGCGATCACCTTGGTGACCTCGATCAGCGTGTCCTCGGTGCGGAACACCTGGGCGTTGCGGTCCATCGACTCCTGCAGCTCGCGACGCAGGGTCGAGATCCGCTCGGTGCCGTTGGAGTTCCGGGCGCCCTCGACGAGGCCCTTCACGAAGTCGGCCGAGTCGGCGGGCAGCGGCGTGAAGTCGACCGTCTTCACGTACTCGGCCGCGTAGTTGCCCGCGCGCTTGCCGAACACGTTGATGTCGAGGAGCGAGTTCGTGCCCAGGCGGTTGGATCCGTGCACCGAGACGCACGCGCACTCGCCGGCCGCGTACAGGCCCGGCACCACGGTGGTGTTGTCGGACAGCACCTCGGCCTTGATGTTCGTGGGGATGCCGCCCATCGCGTAGTGCGCGGTGGGGAGCACGGGCACGGGCTCCGTGTAGGGCTCGACGCCGAGGTACGTGCGCGCGAACTCCGTGATGTCCGGGAGCTTGGCGTCGATGACGGCGGGCTCGAGGTGCGTGATGTCGAGGTAGACGTAGTCCTTGTTCGGGCCGGCGCCGCGGCCCTCGCGGATCTCGGTCGCCATGCAGCGCGCGACGATGTCGCGGGGAGCGAGGTCCTTGATGGTGGGGGCGTACCGCTCCATGAAGCGCTCGCCCTCGCTGTTGCGGAGGATCGCGCCCTCGCCGCGGGCGGCCTCCGAGAGGAGGATGCCGAGGCCGGCGAGCCCGGTCGGGTGGAACTGGAAGAACTCCATGTCCTCGAGCGGCAGGCCCTTGCGCCAGATGATCCCGACGCCGTCGCCCGTGAGCGTGTGCGCGTTCGAGGTCGTCTTGTAGATCTTGCCGAAGCCGCCCGTGGCGAAGATGACGGCCTTCGACTGGAAGACGTGGATCTCGCCGGTCGACAGCTCGAGGGCCACGACGCCCGCGGGCTGCTCCTTGCCGTCGACCTCGGCCATCACGAGGTCGAGCACGTAGAACTCGTTGAAGAAGTTGATGCCGAACTTGACGCAGTTCTGGTACAGCGTCTGCAGGATCATGTGGCCCGTGCGGTCGGCCGCGTAGCAGGAGCGGCGGACGGGGCTCTTGCCGTGGTCGGCCGTGTGCCCGCCGAACCGCCGCTGGTCGATCTTGCCGTCGGGCGTGCGGTTGAAGGGGAGGCCCATGTTCTCGAGGTCGATGACCGCGTCGATGGCCTCCTTGGCGAGGATCTCCGCCGCGTCCTGGTCGACGAGGTAGTCGCCGCCCTTGACGGTGTCGAAGGTGTGCCACTCCCAGCTGTCCTCCTCGACGTTCGCGAGCGCCGCGGCCATGCCGCCCTGTGCTGCGCCCGTGTGGGAGCGCGTCGGGTAGAGCTTGGAGATGACGGCCGTGTTCGCCTGCGGTCCCGCCTCGATCGCCGCGCGCATGCCGGCGCCGCCCGCACCCACGATCACGATGTCGAACTGGTGGTAGTGGACGCCGTCCACGATGGTGCTCGCGGAGGGCTCGGAACCGGGGGTCGCGGTGTCAGTGGTCACGGGCTTCTTTCTCGAGGCGGATGGGGAAGCGGGCTACAGGTCGCCGCAGAAGGAGGGGAGCAGGTCCGCGGGCTGGCCGGCGGGGCACGGGTCGAAGGTGAAGACGACCAGCGTGCCGAGCACCAGCAGGACGACCGTGGACGTGACGAGCGCGCCCTTCAGGATCGTGCGGGTGCGGGGCGACGCCGCGTAGTCGTTCACCAGTGTGCGCATGCCGTTGGCGCCGTGGATGACCGCGAGCCAGAGCAGCGCGATGTCCCACACCTTCCAGAACGGGTCGGAGAGCTTGCCGCCCACGAACGCGAAGTCGATGGCCTTGATGCCCTCGCCGTTGATGAGGTTGACGTAGAGGTGGCCGAAGATGAGCACGACGAGCACGACGCCCGAGGCGCGCATGTACATCCAGCCCCACTTCTCCCAGTTGACGCCGCCCTGCTTGCGCGGCTGCCGGGGCTGGCGGGGACGCTCGATGCTCACCTGCTGTGCGATGTCGCTCATGATCAGATCCATCCCGCTTCGCTGAACACGTTGATGAGGTGGCGCGGCACGAAGCCGGCCATGAGAACGACCCACAGCCCGATGACCACGTAGAACATGAGGCGCTGGTGCTTGGCGCCGAATCGCCAGAAGTCGATGAGGATGATCCGCAGCCCGTTGAGCGCGTGGAACCCGATGGCGCCGACGAGGGCGACCTCGCCGATGCCCATGATGGGGTTCTTGTAGGTGCCGATGACCGCGTTGTAGGCCTCGGGGCTGACGCGGATGAGGCTCGTGTCGAGCACGTGCACCAGGAGGAAGAAGAAGATGGACACGCCGGTGATGCGGTGCAGCACCCATGACCACATGCCCTCGCGGCCCCGGTACAGCGTCCCCGCGGGGACCTTCGGTGCGCGAGCGATGTGCGGTTCGCGGGTTCCTGCCGTCTTGATGGACACGGAACGACCCTCCCTGATGCTGGTGCCCCGTGGGCGGAGCGCCTTCGCGCCGACATTGCGCGTCGCCGTCGAGTCTACGGCCCGGGTCCGCGCGGTCACCCGTTAGGGCACCCTAAGGGGGCGAGGGCCGTCGGCGACCAGATCAGGCGACGACGGGGACGGGCCCGGCGCCCGCGGGGTCGGTCGCCTGGAGCGCCGACCGGCGGGCTGAGACGGCACGGCCGTAGTGCCCGATGAGCTCGTCGCCGATCGTGGCCCAGGAGCGGCCGAGGACCGCGCGGCGGCCGGCCTCGCCCATCCGCAGCCGCATGGGCTCGCTCCCGACGAGCTCGTCGACGAGCCGTCGCAGGTGCGCGTCCCGGGGCGAGGCGGGGTCGAAGAGGAACCCGTCCGTCCCGTGGTCGACCAGGTCGATCGGGCCGCCGGCGTGCGGCGCGACCACCGGGAGGCCGGACGCGTGCGCCTCCTGCACGGTCTGGCCGAACGTCTCCTCCGTGCCGGTGTGCACGAACACGTCCATGGCGGCGTACGCGGCCGCGAGCTCGCGACCGCCCACGCGGCCGAGCCAGGTGACGGGCATGCCCGCCAGCGCACGTCGGGCGGAGGCCTGGCTCGGGCCGTCTCCGGCGATGAGGAAGCGCACGCCGCGGATCCCGCGGAGGGCCTGGAGGCGCTCGAGCTGCTTCTCGGGGGCGATGCGGCCCACGTAGCCGACGACCGTCTCGCCGCCTGGCGCGACGCGGTGCCGCAGCGCCACCGCGTCCTCCATGGCCCGGTTGCGCGGGTGGTAGCGGTCGAGGTCGACGCCGCGGCCCCAGCGGGCGACGCGCTCGACGCCCGCCGCGGCGAGGTCGGCGGCCGCGGCGCTCGAGGGCGCGAGGGTCAGGTCGGCGCCCTGGTGGATCCAGCGCACGAGCCGCCACACGTACGGCGCGGTGGCGGCCAGCCGGTTGCGGCGCGCGTAGCCCGCGACGTCCGTCTGGAAGATGGCGACGGAGGGCGTGTCGATGCGCGTCGCGGCCGCGATGGCCTGCGCGCCCAGGAAGAGGGGGGACGCGGCGTGCAGCACGTCCGGCGCGAAGTCGGTGAGGAGGCGCAGCACCTGGGGGCTGGGGATCCCGACGGGGAACTGGCGGTAGGCGAAGGCGGGCACGCCATGGACGGGGAAGCCCGCGAACTCGGACGGGGCGCCGGCGTCCGGGGCGATCACGATGGCCTGGTGCCCGCGGTCCCGCAGGTGCTCGAGCACCCGGCAGACGCTCGTGGTGACGCCGTTGACGGTGGGGAGGAAGCTCTCGCTGACGACGGCTACGCGCATGACCTCGACGCTAGGGACGGGCGCCGTCGCCGTCGCCGCGGACCCGTGAACGCCCCGTTGCCGTCGCGTGAACTCGGCGCATCCGGCTGCTTCCCAGGGTGCCGATAGTGTGGGCGCATGACCGAGCAGACGAGCGCGATCTCCCGTTTCTACAGCGTGATCCCCGCGGGGGGCGTGGGCTCGCGCCTCTGGCCGCTGTCCCGCGCTGACGCCCCGAAGTTCCTCCACGACCTCACCGGTTCCGGCCGCACGCTCCTCCGCGACACCTGGGAGCGCCTGGCGCCCCTGTCCGGCGAGGACCGGATCATGGTGGTCACCGGCCGCGCGCACCGCGCCGCCGTCGAGGCTCAGCTCCCCGAGCTCACCGACCCCAACGTGGTCCTCGAGAGCGAGGGACGGGACAGCACCGCGGCCATCGCGCTCGCGGCGGCCATCCTCCAGCGCCGGGAGCCCGGCGTCATCATCGGCTCGTTCGCCGCCGACCACGTCATCGCCGACCCGAACCGCTTCCGCGACACCGTGCGCGAGGCCGTCATCGCCGCCGACGCCGGCTACATCACCACCATCGGCATCACGCCCACGGAGCCCGCGACCGGATTCGGCTACATCCACACCGGCAAGGCGCTCAGCATCCCCGACGCCCCGCACGCCCTCGAGGTCGCGTCGTTCGTGGAGAAGCCGAGCATCGGCGTCGCCCGCGGCTACGTGAAGGGCGGCACGCACCTCTGGAACGCGGGCATGTTCATCGCCCGCGCCGACCGCCTGCTCGAGGAGCTCGGCCGCACCGAGCCCGAGCTGCTCAAGGGCGTGCTCGAGCTCGCCGAGGCCTGGGACACCGCCGACCGCGGCGTCGTCGTCGACCGCGTGTGGCCGAACCTCAAGAAGATCGCCATCGACTACGCGGTCGCCGAGCCCGCCGCCGCCCGGGGCGCGCTCGCCGTGATCCCCGGCCGCTTCACCTGGGACGACGTGGGCGACTTCGCCTCCGTCGCCAAGATGCACTCGAGCGGCCGCAAGTCCGACCTCGTGATCCTCGGCGAGGACGCGCGCGTCCTGTCGGACGCGTCGAGCGGCATCGTCGTGGCCAACAGCAAGCGCGTGATCAGCCTCATCGGCGTGCGCGACATCGTCGTCGTGGACACCCCCGACGCCCTGCTCGTGACGACGAAGGAGAACGCGCAGCGCGTCAAGAGCGTGGTGGACGCGCTCAAGCTCAGCGGCGGGACGGACGTCCTGTAACGAAGGGGTAACGAACCCCTCAGGCGCTCTCCGCGGCCGGAAGGGGCCGGGAGCGCCCCGGTTAGATTCCGGGGATGCCCCGCACCCGCCGCGTCGTCCGCGCCGCCATCCTGCCCATCGCCCTCCTCTCCGCCGCGGCCCTCGCCGGGTGCGGCGCGGCCCCCGAGCCCGGCGCCACCTCGGCGGCCGCGAGTGACTACTGCGCCCGCATGGTGACCAACTCCGGCGGCCTGCAGGACCGCTCCTTCAACCAGTCGAGCTGGGAGGGGCTGCAGCGCGCGGAGCAGGAGCTGGGGATCCAGGCCGACGTCCTCGTGTCCACGTCGGAGACCGACCTCGCCCCGAACGTCGAGCAGGCGGTCGGCACGGGCTGCGGCTTCATCCTCACCGTCGGCTACGAGCTGGCGGAGGCCACGTCGGCGGCGGCCGCGGAGAACCCGGACGTGCACTTCTCCATCGTCGACGAGGTCGTCGACGCCCCGAACGTCAAGCCGCTCGTCTTCGACACCGCGCAGGCGTCCTACCTCGCGGGCTACCTCGCGGCGGGCGTGAGCGAGACGGGCAAGGTCGGCACCTTCGGCGGCGGCAACCAGCCGCCCGTCACCCTCTTCATGGACGGCTTCGTCGACGGCGTGGCCGCCTACAACCAGGCGCACGGCACGAGCGTCGTCGCGCTCGGCTGGGACGCCGCCGCGCAGGACGGCACCTTCACCGGCGACTTCGAGGACGTGTCGAAGGGCCAGACCACCACGCAGAACCTGCTCGACCAGGGCGCCGACGTGATCATGCCGGTGGCGGGTCAGGTGGGGGAGGGCGCGGCGTCGGCGATCCTCGCGCACGGCAGCGGCAAGCTCATCTGGGTCGACAACGACGGCTACGACACCCTGCCCGCCGAGTACCGGCCGCTCCTGCTCACGAGCGTGCTCAAGGACACGGGCCAGGCCGTGGTCGACATCGTGGCCGACGACCAGGAGGGGTCCTTCTCCTCGGAGCCCTACGTGGGCACGCTCGCGAACGGCGGCGTGGGCCTCGCGGAGTACCACGACCTCGCCGCCGAGGTGTCGCCCGAGCTGCAGTCCGAGCTCGACGCGCTGAAGGCCCGGATCGTCTCCGGCGACGTGCAGGTGAAGTCGGTCTCGACGCCATAGCAGAGCCCGTGTTGCCGCGGTGTTTCGGGGCCGTCGCGGATCGATAACGCTTGCGCCGGGCGGCCCGATCCGGGCGCGGGATGCATTCCCGTGCATGGGTAACATGAACGCACATCGCCCGGCTGACCCGGGCTGCACCTGGAGGCCACAGTGACCATCACCACCCGAAAGGCCGCCCTCGGCGGTCTCGCCGCCGTCGGCATCACCGCGATCCTCGCGGGCTGCGGCGCCGCCCCCGAGTCGACCGCGGGAGGCACCGGCGGCGCCGCCAAGAGCGACCTCGTCTCCTGCATGGTCTCCGACTCCGGCGGCTTCGACGACAAGTCGTTCAACCAGCTCGGCTTCGAGGGCCTCACCAGGGCGGCCACCGACCTCGGCCTCGAGACCCCGAAGACGGTCGAGTCCGCCGCGGAGACCGACTTCGCGCCGAACCTCACGAACCTCGCCGACCAGGGCTGCGGCCTCATCGTCACCGTCGGCTTCCTGCTGGCGGACGCCACCAAGGAGGCGGCGGCCGCCAACTCCGAGATCGAGTACGCGATCATCGACGACGCCTCGATCGACGCCCCGAACGTCAAGCCCATCACCTTCAACACCAGCGAGGCCGCGTTCCTCGCGGGCTACGCGGCGGCGGCCTACTCGAAGACCGCCACGGTCGGGACCTTCGGCGGCCTGCAGATCCCGACCGTCACGATCTTCATGGACGGCTTCGTCGACGGCGTGAACTACTACAACGAGCAGAAGGGCAAGGACGTCAAGGCCATCGGCTGGGACGTCGCGAGCCAGAGCGGGTCGTTCACCGGCGAGTTCGTCGCCAACCAGACGGCCAAGACCGCGGCCCAGACCCTCATCGACCAGGGCGCGGACGTCATCATGCCCGTCGGCGGACCGATCTTCCTCAGCGCCGGCGAGGCCATCCGCGACTCCAGCGACAAGAAGGTCGTCATGGTGGGCGTCGACTCCGACGCGTACGAGACCGCGCCCGACCTCAAGGACCTCTTCCTCACCTCGGTGCTCAAGGGCATCGACGCGGGCGTCGAGGACGTCGTGAAGACGGCGGCGGACGCCAAGTTCGACGCCACGCCCTACGTGGGCACGCTCAAGAACGGCGGCGTGGACATCGCCTCGTTCCACGACTACGAGTCCGAGGTCCCGTCGGACCTCTCGGGCGAGCTCGAGACGATCAAGGCCGGCATCATCGACGGCTCGATCGCGGTCGAGTCGCCGTCGTCGCTTACGAAGTAGCATCGAACGCACCGCGGGGGGATCGGCAGGCGCCGGTCCCCCCGCCGCGTGTCCACCCGAACCACCGACAGGATTGATCCGATGAAGCTCGAACTGCGGGGCATCACCAAGCGCTTCGGCGCCCTGGTCGCCAACGACCACATCGACCTCGTTGTCCAGCCGGGGGAGATCCACTGCCTCCTGGGCGAGAACGGCGCCGGCAAGTCCACGCTGATGAACGTCCTCTACGGCCTGTACCAGGCGGAGGAGGGCGAGATCCTCCTCGACGACCGGGTGGCCCGCTTCGCCGGACCCGGCGACGCGATGGCGGCCGGCATCGGCATGGTGCACCAGCACTTCATGCTCATCCCCGTCTTCACGGTCGCGGAGAACGTCATGCTCGGCCACGAGGAGACGAAGCTCGGCGGTCGGCTCGACCTGGCCGGCGCCCGCGCGAAGGTGCGCGAGATCTCCGCCCGCTTCGGCTTCGACGTGGATCCCGACGCGCTCGTCGCCGACCTGCCCGTCGGCGTGCAGCAGCGCGTCGAAATCATCAAGGCCCTGTCGCGCGACGCCGAGGTGCTCGTGTTCGACGAGCCGACCGCCGTGCTCACGCCGCAGGAGACCGACGAGCTCATGGTCATCATGAAGCAGCTGCGGGACGCCGGAACGGGCATCGTCTTCATCACCCACAAGCTGCGCGAGGTGCGCGAGGTCGCGGACCGCATCACCGTCATCCGGCTGGGCAAGGTCGTCGGCGAGGCCGAGCCCACCGCCAGCAACGCCGAGCTCGCGTCGCTCATGGTCGGCCGGAGCGTGTCGCTCACGGTGGCGAAGGAGCCGGCCACGCCCGGCGACGCCGCGCTCGTGGTGCGCGACCTCACGGTGATCGACGCGGCCGGCCAGGTCGTCGTCGACGGCGTCAGCTTCGAGGTGCACGCGGGGGAGATCCTCGCCATCGCGGGCGTGCAGGGCAACGGCCAGACCGAGCTCACCGAGGCGATCCTCGGGCTCCAGGCGCGCGTGTCCGGCACCATCGACCTCGACGGCACGCGCCTCACCGGCCGCTCCGTCCGCCGGGTGCTCGACGCGGGCGTGGGCTTCGTGCCCGAGGACCGCAACGAGGACGGGCTCGTCCCCGAGTTCACCATCGCCGAGAACCTCATGCTCGACCGGTCCGACAGCCCGCCGTTCGTCGTCGCCGGATCCCTGAAGCTCGGCTACCTCGACGAGTTCGCGCGCGACCGCGTGCGCGAGTTCGACATCCGCACGCAGGGCATCGACACGCACGTCGGCCGGCTCTCCGGCGGCAACGCGCAGAAGGTGGTGCTCGCCCGCGAGCTCAGCCGGGACCTCCGCCTCTTCGTCGCGGCGCAGCCCACGCGCGGCCTCGACGTCGGATCCATCGAGTTCGTGCACACGCGCGTCGTCGAGACGCGCGACCGCGGCCTCCCCGTCATCGTCGTCTCCACCGAGCTCGACGAGGTCGCGGCGCTGGCCGACCGCATCGCCGTGATGTACCGCGGCGGCATCGTCGGCATCGTCCCGGGCGACACCCCGCGCGACGTGCTCGGCCTCATGATGGCCGGCGAGGTCCCCGCATCCGTCCCCACCCCCACGACCGCCGGAGGGCGCACCGCATGACCGACGACACCACTCGTCCCGAGGGCCAGGGGCCCGAGGACCCGTCCGCGGGGCAGCTGCCCGCCTCCGGTCGCGAGGCCGGATCCGTGGGCGACCCCACGCGCGCCGAGGCGCCCGCGGGCGTGCCCGCCGCGGCGACCGCCGACGGCGACGGGGGATCCCGCGCCGGCCAGGTCCTCCGCGAGATCGCCTCCGGCAGCGCGCTGCTGTCGGTGCTCGCGGTCGTGCTCTCGCTCGTGGTCGGCGCGCTGCTCATCGCGGTCACCGACGAGGAGACGCAGAAGGCGGCGGGATACTTCTTCCAACGCCCCACGGACACCTTGCGGGCCGCATGGGACGCCGCCTCGGGCGCGTACTCCGCGCTCTTCCAGGGGTCGATCTACAACTTCCGCCGGCCGGGCTTCGCGAACGGCATCAAGCCGCTCACCGAGACGCTGACCTTCGCGACCCCGCTCATCGCGGCCGGCCTCGGCGTCGCGCTCGCGTTCCGCGTGGGCCTGTTCAACATCGGCGCCCGCGGCCAGATGCTCATCGCCGCCGCGTGCGCCGGCTGGGTCGGCTTCAGCTTCGACCTCCCGCCCGTGATCCACCTGGTGCTCGCCGTCGGCGCGGGCATCGTCGGCGGCGCGGTCTGGGGCGGGATCGTCGGCCTCCTCAAGGCGCGCACCGGCGCGCACGAGGTGATCGTCACGATCATGCTCAACTACGTCGCGTTCTACCTGATCTCCTACCTGCTGCGGACGCCGGGCCTCCTGCAGGCGCCCGGGTCGAACAACCCGAAGACGCCCGCGATGCAGGACACCGCGATCTTCCCGGCGCTCCTCGGCGACGGGTACTCGCTGCACGCGGGCTTCCTCGTGGTCGTCCTCGCGACCGTGATCGTCTGGTACCTCCTCAACCGCTCGGGCCTCGGCTTCCGGTTCCGCGCGGTGGGCGAGAACCCGAGCGCCGCGCGGGTCGCCGGCATCGACGTGAAGAACTCCTACCTCTACGCCATGCTCATCTCGGGCGGGCTCGCGGGCCTCGCCGGGGCGAGCCAGGTGCTCGGCACGGTCACCACGGGCTTCAGCTCGGGGATCGACGCGGGCATCGGCTTCGACGCCATCACGGTGGCGCTGCTCGGCCGCAGCCGGCCGTGGGGCGTCTTCGTCGCGGGGATCCTGTTCGGCGCGTTCAAGGCCGGCGGCTTCTCGATGCAGGCGGCCGAGGGCGTCCCCATCGACATCGTCGTGGTCGTCCAGTCGCTCATCGTCCTGTTCATCGCGGCGCCCCCGCTCGTGCGGGCGGTCTTCCGCCTGCCCGCGCCGGGCCAGGCGCGTCGCACCACCCGGATCCGGAAGGCGGCGCTCGCCTCATGACCGCGACGACCCCCACGCAGTCGGCGTCACCCGCGCCGCACGACCCCGCGGCCGCCGCCCTCGAGCGCGCCGTCGCGACCAGCTGGAAGGCGCCCGTCGCCTTCGGCGTCTTCACCGTGATCTCGCTCGTCCTGTTCGTGCTGTTCCGCCGGGAGGGGTCGAGCACGTTCGGCCTCTCCACCAGCACGGACCTCATCCAGCTCGCGCCGCTCGTGCTGCCGACCGCCGCCACGGGCGTGGCCGTCACCGTGGTGCTGGCCGCGCTCACCGTGGTGTCCGCCGTGCTGGTGCGCCGGTCGGCCAAGGTGCCGCTCTGGTTCACCGCCGTGTTCGCGATCCTGTTCCTGGTCGCGTTCCTCACCTGGGCGTCCGCGGGCCAGACGATCCCGGTGCCCGGCCTCCTGGTGGGCACGGTGGCCCTGTCGGTCCCGCTCATCTTCGGCGCGCT